>NZ_JASJEB010000012.1 GCF_030064895.1 Crocosphaera sp. | reverse complement strand
CACTCCCCATCTCCCCATCTCCCCATCTCCCCATCTCCCCATCTCCCCATCTCCCCATCTCCCCATCTCCCCCCACTCCCCACACTCCCCCCACTCCCCATCTCCCCATCTCCCCACACTCCCAGTCTCCCAGTCTCCCCGTCCCCCCGTCTCCCCCCATCTCCCCCCACTCCCCATCACGGTGAATCTTCCCATTCTGCGGTTAAAGTACGATAGTTAAAGTCTTTGATTCCTGTATGACAGAGTACACAACTCTCACTTGTGATGGGTTCAGTAAACTCTACACGGGGATGAAGAATAGTAAAATACTGTGATTGTTCAATATAATAAGGAACTGGCGCGTCTCTCTGCAAAATAGGTCGAGAATTGGTTTTGAGATAATCCCAGATTAATACCTGAGTTAGACGAATCATATTAGGGACAGAAGTGCCATAATGTTTCTGAGGGTTCTCTAAAAGTTCCTGCCAGGTTTCTGTAGGTAATACCTCTGCTGGAACAGGAATATGACAGCCACCACAAGTCGAAACATAGAGTTCTTTTCCTGCTTCAACCGTGGGACGGTTTGGGTTAAGAGGAGGTAGCGATCGAGATTGCGCTAAGATGTGGCTAGGTTTTGCTGCTAAGGCTTGGGTAAACCCCCAACCCACACTCACACACCATAAAAGAATAGCCAGAGAAATTACTAAATATAAAAGATTTGAACGTTTAAAACGGAATAATTTGGCTATTTTAAACATATTTAAAACTTTTAACATATTTTATCAAAACTATTTTATCTTATCAAAAAATTGGTTTTAAAACCCCGTCTTCCTACGAGTTGAGTAACGTGGTTATGAAAAAATATTAGATATCTCCAATAATTAACCTCAAACCCTGAAAATAAGAGTTTGAGGTTAGTTTCTGGGGGTGTCTATTGATGTTTTCCCCTTATTTGCTAATGAAAGTTATTATGCCATTGCCATAAAGCCAAAACAAAACTGCTAAACGTAACGACAATTCTTACAAGGTTGAAAATTTCTGTGGTATCTTTAAAGTGCATTGTTTATTAAGCTCCTTGGTTTCAAGTTTGTAAGTTCGCACCTTCATTCTAACCAAGGAGCTCATCTTTTGTCAAATTTGTCAAGGTTAAGGCTATTTGTTTGAGACAATGTGTAATATTTTTGATTTTAAAATTGACTTTTATTGCAGTTATTATACTTTTTGTCGCAGAATCAGAATAGGCTTAAAATGCCAATATGACTTACTTTTCTTCATTTTACTCCCTTTCTTTGTGAGTAAGGTAGGAGAAAGAAATTGACTAAAAATCGACTTATTTGGTAATTATTGTCGCAAAAAAAAAATCAATCTACAATTATCATAAAAATAAACTTGTTGAAAATCGACATTCTGTCGCAAAATAATGGAATAGCTTTGAAGTGACAAAAAAGATAATGAGGAACGGAAAGCCCTGCCAAACAAAACTTTTAAGTGTGTTGACTAAAGTTATAAACAAACAGGGCTTTCAATGATTTGAGACAAAGTGTCGGTATTCCGTACAAATAAGTGGAGCTAACGAGGTCACAAATAAAGAGATAACTCTGATTATTTGACTATATTTAGCATCGACTATAACTACAAAGGAGAAAAACTATGCCAACTGTATCAAGATCACAAGAAGACAGTGACCGAGAAGAACGAGTGTATTGGTTTCTTCTTAAACTAAGTAACGTTAAGAATGAACAAGGAAAACCAGCAGTGAAAGATATCGCTTTAATTTGGGGCTATCAAAAAGATAGAAGCGGTCAGAAATTTGTGGAGAGAATTCTTTCTAATCTATATGATCAAAACGATGACAAACCAGCATTACCTTCATTATCCTTAAGTCGACTCGTTGAGATTCTTCAGGGTATAGAAAATTATTGGAATACTAAGGCAGAAAAAATAGATAATGAAAAGAATGAGTCAATAACTTCATTAATTCCGAAGAGATTAGAAAAAATAGATAAAATACGGGCAATTAGAAAATATTGTGAGCTTTCTCGTCAAGAAAAACAAAAGTTAAATTTACCTGTTGATTTTAAAACTTATATTCGGGAAAATTTTATTGATACAGAATATGATTATGTCACATCATCTGATAAATCAACAAGTTTTCCCCATGAAAAATATGCAGATGACTATATTAATATACAAAAACAAAAAAAAGATACAAACTTAATTGTAGGAACAATTCAGGGAGAATATTTTGATAATTTAATTGAAGAAGTTATTAGAGAGCGATTATTTGAAAGCTCTCCTAACCTATCTAAAAATCAAAGCGAGAAAAATTCGGAGTCTGAAGCACAAGAACAGTTAGATACTAATCAAAGATTTGAGGACTGGAAAAATAATAAAACAAATAAGGAAAGACTAGAAAAAATTAAAGAGAAAGTTAAAAATGAAATTCAGGTAATAGCTGTTAGATCAGGCTTAGAAATTGGAAGATACCAGATTTATAAAATTTTAGACAGAGAATTCAATCAGAAGTTTGAAAAAGTATATAAAAAACAATGGGAGTTTCAATTACCTGACAAATTAATTAAGCAGTTAACATCTAATATTATTGAGAATATTCCCGTTTCTGAAAATAGTAATATAGCCATAAGTTTTAAATATTTAGAAGTAGGGAAAGTGGGTCCACTTCCATTTGAATCTGATGGAGATGATAACTTAATCAATGAAGATTTATTAGAGCATGACGATGACAAGATAGCAACAAAAGAAACCTATTCAATTTTTAAAAAATATCATGCCTATAAAATTAAAGTTTATTTTCGGTTTAAATATGATAATGAGAATATAGATTTTTTTGAAGAAATAAGTGGGGTTTCGAGTATTTTATCCTTAGTTCGCAAAGCCCTTAATCGTGCCTTATTATGGGATATTCCCTGTTTAAGTCAGTATTTTCCTCTAATGCAAGAAGTCTTTATCGAAGATCAATTATTTGGTGGAGATACTTTAGCAACTGTTTTGTCAAAATCAAGAGGACGATTAGTTGAGATAGAAGATGTACAATATTTACTGGAAAGAGATAAAGATAAATTTAATCTTGACTTGTATATTCAAGGATTAGATATCGTTGAAGGTAGATATGTTGGATTTGATTTAGTTGAATCTATTGCTATTTCAGGGTTTTATGCTCGTTTAAAGTTGATTGAACAAACAGGAATTGAGCCAAATACATATCTAAAGGAATTAAAAAATCGTATTGAAGAAAATAAAAATTTATCGATAGGTAAAAAATATTTACGTTCTTATCCTTTTTCTTTATTAGCTATGGAAAAACATCTAGAGAAAAATATTTTAGAGTGTTATCAGGGTGCATTACCATTTTGCACTTTAGCTTTTTTAAGAGGTTTTGAATATCTTGGATTATTATTACTTCAGGTGATGTTTGTACAAAAATGGGATGCTAAAGATAAACGACAGTGGACTAAGTGGACTAAATGGACTAAGTGGACTAAAACTGCTTACAAAGCAAAGTTATGTATTATAGAAGGATATCTTGCTGAAGGTTTAGTTAAGGAAGCAGAAAATAAATTACAAGAACTAGAAAGTCATGAGCAACACTTCAGTCATTTTCTTAAAGCAAGTTATTATTTATGCCGGGCTGAATATCTATTTTTATGTAATGAGGATGAAATAAACAAAACAAGACAAGAAATTGTGAAAGATTGTCAAGACTATTTACAAAAAGCAGAAAATGAACTGAGGGAAAGGTTTCTAGAATTTTTTAGACTTGGGGAAATAGCTCAAGGTAATCTATCTCCCTTATATCATCATTGGACAAAAATTTATATTATGAGGGGACGACTATCTTTATATTTTCCTAGATTTTTACGAAAAGGAGTTGCTACTAATGTATTACCATCTCTTGTTGATTTTGGTAAAGCAAGAGTTTACTATGCACCAAGAGGTGGTGATTCTTATTTATGTGGTCAAGCTTCTTTATATCAAAGTTGGTGTTACTTAATGCAAGGATATATTGGGGATGAACAAGAAGGATTTGATAGAAAAACTTGTATTGATTGGGCAAAGAAATTAACTAATCAGGCGTTACTGAATTACAAAGAGATAAGTGAAGAATGTTATCGAGATTATACAGATAATCTATTTTCTAGAAATAACAATAAGTTTTCTGATTTAAACTTAACAGTTGGGCTACCACCTTTTTTGAGTTTAATTATCGATTATAAGGATGAGGATGAGGATAAGGATAAGGATAAGGATAAAGATAAGAACAAGAATGCCGTTAAAGTATATGATATTGATGCTAAATTAATTAAACGTCCTATAAAGACAAATAATTCTAAATCAGAAGTTGTAGATATATTTGGGCAGCATTCATCTTTATACTTTTTTGTGTTAGGAATGATTAGACTTTGTGATGATTATTCTAATAAATCTGATGATAAATCTGAGAAAAACATAGAGGAAAAGAGAAAGAAACAGGTCAAAGAATCTTATGATTATTTTGTTAGTAGTTGGGCAATTGCTCAAGGATGCACTAAACTCGAAGGTACAAATAAATTAGAACGAAAGTGTAATACATTGAAGCTTGATACAGAAGATCAATTGCCTATAAAAGACAAATTTAATGTTTCAAAACTTAGAAGTTTATATTTTCATCGTATTAGTGAATGGATGGATTTAGGAAAAATTTTTATGGCTGTTTGTCAAGTGATTCTTAGAGAAGATGATTATATTAATATCACTAATCATATTTTAGATGAAGTCAAAGATGTAGGTGTATTTACTAAAGTTCCTTCAGACTTTGATGAGTTTGCTTGTGGACAAAAGTTTTACAATCGTCATCTAGAATCACAATTTAAGAGAATTAAAGAATATCTTCGAGACTGTTTGAAGAATGGCAGTCAAAAATCTCTTTCTGAGTATCGAGATGAAGTCGTTGAAAATATCTTTCTTCGCTTACGAGGAGATTAATATAGCAGTTCTCATACTTGTGAGGTACACAGTTTTCTAGTTTTAGGAGTTCGGAGTTAGGAGTTCGGAGTTAGGAATTAGATATTTAAGTTTACCTCACTAGACTGAGAAACGCTATATCAATATTTTTAGCTAAAAGTTAAGGGTTTAGCAATGCTAAACCCCTACGAGTTGGAAAGAGTTAAAACAAGGAAAAACTACTTATCTATTTACCATTAATTTTTGATAACGTCCTAAAGCAATTAAGGGAAAATAATGACGATAGAAATGATAACGGATATAGAAATGACAAGGGAAACCAGTTCCAGTAAATTCTGATTCTTCCCAGGTTCCTTCCTCGGTTTGAGTATCTAATAAATAGTTAATTCCTCGTTCGATCGCATCAGTTTCAAATTTATTTAAAGCTTCTCCTGCATCTAATAAACCGATGAGGGACCAAGCGGTTTGGGAAGGGGTACTAACTCCTTTTCCTTTGAGAGTTGAATCATTGTAACTCCGACAGGTTTCTCCCCATCCTCCGTCTTTATTTTGGCAGCTTAATAACCAGTTAATTCCCTGTTCTATTTGGGTTCTATGTTTTTCGGGATTAATAACAGCTAATGCTGATAATACTCCACTGGTTCCATAAATATAGTTTACACCCCAACGACCGAACCAACTACCATCTTTTTCCTGTTCTTTATAAAGATAATTGAGGGCTTTATTCAGGCGATCGCTTTCTATTTCTAGGTCGCAACTGCCTAACATTTCCACCACCCTAGCAGTTACATCTGCGGTGTTAGGATCGATCATTGCTTTTAAGTCACCGTAAGGGACTTCGTTTAACCAAGCTTGATCATTATTCAGATCAAAAGCTGCCCAACCACCTTCTTTACATTGCATGGTTTCTATCCATTGTAAACAGCGATTGATGGCTGCTTTTTTTCTAGTTTCATCGGGCAATTTGATACCGTTTAATGCCATAACTACCGTAGCAGAATCATCGAGATCAGGATAGAAACGATTGGTAAATTCAAACGCCCAACCGCCGGGTTTTCCTGCTTTATTTTTAACCGCCCAGTCTCCATATTCCAGGACTTGTTTATCTAATAACCATTTTCCTGCTTTTACTAAGGAAAAATGATCTTCCTCTAAACCAGAATCTGTCAATGCTCGTACACACCAAGCTGTATCCCATATAGGAGAAACACAGGCTTGTAAACGATAAGTATCATCTTCTTCGATAGAAAAGCGATCAATTGCTTCAAAACCCAGTTTAACTGAGGGATCATTGACATCATAATTTAGGGTACGGAAAGCCAGTAAAGAATTTAACATTGGGGGCATAATTCCACCCCAATCTCCTGTTTCTTGTTGATGGTTCAACATCCATTTTTCGGCTGCTTTTAGTCCTTTTTTCCGGAAGGGAACTAAGTCAACTTGTTCAGCCAATTTCAAGACTTTATCTATTACTAAAAAGATGTCACCCCAATTATTATTTTTAGGCAATTCATACTTGACATTTTCTATACCTTCTGCATATAATTCATCCAGATTAAAAATAGGATCAACAGCAAAAACAGGCTTGTCATTAAAGACAATAATTAGGGGAACTGTGCTTTCTCTCGCCCAACTTGCCATTTCATAGATAGTGAAGGGAAAACTATCAGGAAATAACATAATCCAGGGGGGAATAGAAGGAATTCCTTTCCAGTCATAACAACCAATTAAAGCAAGATGAAACTTAGTAAAAATTCGGGTTTTACTAATCCCTCCTTTACTAATAATAAAATCCTTAGCGCGAATTAAAGCCGGGTCATCTTGCGGAACACCTAATAAACGCAGGGCCATGTATGCTTCTACGGAGGTACTAATTTCTCCACCGTCTCCATAGAAGAGTTCCCAACCCCCATGTTCCCGTTGTTGTTGACGTAAATAAGCTTCTACCTTGTGTAAGGGACGGGTGTGGTCTGTTCCCCAAATTTTATGGAGTAAAACCGTTTCTGCCGTTAAGGTAATATTAGACTCTAATTCGGCACACCAGTACCCTTGAGGATATTGTAAAGACAGTAAATAATTTTGACTGACAGTGATAGCATCTTTGAGGGATAAAGGTTGTTTTTGCGTTAGCGTATCTTGCGTTTGCATGAATAATTCCGTTGCACTCCTTACATATTTCTCTAGGTTAGCAAGGAACTAGCAAAGTGGAACATTAAGTTGTCAATTTAGCTTTGATTTTCTTGGATACTATCAACATAAAAAACAAATTTTAAATAACCATTTTGTGTAGTATCGGTGGCTAAAGGAGAAAATTGACCACAAGCTGTTACGATTTCTTGACTTTTAGGCATGAGAGAGTCTGGAACAATAATCCAATTGGTCTTGCCATTTTGCAAGTTAATTTTATTAATAATTGTTGTATTAGCTGGAAGTTGAGAAAGTTCTTCTTTTAATTGTGGAACCCCAGAATGATGTCCATATTCTTTTTCATAATGCCTTAATGCCCTGTTAAACGTACTGAGTTGAATATTAGGTAAATTGGTTTGTTGTCTCCCCCTGTCTGGGACTAGATGAATCATAGACCCTTGACTATGCCTAAAATAGATAGTTTCTTGGTCAATGGGACAAGAACTTTGAGGAAGTTGAGGAGAATTACTTAACAATTTTGTACTTGTCACCCCTCCAAAGGTCAGTAATGCAAACATCAGTCCACCTATCCATAAAATTGAAGCAGGTTCTTGCTTTTGGGGGATTTTCAACAGTGGTTGCCATGACATTTTTTCGACTATAGCACTGACACCGAAAGTTGGTAAAAGAGCAATCATGGGTACTGTAGCCATGTAAGGACGCATTCCTGCATCCCAAGGGGGAATAAAAGGTATGGAAAAGAAAATGCCCAGGGAGACCACTAAGACCATTGAAGCTAGAGGTGTGTTGCGCTGACGGTAGAGTTTGACAACCCCAATAACAGTTAATATCTGTAGGATGATATTTAGTTTATTAAGTTCGGCCCCTGGAATAAAATCAAAGACAAAATCATCCCAGAAAAACATCTTCCAGGCCCGAAAAATTCCTCTGACCAGACTAAAAGGGTCACTGCGTAAAATTTCCCAAACTAATTGATAAACTTTTTGTCCTGTTTCTGGGTCATTCATATCCCCTAACCCTGGATGTTGAGAAAAAACCGTTAACCAGTTTCCTCCAACCAATAACCCATACAAAGAATAAGAAAAATTAGAGAAACTGGTAGCATTAGGAGCAGCTACCAATTTGAAAACTATAGAATTAACTACAAATCCTAAAAAAACAAGGCTAAAACCCCCCAGAATTAAGGAACTGGAAAAACGAGCGTTTCTCCGAAAAAACCAGCTACCCCATAAAATTAAGCCAGGTAAAACAAAAAAAGCACCTGCACGAGTATTTAAAGCTAATGTCAACAGAAAAATTCCCAATAAATAAAGCTGACTTTGAGAATTGCAAACTCCACGCCATAGGGAGGCTAAAGCAACCATTCCTAATATTACGCCCCAGCCTTCTGTCGAAGGTGTACCAAGGTAAACTCGATAATATAAAAATATGATTACTATTAAAACTACTGCTGGTCCAGTTCCTTGGGTTTGCTGTATTTCACGCGCTAAAATAAAAGAGGTGATCGCAACCATTAAAACTAACAAAGCAATGGTAAGTTGTAGGTTTTGTTGAGTTAACCCTAGTAAAGTGGCTAAAACCCCATGGGCTAAAGGCCGCCAAGAGGAGACTGCACCAAAAGTTCCTCCTTCTAATAGTTTCAAAGCACTATTATAATAGTCTGTTGTATCCGTCATGGTTAATAAACCTGACATCATGTAGGCAGTTAAATTGATTCCACTACGCCAGAACCCTGATAATTGGGTGGCAAATAGGGTTAAGGTAGCAGTAAAACTGGTCAATGTCCCTAACCAACCCGAAGGACGATAGGCAAAATATAATAGGCTTAGTATTACAAAGGAAAGAATGGTTGGGTCAGAAGTCAACAAACGAAAAACAAGTTTATCGGGAATACCAATGCTTAGAATGGAAAAATACAGGGTTAATCCAATGAGAAAAATTCCTATGGTATAGAGCCATGATTGAGAAAAAATAGGGAGTGTTTTGTCTGATTTTAGTAAATTCATAGTTCCATAATCTGTGGCAGATAATTAACACTTATTGTAAGCTAGTTTTACTAAATACTAAATCGATATAACCTCGTTTTTTAACTAAGTCGTTGATAACACCACTCCTGGCTTTTTCGAGATTTCCTTTTTGATGCAGGATATACATTAAATATTCTCTTTGTTCAAAATAGCCAAAAATTGCTTCTGGTGTAAACCCTAACTCAGTCATACTTTCTGGCATATATTCTAGAACAATTACAGCATCAGGATTATTATTCAATGTCCTTTCCATTCCTGAACAAACAGGAAATTCGTACCCTTGAACATCAATTTTGATAAATTTGATGGCTTCATTATTCAGTTCTTCTTCAACAAAACTATCTACAGACCATAAGGCAACTTTAGTCAATTGCATAAGATCAACGCCCGTTTTTTGGTATTGTTTGGTAGCTATTCTATGATCAGCATGATGATTGTCATTATGCCATAATTCTATGTTTCCTTTTGTTTCTCCCACGGCAGCTTGAATGGGAATAATTTTTTCTATACACCCATGGTATTTTATAGTTTCTCGTAGTGTCAAAAAATTAGTTTTATCAGGCTCAAAGGCATATACTCGAAATTCCGATCTCATGATATCAGAAAAAATCGTCGCCGTATAGCCAATATTAGCTCCAATATCTAGTATGTGTCCTCCTTGAAAAATATCAGGATATTTCTGGGTAAGTCCAAAAAAAGGATCTTCAAAATATTTTTTATATAAAAAGTAACAATATCTAAAAATTTTTTTGAACCAAGGGGTTTCGAGAAGACCTGTTTTGTTAACAATACTATAAATCAATAGCAATATTTTTTGAAAAAATTGTATCATTTTAATCTTATGATTTCTGGTTCATAAATTCCTAAATAAACGGCTACACAGGAAAGTGAATTAATTAACGAAATTTGATTTTCTTCGCTGCATACAGACACATTTTTAATAAAACTAAGCCTTCTTTAAAATGCTGAATATTGGAACTTCCATAGGTTCTGGGATCATATCTCACTGGGATATCTTTGATTTTTAAACCTAGTTTTGCAGCTCCGAATAATAAGTCAAAATCTCCAAAGGGATCAAATTCTCCAAAATAGGAACGGTTTTCTGCAATGCGTAAATAATTTTCTCTAGACAATACCTTAGTTCCACATAAAGAGTCTTTAATTTCTGTATTTAAAAGATAGGAAAGTAACCAAGCAAAAAAGCGGTTTGCCATACGGTTTAACCAAGGCATCGCTTCATCACTGAGAGGATAAACTAAACGACAACCATTGGCAAATTCACAGCGACCTGATGCGACTGCTTCAAAAAAGTAAACTAAATCTTCAGGTCTAACGGTTAAATCTGAATCTAAAATAATCAAAATATCGCCAGTGGCCATGGCAAAACCTTGACGAACTGCATCTCCTTTTCCTTTAGCTTTTTGTTGAGCAATTTTTATGTCCCATTCCTCGCCATACTTAGCTTGAACTCGCTTAATTTCTTCCCAAGTATTGTCACTGGAATTACCTTCAATAAAAATGATTTCGGTATGTTTTCCTAAACGGGGCATTCGAGTTACACAACTTTCGATATTTCCTGCTTCGTTTCTAGCAGGAACTATCACGGAACAGGTACTATTTTGTATGTTCTCTTGTGCTTGACTTAAATCTGTCTGGACTCTAGCAATAACATATTCGGTTAAACAAAGATCATTAATAATGGGTAAAGGAGCTAAATATTTATTAAATAACTGATATAATAATGGTATTTTCTTCGGCAGTAACATCCGTTTTCCTCTGCCAATAACTTCTAATCCTTCAAGATCCAGGAGATTTTCAATATCTCCATAACTTAACCAGTTGAGGTTGTCAATGGGCATTCTTTGCTTTAATAAGGTTGCCAACCTCAAAATTAATTCCCAAGCAGGATTATGGTAGGTTAGAATAACTTTAGTAGAAGGCTTACAGGCTTTTCTAACATTCAATAAAGCTTTTTGAATATTATCTAAATAACTAATAGTATTAGCCATTAAAATATAATCAAATTCCTGATCAGGTTGAAATACTTCGGCTTCTTCCACTAATAATTTTAAGTCAGGAAACTTTTTCTCTGATAACTCTACCATTAAGGAATTACTATCAATTCCTACTCCCATATCAGGTGTTACTGAGTTGAGTAAATGACCTGTTCCTGAACCAATCTCTAAAACATCGGATTTCGGTTGCACAAAAAATTGATACAACTCCTCAATGTCTTTATAGTAGGAGAGATTTTTTTCGCGCCACTGCTCTAAATTAGTCATCAAATTTCTATAAATAGCTAAAAGGATTACTGAATGAGGTTAAAAACAAAAAACAAGGATTAAGTCAACTTATATATTTTTAATTAATGATTACTAAATCATTCTATCCTTTAATTAAAGTTGGCCAGCTAAATCACAAGCTAACATGATAGATTAAATTATGTCAACCTTATAATGACAAAAAATAATCTCCCTATTTTTAACAACCCAAATTAAATACCATTTATTGCCATGGACTCCCTTGATTTAGCCTTTACTCCTGCGTTAGACTTAGCGCAATTAATCCGCGATCGCAGCATTTCTCCTCTAGAATTAACCCAACTATATCTAAAAAGAATCGAAAAATATAACCCCCAACTGGGCAGTTTTTTCCATGTTGCTGCTGAAACGGCGTTCCAAGAGGCCAAAGAGAAAACTGAACAATTAATTAAGACATCTGATCCCAATAGTCTGCCTCCTTTTTTTGGTGTTCCCACTGCTATTAAAGACCTAAACGCAGTGGCAGGGATGCCTTTAAGTTACGGTGTGGCTGCCCTTAAGGAGGATATTGCTAGTTATGATGACGGGGTGACAATGCAGATGAAAGAAGCAGGGTTTATCATTTTAGGGAAGACTGCAACCTCTCAACTGGGGTCATTTCCATACACGGAACCTCCAGGCTTTTCTCCTGCCCGTAACCCTTGGCATTTAGACTATACGCCAGGGGGATCGAGTGGAGGGGCTGCTGCTGCTGTGGCGGCTGCTTTGTGTCCCATTGCCCAAGGTTCTGATGGTGGGGGTTCGGTTCGTGGTCCGGCTGCTTGTTGTGGATTAGTGGGGATAAAACCGACCCGAGGAAGGATATCTAATGCGCCGGTGGGAGACTATCAAAGTGGGATTTCTAGTAACGGTCCTTTAGCTCGTACGGTGGCTGATGCAGCAGCTTTATTAGATGTTATGTCGGGTTATATTCCTGGTGATCCCTACTGGTTGCCGTCTCCTGAAATCTCTTTTTTAGAGGCAACAAAACAAGAGTCTCGTTCTTTAAAAATTGCTTTTTGTGATCATATTCCTCCTTTTACAAACAGCGAAACCATTGTTAAAGAAACAGTAGAAAAAACTGCTAATTTATTAGAGTCTTTGGGTCATTCTTTAGAAATTAAATGTCCATCAGTGGAGGAATTAATTGATCCATTTGTCAAGATTTGGCAATCGGGTATTGGAGCATCGGGAGTGCCTTCAAATCTATTGAGTCCTTTGAATAATTGGTTTCATGAACAAGGGTTAAGTGCAGGAGAATATCTACAAGCTGTTCATAAAATACAGATTTTTTCCCGTCAATTAGTGGCTTTTTTTGAAGATTTTGATGTCTTACTTTTACCTGTATATTTACATCAACCGATTAAAGTTGGACAATGGGCCCATTTATCACCGGAAGAAACTTTAGACAAAATTATGAATTGGATTGCGCCCTGTCCTGCTTTTAATGCTAGTGGTTTACCGGCAATGACTTTACCAATGGCACAGGATGAAAAGGGTTTGCCGGTGGGAGTTCAATTAGTAGGAAAACCTGCTGATGAGTTAACTTTAATTCGTTTAGCTTCTCAGTTAGAAAAAGCCAATAATTTTTCATTGTCTATTCCATCTTCTGTTAACCATTAAAGCTATTTTTTACTTTAATTTGTGTACTATCAATAGAAACATTTTAATTAATGTTTTTCCTAAAGATAATTTGGGTATGGGGTTATGTTTAATTTTGAGAAAATATTGACTAATTGGCCGATAATTCCTGTGGGTTTAGCGATTATTCTTGTAATCATTGCCTTGCCCCAAATACTCCGTTTATTAGTGAGTTTCCGAGAGAGTATAGCTACTGCGGAAACTCAAGAGATTTACCAACGAATAATTAATCCAGATCAAGCTTTATTACAGTCAATTATTCTTTTGTTATTAGCTGATATTATTTTATTAGTGACTCATGGTTTAGTCCCTAAACTCCAATCAATTAATATTATTGAGTTTCCCATAGGTGTATCGGTGTCTCTGGTAATTAGTTGGATAGGTTATCGTTTAATTGAGCGTTTTTTTACTATTTATCTGACTAAGATTACTCAAAATGGACAAAAGTTAAATAGTGATTTACTAATTGTTGCTAAAGGATTAACTTTTTTTGTATTTTTATTTATTATTATTACCATTTTTTCCCAAGCTCATGAAATTAATATATTTGGTTTAATTGCTAGTTTAGGAATTAGTGGTGTTGCGATCGCTTTTGCTGCTCAAAAAACATTGGAACAATTATTAGGAGGAATTGTTCTCTATTTGGATCGTCCTTTTGTGGTTAGTGATTATATCGGTTTACCAGATGGAACTTTTGGGAAAGTTGAGTCTATGGGATTACGTTCTACAAAAATTCGTACTTCTGGAAAGGGTACATTAATGGTTGTTCCCAATAACTATTTAACTCAAATTAATATCGAAAATTTTACAGGGGCTAGTAAGCTAATTAATGTTATTAAAATGAGCTTTTTTGAATGTTTATCTGATAGTAAAAAATCTTTTGTTAGTCAATTAATTACTGAATCTAGTCTTAAAAATGAAGTAGAATCTCGGAATATTCATGTTGATTTTGAAGATATTATTAATGACAAAAATGAGAAAATAACTCAAGCTCAAATTAAATATTTTATGCCATTGAAAGATAAAAACCCCGGAGATTTTCGTATCCAAATAATAAAAATTATTGGAGAAAATATTCGTCATCAATTATTAGAACATGGTATTAATCACAAAATTATTGATAGTATTTTTATTAATTCAGAAATTTCTATATAAAATAATTTCATAAAATAGTTATGAAAATCATTCAGTCCATCTATGAATTTTTAGTGACTTCTGGTTTTTTTCAGTTGGCAATCTTTTGTCTGTTGGTTATGTTATCTGTAATAATTGGTCAATCTATAACTAGATTATTTTCTCTAGGTTTATGGTTTTTTCCTTCTCAGCAACGTCATACTATTTATAATAATTTAATTAGAGAAAATAAGATTATTATTAACAGAGTAGGAACTTGGATTTTAATTTATTGTTCTTGGTTTTGGTTAAAAGAAAATGAAAAATTACCTACTTTACTTCATTTCTTAATTAATTTTAGTTTTGTTATTTTTATTATTTGGATTTTTTCGAGAATTTCTAAAGAACTGATCAAAGTATATGGAATCAATTTATTTAGAAAAATTGGCGGAGATACAACAGAAATTCTTCTTGCTCTTGAAACAATTTTTAATATTATATTTGGTCTAATTTCATTGTCTATTTTTGCTTATCAATACGGGGTTCCCTTAACTGGTTTATTAGCTGGCGCTTCTATTAGTGGTTTAGCCCTTAGTTTTGCAGCACAGAATACTTTACAACAACTATTTGGAACTGTGATTATTTTTTTAGACAAACCTTTTATTCAAGGGGAATATATACGCCTTCCAGATAATGATAAAACCTTTGGTAGAGTTGAGTCTATTGGGTTACGTTCAACTAAAATTAGAACAGTGGGAAAAAATACCCTTGTTATTGTCCCAAACTCAAAAATGGCTGAGTGGCAAATTGAAAATGTGACCCGAGGAAAAAAGGTTATGATCTTAATATATCTAGATTTTGATAATATTTTAAATGACTATGAAAAATCTTTGGTTAAGCAAATTAATAATAAATATATTAACTCATTTTTTGGTGTAGAACCTGATACATCAAGTACAATTTTTCTGGAACATCCTAATAAGAAATTGAGTCGTGCGAGAATCACATTTTTTATTTTGGGTTCCACTGAAAGTTCTATCGAATTAAGAGAAAGAATGGTAGAAGTATCGAAAAGACAAATAGCTGATGAGTTAATAAGTCATGGACTTAAATTTACCACTAATGAACCTGTTATTTCTTTTGAATCACCTATAAGTTTATAACTTTAATTGTCATTCCGAGGTACTCAGAATCTCTATGATAGATAGTGCGATAAAAACACTTCCAAAAAAAATATTTATAGAGTAACTTGTTTAAGGTCTAAATTTTTCTCAAAAATCTCATCAATGGGTAACATTCTACCATCTGTTGTCATAAATTTATGGTCTTTAGTTGCTCGAATTTTTGAACCATCTTCTAGAACATATTCAAATATTTCTTGTTCTCCTCTATTATGCCATTGGACTATAGGTTGAGTGTAAACAAAACCATTTTTATCTACTGTATAAACAGTACAATTGATGTTTTCTTCTACTATTTTCCCAATGCACATGGGTCCATATTCAACGGTTAAAATTTCAGTTTCATAACTTAAACAATATTCGGCAAATTTAATCATTTGCTCGAATAAATCTTCTGCAATAGCTTGAGGAACACCATTTTTTGTAGAACCATCAATAAAAATTTCTCGATGTTTGGTCATTTCTGCAATTTTCTTCTTACCCATGGCCCGACGCAATAAGTCAGCTTCTCCTAAAGAATAACCGGCTAAATCTTGCGCCATTTTCATAATTTGTTCTTGATAAACTAATACTGCATAGGTTTCTTTTAGGATGGGTTCTAATAGTTTATGTTGATAAACAATAGCTTCTTTTCCATGTTTACGGTTAATAAATTTAGGGATTAATCCGGCATCCAAAGGACCGGGACGATATAAAGCTAAAATAGAAGAAATATCTTCAATTCCCGATGGTTTTAAATCTTTTACAATCTGTTTCATTCCCGATGATTCTAACTGAAATATGCCTTCCAAATCTCCTTTTTCTAATAGTTTATGAGTTTTTTGTACATCAGGCGGTAGTTTTTTTGCAGTTCCTTTGGCAATAATTTCTAATGCTTTTTTTTCATCTAATGGCAGTTGATCTAAGTCTAATTCTACCCCTTGATTTTGTTTAATTAAATCAGCAGTGCGTTGAATTGTGGTTAAATTTCTTAAACCTAAAAAGTCCATTTTTAATAATCCCAAGGACTCTAAATCTTCCATATAGTATTGAGTGATCACTGCCCCATCATTATTCTTTTGTAAGGGAACAACTTGGTCTAAAGGTTCAGAAGAAATAACGACTCCTGCTGCATGAACCCCAAAGGTTTTATTAGTTCCTTCGATACGAATTGCCATATCAACCCAACGATGAACAACGGGATCATTTTCGTACCTTTCTTTAAATTCTGGGGTTGGTGTTTCATCAGAAACCATGACTTTTAATTTAGCAGGTTTTCCTCTTGAAACTGGGATCATTTTTGTCATTTTATCTGACTCAGCATAGGGAATATCTAATACTCTGGCCACATCTTTTAACACTGCTTTTGATGTCATGCGGTTAAAGGTAATAATCTGAGCAACATTAGCTTCTCCATATTTTCTAGTAACATATTTAATCATTTCGTCTCGTCTTTCGATACAAAAATCTGTATCAACATCAGGCATCGATTTTCTTTCAGGGTTCAGAAATCTTTCAAATAATAGTCCGTGATGTACTGGATCAATATTAGTAATTTTTAAACAATAAGCAACTAAAGAGCCGGCTGCTGAACCCCTTCCTGGCCCTACGGGAATACGGTTATCTCTAGCATATTTAATATAGTCCCAAACTACTAAAAAATATGTAGAAAAACCCATCCGTTGTAACATTTTTAGTTCGTATTCTAACCGTTCCCGATAGTCATCAGGAATTTCACTACGAGAGCGACATTTTAAACGAGTTAATAATCCTTCCCAAGCTATTTCTTCTACATAACTATCGGCATTATGTCCAGCAGGAACAGGATAGTCTGGGATACGGGGTTCTCCCAAAATATCTTTATAAGGTTCAACTTTTTCTGCAACTTCTAAGGTATTATTAATGGCTTCTTCTATAATCTCATCCGTAAGATGATCCCGAAATAATAACCGCATTTCATCAGCAGATTTTAAATATTCTGTGCCACTATATCTAAGTCTTTTTTCATCGGTAATAAGTTTACCAGTTTGAATACATAATAATGCGTCGTGTGCCTCTACATCGTAACAAGAAATAAAATGAGAGTCGTTAGTCGCCACAATTTTAATCCCTAAGTCATGGGCAATTTTAGCAATAGCAGTATTAACAATTCTATCCTCAACAGAACCGTGATCTTGAATTTCTAAATAAAAGTCATCTTTAAATAATTTTTGATACCATTTAGCAACTGCTTTTGCTTCTTTGTAATCTCCTGCTAAAATTCTTTGAGGTATTTCTCCCCCTAAACAAGCACTGGTAACAATTAAACCTTCGTGATATTTTTCTAATAGTTCTTTATTGATACAAGGACGGGCAAAAATACCTTTTCCTTGCATTCCGTTTAGATGGGAAAGTGTGGTTAATTTCACTAAATTCTTATAACCCTGTGTATTTTTAGCTAAGACAACTTGATGATATTTTTTATACTTTTTCTTCTCTTCAATATCCCCATTAATAACGTACATTTCATTACCAATAATGGGTTTAATACTCTTATTTCGACAGACTTTAATTAATTCGATCGCCCCATACATGACTCCATGATCTGTTAAAGCGATCGCTGGCATTTCTAATTCTACCGCACGATCAATTAAAGCTTTTAATTGAGACGCACCATCGAGTAAACTATAATCACTGTGTATATGTAGGCCAACGAAAGACATAGTAAAATATTGTTAGATTAATTATGAATAATTACACCCAAATGTAACAATTTGTTATTTTAATGATTACCTTGGGTCTTACATTATAGCGTTGATCAACGATACGGCAACAAATTAGATTTCCCTTAGCAACTGAGATATATACTATTTATGAATAACCCAAAAATGAAATATTTTGAACAAGAGGATATTCTTTATTTAACTATTTCTGATTAACCAGAGGCAAATAGTGTAGAAAATAGTCTAAATATTACAGTTTAAATTAATGATTCATGGTGATTGATTGAAATATAAATTACAAAAATAAGTGTTTTTATTCGAGATTCAATGATATAGTCAACTTGAGGAAAAATATTAAATCTATCTCTCAACTATAGCCAAAAATTAAAAATAACCTATTGCCGCCTATTTTTTCTCTATATCAATAGATAATTCTTGCAATTCGGTTAGTATTGCATTAGGATATTAACTTAATACAATGTGAATCGTAATTTATAATTTTAAAAATGACAACATTTCAAGAAAAAAGACAACAAACCTTAACCCCTTCTAAAACGTATAAACCCCATGTAATTTTTCGTCTACTACCAACTATTACCCTAGTTGGTTTAACGGGATGGTGGACTGTAGTAGGACGTATTCCTACCAGTGTTATTGGTCAATCTATTTTAATTCAACCGCGATCCATTATTTCTTTTCAACCAAGAGGAACAGGTGGACAAATATTAGAAATAAGGATTAAACCCGGTGATAGTGTTAAAGTAGGACAGGTAATTGCTGTTCTAGATTTTCCGGACTTACAAGAACAACTCCGCAACCAACAAGAGGAATTAGCAGAATATGAAGCAGAAAATTTAGCTATTAGTAATGCTCAAACAATTCGTAGTAACTTGCAGCAACAAACTTTACAATTAGAAAGTGTTTCTCTTCCTCAACAAGTTGCAGCCAATGTTAAAGAAATTGAAGCCAATCAAACTAAACTTATTGCTGTCAAAAAACAACGTAAAGCTTATCAAGAAAGAATTACTCAACTCGATGAATTTATTGACTTAACTCAACGCCGTTTTGAAGCATATACTGATTTAATCGCAGAAGGTGCAGTTGCTCCTTTAAGCTTCCAAATTGTTAATTCTGAAAACCAATTACAACAAAGCCAAAATGAACGCACTAATTTATATGCACAGCTAGAAAATTTAAGCTCAGTGGAAGAAGAATTAGCCTCAGCAAACATCAATTTAAACGCACAAAATGAAAATTTACGCGCTCAACTAGAGAAACTTCGTACAGATTCAGCTAACCTAAGATTAACCGACTTACAGGCGAATGTGCAGCGTCAAAATACCATTGATAATTTAAAGCGAGATATTGATAACCTCAAAGCCAAAATAGCCAAAGATAGCTTAGTAATTTCTGCTTATAATGGCACAGTAGTAACCGTTAGTGGAAATGCAGGAGAATATATACAAGTAGGGACTGCGTTGGGAACATTACGAGTCAATACCCCAGAGATAATGGACAGTAAAAATAAACCGATAGCTACTGCTTACGCCTTTTTCACCCCAGAAGATGCAAACCGTATTCGTCAGGGAATGGTAGGTAAAATGACTCCCCATTTGCTCACAAATCGACGTTTTGGGGGTGTGCGTGAGGAATATGGTGCGATTCCCTCCACAGTGACTGCCGTTTCCTCTAAAACCGTAACTGTGCAGGAAGTAGCAAGTATTGTCGGCGATTCAGAGTTAGCTAACGCATTAGTGCAAAATCCTGTCCCCTACACCATTCCTGATAATGGGAGGGCGCAAAACCTTCCTGTTGTCCAGGTTGAGCTAGAATTACGTCAAAATCCTGATAATCCCTCTGGTTATGAATGGACACAAAGCGAGGGGCCAAACACCCAGATTGTTGAAGGTGCATTAGGTGAAGTACGGGTGACTGTTCAAGAGCGATCGCTTATTAGTTATGCAATAGCTAGTTTACGGTGGATAACAGGTATATATCAGCGTTAAATTATAAACTTAGTTAAAGGGAAAATAAAGATCCTCATAATCTCGGATTAAACACCCTAAAACATTCAAATAATCTTGTTCTTCGGTGGTTAAACTGCCTTGATCAATTAATTTATCAACAACCTTTTGAGTAGCTTGGTAATCTTCTTCTGATGCAATAGGACGAGGAGGAAAAGTTTGTAATAATTTCAGGTAAGCTTGATTTTTAAGAGAACCAAGGGTCTTTTTTCCATTTGTCTGTGTCATATTCTGCATGGGTAAGGACGGCACGAACAAAAACTTTTTGATATCTATAGTCTATCAGAGTAATTAAGCGATAGTTGTTCCCACTGATATTGAAGACG
The DNA here is from genome assembly GCF_030064895.1 of Crocosphaera sp. Classification (GTDB taxonomy): domain Bacteria; phylum Cyanobacteriota; class Cyanobacteriia; order Cyanobacteriales; family Microcystaceae; genus Crocosphaera. The sequence goes on along the minus strand of NZ_JASJEB010000012.1, from coordinate 51,921 downwards.
GTTAGATTGCCCACTTGATCTGCTTGAGGAAAAATATTACGTAGCTGATTGAAATTTTCCCATCTTGCTTCTCTGGTGCGGGAATACCATATTTGTAGACTTGATTGAGCATTTGGATGTTTTTCCCAAAATTCTTTGAGTCGTCTATGAGTGATAATGTGCATTTATTTGGGATTATAACGTTATCAAACCCACCGACACCAATAAATTTATCGACATGATAATAACCATTTTTTGTCTTACCATCATTATCAAGTACAGAAGAGTGATTATAATCCAAATACGACACCTATTATTGTTGTTACTGTGTTTTTTGATTCTTAAATGAGATTATATCTATGGATAAAGTCTATCGATACAAATTAATTAAATTAGCGATCGCTATACCACTAGCATTTAGTGTTGCACTGGTACTAGATATTCAGGCCAGCTTAAGTTTTTTTGGACCTTTATTTGTCTTTGTTGTTATTTTGCTTTTTCCAGATCCTATTGAATTAAAAAGGTTTATAGTTAAAAAAATGCTCTTAGTTATGGCAGTTGCGTCTATTTTAGCAGCGTTTATTGCCAGCTTTTCTTATATCAATAGTGTTATCGTTTTTTTGTTTATTTTACTAACAGGATGGGGGATTAAAAATTGGATACCAGTTGCAGTAAATCTGGGTTTAACTCCCATAGGAATCTTCACTGCAATGGCAGTTCTTCGCTCATCTTCACCCTATACTACCCTTGTTTATATGCTTGTCTTAATATCAGTAGGTGTTGCCTTTGGGCTATTTGTTGATAGTTTCTTTTGGCCGGTATATAGTAGTCAAATTGTAGAAAAACAAGTAAGTCAACTCTTTGGTACTTTAGAAATTTTAAGTCAAGATGCTTTAGGTTTTGAAGAAGATGATTCAAAAATTAATTCCCAAAATTTGCAAATAGAAAAACAGATAAAGGGCATTAATAAAGCATTAAAAATTGCTGTTATGACTAATAGTTTGTCCGTAACAGAACAACAAAAATGGGAGCAATTGATTATACTTCAAAAGAAAACTTTTTTACATCTACAAGAATTAAGAAAATTAATCCATACAAATAAAAATAATTTCCTATTAAATAGAATAAAACCTGATATTTATCCCTTGAATGATACTCTAAGTGAAACCCTCTTAACATTAGCAAATGTAACTTTAAACCCTACTTCAAATCTGTTATTACCTAATCCTAATATTAATCTTCAAAGATGGAAAAATCACTTAAATAAAATGAGAGAAAATGGAGAAACTCAGTCTTTTGATTTAATCAGTCGTCTCAATGTCGCATTAATTGAATATAGTTTAGAAGGTTTAGTTAAAACCATCTCTGAAAGTATCACCTTAGTAGAAGAATCTTCTACTCAAGTTATCATTAATCAGTCCCTCAATACCCTAAAATTTCAACAAATAAATAATAAATAAAATAATTATGAATAGCAATATATATATTATAAAACTTGCCCTTGGTGCAGCCCTTGCTTTTGCTATTGGTAATGCACTTCACACCAGAAATATGAACTATGTTCTTTATGGTTCTATACTTTGTATTCATCCCATTGCAGGGGATACTATCAGTTATGTATTAGATAAACTAAAATCTGCTTTATTAGGGACATCATTTGGGATGATTGTTACTGTTGCTTTCCAAGGTAATTCTATTATTAGTCTTCCTATTGGAATTGTTAGCTTAATTACAGCAGGATATTGGTTTAATTTACCGAAGCGTTTATTATCTTTTGCGGTTATTGTTACTATCATAGCCTTAAGCGGATCTTACAGTAATGAACCCTTTGAATATATTGGCTTAAGATTTTGGAACATTTTTCTCGGTTCTATTGTAGGAATTATTGTTAATATTGCTTTCTGGCCGAATCGAGATGTAGAAAAGATCGATCCTGCTTTGGGTAAAATTATAGCAAGTATTAGTCAACTCTACCAACAAATTATCAATGATTATAAACAAGGAAAGTTGATGGAAAATACACAATTTCGTAAGCAATTAATTAATAATATAACTAAGCAAATTAATGGAATTGAATCTTTACTAGAAAATGCAGAAAGTGAAATTTTTTTACCCTTTGTAGATGAAACATCATATCAGCGTCGAAAGAGTCTAATTATGCAGATAAAGTCACTTTTTCGTTTGGTATTAAATTTAGGAATTAATTTAGAAGGAGGAGACAACGATAATCTTCATTGGCGCATACAAACAGAACTAGATAATTTGATTACAGCGACTAACGTTAGTTTTAAAACTGTGAGTAAAACTATCATACCTTCATCTTCATTACTGTTAGAAACTCCCTTAGATAACTTATCAGAATTAAATCAAGCTATCAGTGATCGCTTAACAGAAATTTCTGAAGAGGATATTTCCTCATCTACTATTAATCCTAGTGAAATTAAACGAATGTCTGCTACTATTTATGGACTGAGAGCGATCGCATCAGAGTTGCAAGAATTGACGAATTAACATTCTCAATTATTTATCTTCATTTAAAGCTCGTTCAAAACCATAAATAATTAAAGCTGCTAAAATAGCTAACCAAAACCATAACCGAGGAGGTTCACTTAAAACTGTAATTCCTAAAACAACGAATCCTGCGATTGTCCACCACTTAAACCACCATTTGAGTCCCATATGTCCCCTTCTATCAATAATAAATGAATCAGATATTTTAGTTCATTTTACCATCGCTACTAATTTATCATAGTTAACCTAGAACAGCTAATTTTTCTATGATATACTCAGGGGGATTAATTAATTCAGTATCTTCATAGTAATGATACTTTTTGCAGAAAAATCCAAATTTTGTTTTATATAAAAAGTTAATATATGGAAAGTTTATATCAAATCTTAGCAATAATTGCAGCCTTTACTTTTATTTATAGTATCGTTGCAGGACGATTAGAATCCACTTCTATTTCCGATGCAATGGTATATGTTGTCTTTGGGTTTTTATCGGGACAAAATGGGCTAAACATCTTACCATTAGATATTGAATCCGAGGGAGTTCGCTTACTGGCTGAATTAACCCTTGCTTTAGTGCTTTTTTCAGATGCTTCTGGTGCTGACTTAAAAATACTTAAAAGTAGCCTGAGTTTACCATCTCGCTTACTGTTAATCGGACTTCCTATTACCATTATTTTTGGAGTAGGTGTAGGTAAATTGTTATTTCCTAATGTAAGTTGGCTGGAAGTAGGAATTTTAGCTACTATGTTAGCCCCGACTGATGCGGCCTTGGGAAAAGCAGTAGTTAGTAATCCGAAAGTTCCTGCTCAAATTCGGCAAGTTTTAAATGTAGAAAGTGGCTTAAACGATGGTATTTGTGTGCCTATCTTATTCGTTTTATTAGCTATTGTAATTCCTGGAAATATGGAAGGTGGTATATCTGAGCTTGTGGTGCATTTATTTGTGGAAGAAATTGGTATTGGTGGCTTAGTAGGGGCAAGTATTGCCGTTTTTGGCGCACAATTAGGCCATTTTGCTGTCAGAAAAAATTGGGTTACAAAAACATGGCGACAAATTTCTCTTCCTGCCATCGCATTTACTTGTTTTGCTACTGCACAAAGTTTAGGAGGAAGTGGTTTTATTGCTTCGTTTGTGGGTGGACTTTTCTTTGGCAGTATGATTAAAGTTTATAAGCATGAAATGATAGAAGTTTCCGAGGGAATTGGTAATGCTATGTCTTTAATGACTTGGGTTGTTTTTGGAGTAACTTCTGTAGGGAAATATATAGGACAACTTACTTTCCCAATTATCTTGTATTCGATTTTAAGTTTAACAATAGTTCGTATTTTACCTGTCTTTTTATGTCTCTTTGATATTAGTTTAGACTTGGAAAGTAAACTGTTTATGGGTTGGTTTGGACCACGAGGACTGGCAAGTATTGTCTTTGCTGTTATTGTCCTTAATAGTAATTTGCCGAGTGGTAATATCTTAACAACCACAGTTACTTGTACTGTTCTTTTAAGCATTATCGCCCATGGACTAACGGCCAATCCTTGGGCCAATCGTTATGGTTAGGATAGGTTTACTCACATCTTGCACCTTCGATAAAATTAGCTAGTTTAGAGAAGGAACAGGGAACAGGGAACGGGCAACAGGATTAATTTTCACTGTAACTGCTTGATAATTGATTTTCTAGGCTTCTTGATTTGGTTTTTCTGTACTGGTGCAAGATATCAGTTTACTTCTGACTTGATTCAAACCCCGTCGTTAACGACGAGGTTGGCTGAAAAACTATTCCGCAGGACTCACTTTATCAATAACTTCGGTAGTCCCATCTGCTTTCACTGTCCAAACATCATAACTACCCACAACATCTCCATTTTCATCAATATCAACATTACCACTAGCCCCTTGATAGTTGATATCTTGCCCATCCCGAACTAACGCGATTGCTTCACAGGGGTCACTAACTTCTGTTCCTGGGGCGTTGGCCACTTCTCTGATTTTACTTTGTATTCCTTCCCCTGTATTAGCTTTAGCAGCTTCGGCAGCCAACATCAATAATACTGTTGCGTCCCAACTATGAGGAACAAAAGCAGTAACATCTTTACCCGTTTTCTCGTTCCATTTGCTGGTAAAAGCTTCTAACGCTTCACCATCAGCACCAGGAACCGTTCCTAATGCTCCTTCTAAGATAAAGCTACCATCAGGAGTTTTGCCCACCTGTTCCACAAAGTCCTGAGAATAAACTCCATCGGTCAATAAAACGGTAACTCCTTCGCTTAAACCTTGTTTATAGGCTGCTTGTAATAAAATACTGCCGGTTTCTGGGTAAAGAACCCCTGCCACTGCATCGGGGTTATCGGCAAAAGCGGCTGCTGCTTCACTATCGAGGGTAGCAGCTTTGGGATCGTAACGGACGGGTTTATCTTTAGAAAGGATTTCACCCCCTGACTTCTCAAACGCCCCCACAAACTGCTGCTCAAAGGCTACCCCGTAATCATTATTAATAGCAACGGTAGAAACATTGTTAAAGCCTTGTTTTTTGGCCAATGCTGCTAATGCTTGGGCCTGATAGGTATCTGGAGGGGCGGTTCTCGCCCAATAGCCGTTAAAATCACCGTTTTTAGCCTGATCGGTGAATACCGGGCTGGTACTTCCTGGAGAGATCAACATAACTTTATTTTGCGCTGCAATACCCACAGCAGCACCAGAAACACTACTACCAAAGGCCCCAACTACACCCGCAACACGGTCAACTTCAGCTAGTTTGGTCATGGCTGCACCACCGGCAGCCGGGTCGGTTTGAGTATCTTCGGTAACTAGGGTAACTGGTTGACCGTTCACCCCGTCACAAGCATTAATCTCTTCAACGGCTAATTTAACGGCTTCTGGCATATTTGCCCCGATGGACGCGAGGTCCCCTGTAACCGGTAGTAAAGCCCCTATTTTCAGCCCATTTCCACTGGCTGTGGGGGTGGTTCCGGTGTCGGTGGGGGTTGGGTTATTACAACCGGCTAAGAGACTACTACTAAAGGCAAGGGCTAAACCCCAAGCTAGGGGGGACTTGAGACGATATTTTGTTAAAAATGAGTTCATATTCTGCGATCGCTACATAATTGATCATCTTAAAATTGACCTTAATTTTAACGGAATGTTGCAATTGATAGCAGTTTTCAATTGAGTAAGTGTGGGGAGTATTGACATTTCCAACTGTTGCGCAACAGAAACCAACTCAAATATCTTCTTCTTCATCTCCAACTATTGCGCAATAGAAACAAACTCAAATATTTTCATCTTCATCTCCAACTGTTGCGCAATAGAAACAAACTCAAATATAGCAATAGACAGGCTAGTTAGGACACATAAATTATATTTTAAGGGAACAGGGAACAGGGAACAGGGAACAGAAAAATGTCCTAATAGCTTTGGCGACTGCTATATTTTCATCTTCATATCTAACTGTTGCGCAATAGAAACAAGAGTAAACTTCAATTGGGTGTATCAATATTTCGGTTGAGTGAGTGCTGTTAAACTGCTAAAAACCTTCTAAAATCAGCATAAATCATCTTAATCAACTATTAACTTGACAAAATAATCGGGGGGGGTAGAATTACTCATGTTTTTTAGTAAATTTTTGAAATTGTCATGATTAAGAATCTTTCTCTGTCCAGTGTTTTACCCTCCACCGTCTTAGGTGCAAGTTTGTTGACTGTTGCTACGGTTTTCGGAACTGCTGATGTAGCAAATGCTGCTACTTTTGATTTCTCTTTCAGTAATGAAGATGGTCCTGTTAACGGTACAGTAGAAGGAACCATTGAATTACCTGATGGGGACGGAACCTTTGCTGCAACTTCTGTTTTCGTCACTTCTGCACCTGCTGCCTTGGGATATACTACTCCCTTTGATGTTTTCGCCAATTTAGCCGTAGCGGTAAATAGCTTTACCGTCACTGGAGGAACAATTGACCCTTTAACCAGTTTCTTTACAGCAGCAAATGAGACAGATGGACTATTTTTGAATGTACCTGGTGCTGGCAGTTTGCTAAACGTTTCCGGTAGTAGTAATGGATTTACTGGTGTTGTTGACTCGGATAATTCAACCCTTGTATATTCTTCTGCTGCTACTACTTCTACCCCTGAACCTACTACCATTTTCGGGTTATTATTAATGGGTGGAGTAGGTTTATTATCTAAACGCCAAAAGCAAGCCAAATAAATCGTCAAATAATGAGAAGATAATAATATTTTGTAGGGGTTTAACAGTGTGTTGGTTTAACAGTGTTAAACCCCTACGGGTGATTATTTTAGGTAGAAAACGGGCAACTTATTCATCAATTGTACAGTATCATAATTTTGTTTTGCTGTTTAATTGTAGGGGCTTAATATTATTAAGCCCAAACCTATTATGTTCAACCAGTCCAAATCAATAGATCAACCTTAGTTTTTATTGAGTTTAACAACCTAAATTATCAATAGTTTATTTATAATTTATTGAGTATTTTCATCCTTTTTTTATCATAGCAAAAAAACTATCATCGATATCATAACCAAACAGTTGCGCTAGAGATTGCAAACGAAACTGAGAATAAAGACCTTGTGTTTGTAACCAGTCAGAAAGAACAAATAACTTATTCATAACAAAAATTTCTAACGCTTCGGGGTTGTATTGAATCCCTTCCACACGGTTAAATTGATGGGGAACTAACATAGCAGAATATCTAGCTAAATCTCCTTCTTTTGCGTCTAAAAGAAAAGGAAACCAAGGATAAATAGTGTCCAAACGAACAAACCATAAACGAATCTCAGGAACTTCTGAAAGTTCTCTAGGATCATCTGGTTCACGGGGATATTGAATGTCAAAAGATAAGCTTTGTTCTAGGGAAGCGATCGCATTTTTTTCTAATATTGGCTCAATTATTTCTTTGACAGGAGTAATATCTAAAGCAGTGATGTGATCCAGTTGTACAGTAATAGTTTTAGTCATATAATTTTAATATAAATTTTAGTTTGAATTCGTTGTTAATTGACTTAGGAGCATTAATATAATACCGTCAATAAGGTAATTAACTCAACTGGTAGGACTGCATGAAAAAAGCACTAAATGTTTTCATCGCATTATTATTGATAATAGGTTTGACTTGGACACCTACTATCATTGTACCTTCTGCACAAGCAGTTATTGACCCTAAACTGGAGCAAACAGTTTTAGATATTATTCGTCAAAACCCAGAAGTCGTGATCGAGTCGGTTCAAGCTTATCAAAAACAACAACAAGAACAACAAAAACAGGCTCTACAGTCCTTTGCATCACAACTGAAAACCAATCCTCAAACCATTATCGCTGACTCACCCACCACCGGATCTCGAAGTCAAAAAAAGATTCTTTTAGAATTTTCTGATTTTCAATGTCCTTATTGTGCAAAAGCTTACGAAACCGTTGAAGAATTTATTGCTAAGCACCAGGATGAGGTTACTTTAGTGTATAAACATTTTCCCTTAATTGGCATTCATCCTCAAGCTTTGGGAGCTGCGAAAGCGTCTTGGGCCGCACAACAACAAGGAAAATTTTGGCCTTATTATGATGCTTTATTTACGCAACAAGACAGCTTAGGAGAAGATTTCTATATTGAACTTGCTGAAAATTTGGATCTTGATATTGAGCAATTTGAACGCGATCGCAATAGTAGAAATGCTGATTTTGCCATTCAAAAAGATATGGAACTTGCTGCAAAAATTGGAATTCAAGGAACCCCTTTATTTATTTTTAATGGTCAAGTTTTTTCAGGAGCAATTCCTTTATCTACCCTAGAAGAAGCTTTGTAAAATTAGCTTCATTAATTGATTTACTGCTTCTATAGCACTAAGCATTATGGTTAGGACATTAGTAGAAATTCCTCGTACCTCACCAATGACAGCGACAGATTCAAACAATGTCCTAACTAATTTTTATCTGCTATAGTATTCTACAATTATATCTCTTATTAAACCGATGAAAATTGTTTTGCTCAGTTTTGGTATTATTCTCATTAGTTTCCTAATTTTTGAAGGCAGCTTAAGATTATTTTTAGGATTAGGTAAACGTCCCCTTTATATCGCTGATGATGAGATTGGCTATTTATTAGCCCCTAATCAAAAGGTTCGTCGTCTCGGAAAATTGACGATTATTAATCAATATTCTATGCGGACAGAAGCCATTGAATCTAGTCCTTTAAATGATACTATAAGACTTTTTTTCATCGGTGATTCTATTGTTAATGGTGCTTGGTGGACCGATCAAAAAGAAACTATTTCTGCATTAGTACAAGAAGAAATTGACAAGAAACTATCACCAACAATAGAGGTTTTAAACGCTTCTGCCAACTCTTGGGGACCAAGAAATCAATTGGCCTATTTAAAACGGTTTGGAACTTTTGAGTCCCAAGTAATTCTTTTAGTAATCAATACAGATGATTTGTTCGCTACAAAACCCACCCCTTTAAGAGTAGGAAAAGATATCAGTTATCCTGATAAACAACCAATTTTAGCCATAGAAGAAATTTTAGAAAGAGTGTTTTATCGTAATCCTAATATCCCAGGACTAGGAGAAATAATGGGAGAAAGAGGAGATCGAGTAGGATTTAATTTAGAAGCGATCGATAAAATGAAAGCGATCACAACTGAAAATGAGAGTCAATTTATGATAGTTTTAACCCCTCTTAAACGGGAAATGAACCCAGAACCCAGAGATTATGAAAAAGTGGCTAGAAAACGCTTACAAGAGTGGGTAGATACTAATAATGTAGCGTTTATTGACTTTTTACCTATTTTTAGTAAACAGGAAAATATTGATGATTTATATCGAGATCATATCCATCTGAGTTCTTTAGGCGATCAATTAGTTAGTCAACATATTAGTCAATTAATTATTAATTCTACTAACCAATAGGAGATTCATAGGTATTAGAAGTAACTTTTTTAAATTTACGCATTAAATTGAGAGTTTGCTGATAACCTGTCTGGTTATTTTGTTCTTGAAACTGAGTAAGAGCAATTTTAAAATTTTGCCAAGCAACCGTCTGAAATCCTAAAATCGCAGCAGAAATTCCTCGGTTAATATAGGCAGTAGTTAACTGAGGATTTAGGGTAATTGCTTCTGTAAAATCTTGAAAAGCAGCCTGATAATTTCCTGATTTTTGATAAGCATAACCTCGTTGATAATAGGCTTGTTCGTCTTTTGGATTTAAAATAAGAACATGGGTAAGATTAGCGATCGCTTCAGAAAAATCTTCTAATTGTAAATGGGCTAAAGCACGATCATGATAAATCAATGTTTTATGCTCCAAAGAATCATCTTCATCGATTTTTAGAGCTTGATTATAACTATTTAAAGCTTGTTGATAATTCCCTAGTTGAAAATGGACTAATCCTTGATTATAATAAGCACGATAATCATTTTCCTGCCTTTTAAGAACTTCTTGATAAGCAGCTAAAGATTGAGAATAATTTTCCAGTCTATAATCAGCTAATCCTTTATTAAGATAAGCTTCAACATTATCTGAATTCATCTCTAAAGCTTCTTGACAGTCTCTTTTAGCAGCTTGATTATTATTCAATTGTAAATAAGCCAGACAACGATTACTATAAGCAGAAGCAATCCACTGATTCTTATCATTAATAACCTGAGTAAATTCCCCAATAGCTTCTTGGTACTTTTCTTGTCTTAAATAGTAAATTCCTTGAGAAAAATTAGGAGAAATTGTTGATTTCTCTACACTCGCTGAAGAAAAACCTAAACAAAATAACATGGCTGTAACTAAGAGCAAAAACTTGAAGGAATTCTTAACTATATTGTTCATCGTTTCAGTTTCAGATAATAATTTCCGTGGTTTCAATAATGCTAGAAAAAATATCAAAATTTTTCCATAGACAGACGGTCAAAGATTAAGGAAACCTAAGGATACTTGAGTAAATTTTTATAATATAAATATGAGATTTTTAATAGTTAATTCAACGCTTACAAATTATTAGGAGTTTCATTCCTTGACAGAGCAAGCATTATAATGTATAAAATTGATACAATCTATTAAAAAATTAATTGTATTATAGTTTAGCTAGATATTAAACCAATGAAAAAACCTACCTTATCAGTTATTATTCCTATGCGGGATAATGTTCCTCAAGTTTGGATAGAAGCATTGGCAAAAGTTGAGGGAAATGTTGAATTTATTTTGGTTTATCCCCCTGAAGTTCCCTTACTGAATAATGATGATCCTCGTATTCGTCAAATCACCAGTCCCATCAGAGGAGAAGTGATACAAAGGATTACCGCTGTATCAAATGCGTCAGGAACTTATGTTTTATCCATTAATTGTGATGAATATTTGTACCCGAAAATAGAAGAGGTTGTTCTTGAATATTTTAGAATTTTTCCTAATAGCTATATGTTCAAACTTAGACAAAAATTTTATCCTTACGGTAGCCAAGAAAAACTATTAGAAGAATGGGAACCATTTACTAATTTAGAAGCCGTTCAAGTTAGAAGGGGAGAAGATCGACATTTAGAAACAACAGAAACTCTACAAGAAGTTCCTATTTCTCCTTTAGAAAATAAATTAAATTTGCTGTGTCTTATCAAAGATCGTAAAGATCATCATGGACCCCATCAAGAAAATTTTGACAAAAAAGTATGGAAAAATAGCTTAGTCCAAGAGTGCATTAATGATGTGGTTAAATTATTCACCCTTTTCGGACCATTCAAATATATTCCTTTTTGGTGTGCTGATCGACTGCTTGGTTTAGGAGTGCAAGCTAAATTGTACACGAAAGGCCTTGTCAAGAAAGGTGACATTATTGGACATATTTTACCCTTTCCTGAACAGTTTCGTACAGAAAGTAATCCTCCAGAATTCCAGTATAAGACCACCAACCGACGGTATGTTTTAGCTGAAGTTTTTTTGGTAAAACTATATCCTCAATATGGATATCTTTGGAACTTAGTTCTTGGTAGTCTCAGAAGGTTAGTGAGACTCAAACCTAGAAAAGAGACATTTTTAAAACTGATACCATTTTCTAATCAATCCTAAAAAAATTTCTAACGATTACGCATTAATGGGTCTACCTATAATTGCTAGAAAGTTGTAATCCAACAGAATTATCATTACTTAATGATAACAATCTTAAGAGTGAGTTAATTATGATATTAGGAAAATATAGATGTGATCCTTATCAATTTTGTTTTTCTAAGGTGAGCAAAGATTTCAGATTTTTCCTGGCTTTAAATACCTATCTGCTTTGCCCACCCCAAGGTTTATGGAGAGATGTTGAAACAATTATAATGAATCTAAGCCATGACTCAAACGACTTTTATCCCACCCTTTTTGATTAAGTAAAAGCCAAGATTGAATTAAATCTGGCCCGTGTAATTCACCCATTAAACCAGCACGAAGCGATCGCATTACTAATCCTTTTTTCACTTTAAAGGTTTTTGTCACTTGTTTGATGGTATCTTTAGCTTCGTCTTGTGTTAACTGAGAAGATTCAACAATCTTCTGCAAAACAGCTTGCAAAACTTCCCTAACCCCTTCTTGCTGCATTTGGGCTATAGCTTCTTCACTGTATTCTACAGTTTCACCAAACAATAAGACACTTTCTTTAGCTGCATCACTCAAACGGGTGAGACTAGGACCGATCAGGGTAGCCATTTGTTCTAACCAAGGGCGATCGCTATCTAAATTGAGAGAATAACCGGCTTCTTGCCAATAGGGAAGCAAAAGATCCACTAATTCATCCCCCGACATTTTGTGTAAATATTGACTATTAATCCAATCGAGTTTATCCCAATCAAATTTAGCCCCGGCCTTATTAACCCGTTCCAAACTAAACTTCTCAGCAGCTTCTGTCAAGGTGAAAATTTCTTCAGTGGAGTCTGGGGGAGTCCATCCCAAGAGGGTCATATAGTTAGCTAAAGCTTGGGGTAAAAAGCCCATTTTACGGAAGTCATCGATGGAAGTCACTCCATCTCGTTTGGACAATTTTCGTCCTTCCTGGTTCAAAATTAAGGGGGTATGGGCAAAGCTTGGAACGGTTGTCCCGAAAGCTTCGTATAAGAGAATTTGTTTAGCGGTGTTAGCAATATGATCTTCTCCTCGGATAACTTGGGTAATCTCCATATCCATGTCATCCACCACCACGGCCAAGTTATATAAAGGCTGACCAAAAGGTTGTTCTGGGTTATCAGCAATACGCGCGATCACCATATCTCCACCGAGATCACTTCCTTTCCAAGTAACTTGACCTCGGATGAGATCCTGCCAAACAATTTCGCGATCGTCATCGATCATAAAGCGGATGACTGGTTTTCTTCCTTCCGCTTCAAGAGCAAGACGTTGTTCTTCTGTGAGATGACGATGACGGTTATCATAACGAGGAGCTTGATTTTTGGCTTTTTGAGCCTCTCGCATCTCTTCTAATTCTTCTGGGGTACAATAACAACGATAGGCAAATCCTTTGTCCAGTAAGGTTTGAATGGCTTTACGATAGAGATCGAGGCGTTGGGTTTGAAAGAAGGGTCCTTCATCCCAACTCAAACCTAACCAGGCGAGACCTGATTTAATATTTTCTGTATATTCTGGACGCGATCGCTCTTGATCGGTATCTTCAACTCTGAGGATAAACTGGCCTTGGTTATGATGAGCAAATAACCAGTTAAAAACGGCGGTTCTGGCGGTTCCTATGTGTAAATTCCCTGTAGGACTAGGGGCGATCCGAACTCTGACTGTCACAAAATTTTCCCTGTAGTCAATATTATTTAGTTCAACTTATGATCATAATTGATTTTTGGTTAACTCATCAACTAATTATTTTCAAACCCCGTTGTTAACGACCGGGTTTTATCAGGGAATGTTTTGTGATTAAAAATAATGATAACTAATGGAAAATTGGCATGAGGAAAAACTTTCAATTGATAGTATTTTTTCTTGTTATAAAAGGTTTGAAAATGCAAAGAGATGTTAGTTCCAGAACAATCAGAGAGAGGGAGATAAAACCCTCTTTTAGCCGATTGTTCCCTTAATTTTTGCTTACTCTAATCATTTAGGCTCTTTCAACCAAAAATGGCAAAGATAAGCGATAGAATATCCATCCGAAAAATGTAGTAATCAAGGCTACACCACTAGCGATCCAAAACCCTGAGATATTAGCAATGTCTCCAGTGATTATCAAATCTCTTGTGGTTACTAATAGGGGAGTAACAGGATTAATTGCGACTAAAATTGCCCAGATACCCTCTCTAGGCTGAGGATAAATCACAGGAGTCACAAATATCCAGAACTTATTTACAAAACCGATTCCTCTATTAACGTCACCATAGAGACAAGCAAAAGGGCTTAAGATTAATCCGATACCAGTACCAAACATTAGCATATGGATAAAGGCAACCGGAGCTAAAATAATTGTCCAACTGACTGCTACTTTAAACCAGACAAACATGAAAACAATGGGAATTAGTTGAATGAGAAAATTAAATAAAATTTGTGCCAGTGTCGAGATTACAAAGGCTTCTGGAGGGACATTCAATTTCATCAACATCTGTTTGGCCTTTCGAGCGGCTCCCATGGTATTGTTAAAGCTTTGAATGAAGGTTTGCCAGAGAGTCATACTCAAAGCAACATAAACAGGGTAGGGGATGGGGGTTTCTCCTATATTCAAAACATTCGTTTTTCTGAGAACCGTTAAACCCAGAGCAGTGATTAAAGGAGGAAGGAAAATCCACAGGATGCCAAGTATAGACTGACGATATTGAGACTGAATATTTCGTTGAAATAGTTGCCACGCTAAATCACGAGAAGCCAGCAAATCGTACCACATTTCCTTGACTAACAGAAGTGGGTGCTTGACACGACTTTCCGGTTGATAAACCACTACAGGCAAGGATTTCTTATATTTATCTTGAGTTTTATGAGGGTTAGCTTGGCTCATGAATAGACACTGAATATTACTAAAGCATTGCAATAGTTTTATCATATAACTTGAGATTACGAGAAGATGTCAAGCTCATTGATGGCCTAAACTAAGAAACGGACTTCAAAATCGGAACCTATCGCTGAGGACGATCATGCTGAATAAAAGTGCTATTTTGTCAATTTTATTGATTTTTATCCCTTTATCTCTAGGATCTGAATATCTAGAATGGGGAGCAACCCTGACTTTCATTATGGCGGCCTTGGCTATTGTGCCTCTAGCTGCCTTGATGGGCCAAGCGACAGAAGAAATCGCTGTGGTGGTCGGTCCCAATTTAGGAGGGCTATTAAACGCGACCTTTGGCAATGCTACAGAATTAATTTTGGCATTAGTGGCTTTAAAGGAAGGTTTAATTGGTGTGGTCAAAGCAACCATTAGCGGCTCAATTATCGGTAATTTATTATTGGTGGTGGGCTTTTCTATGTTGTTGGGGGGACTTCGCTACAAAGAACAGGAATTTCAATCCGTGGCGGCCCGTATGAATGCCTCTTCTATGAATTTAGCTGTCATCGCTATTTTATTACCCACTGCGGTGCAATATACTTCTACTGGTATTGAAGAACAAACTTTACAAAATTTGTCGGTTGCTGTGGCTATTGTTTTAATTTTAGTTTACGGCTTAACTTTATTATTTTCTATGAAAACCCATGCTTATCTTTATGATGTTGGGGTAGCGGCCGAAGATGAAACGAAAAAAGAAGAAGGCGGTGATATTAATGTTAGTAAATGGGTGATAATTCTTTTGTTAGTGACTCTTGGGGTTGCGATAGAATCAGAATTATTGGTCAATTCTTTAGAACAAGCCACTTCCTCTTTGGGTTTAACTCCTTTATTTACTGGCGTGATTTTATTACCTATTGTTGGTAATGCGGCAGAACACGCAACGGCGGTTACTGTTGCTATGAAAAATAAAATGGATTTATCTATGTCGGTAGCGGTGGGTTCAAGTTTACAAATTGCTTTATTTGTTGCCCCAGTTTTAGTGATTGCTGGTTGGTTTTTAGGGCAACCGATGGATTTAGATTTTAATCCTTTTGAATTAGTGTCTGTAGCGGTGGCTGTGTTAATTACTAATTCTATTAGTTCTGATGGTCGTTCTAATTGGTTAGAAGGAACTTTATTATTAGCAACTTATATTGTCATTGGTTTTGCTTTCTATTTCCATCCTCTGGTAGATGGACTTTAAGCAACAATTACTTAAGCATTTAACTATTGGTTTAAGTGAATGTGGGGAGTGTTAGAAGGAAGATTTGATATTAGGTTTCATCTCCTAGCTGAACCCTTAAGTTTAGGGGTTATAGGGGATTGCCTTCTGCCTCTTCTCAACTTTAACGTTTATTTTTGTCCAGGTACTAATTACCTAATTTTTTGATGAAATAAAATTCATTATGACACAACTAAAAGCTTTAATTTTTGATGTAGATGGAACATTGGCTGAAACAGAAAGAGATGGCCACAGAATTGCTTTTAATCGTGCTTTTTCTGAGGCTGATTTAAATTGGTATTGGTCAGAAAATCTCTATGGTGAGTTATTAGAAATCTCTGGGGGTAAGGAAAGAATTAGACATTACATACAACAATATCACCCTAAAATCAAGGAGAGTTTAGAAACCTTAATACCTCAACTTCATCAAGCAAAAACAACTCATTATTGTGACTTATTATCATCAGGAGAAATTCAATTACGTCCAGGAGTAAAACGCTTAATTGAAGAAGCTTATAATCAAAAAATAAGATTAGCGATCGCAACTACTAGCGCATTACCCAATGCTTTAGCTTTATTGGAAAAACACTTAAATCCTCATTGGTTTGAAGTGATTGCGGCCGGGGATATTGTTGCTGATAAAAAACCATCTCCTGATATTTATAATTATGTCTTAGAAAAGATGGATTTAAACCCAGAAGAATGTTTAGTTTTTGAAGATTCTTTTCATGGCCTACAAGCTGCTGCTCAAGCTAATTTAAAAACAATAATTACTTTACATGATTACACAAAAAATCAAGATTTTTCTTTAGCTAGTTTAGTATTAAATAATTTAGGAGAACCCCATAATAATTTTACAGTTATTAGAGGTGACTTCCCAAACAAAGGTTATTTTGATCTAGAATTAGCAAAAGTTTTAACTTAGGAGGAAATGAAATGGGTTTTTATTCTGATGTTATTTTTCCTTATGGAATTGAAATGATGATGTCTGGTTCTCCTTTTTCTGAGTATAGAAAAGAATTATTAAAAGATGTTTCAGGAGAAGTTCTAGAAATTGGTTTTGGTACAGGATTAAATCTTGCTTATTATCCAGAAAGCGTAACAAAATTAACAGTTATCGATCCCAATCAAGGCATGAATCGTTATGCGAAAAAAAGGATTGAATCTAGTGTTATTCCTGTTGAAAATAAAGTGTTAGGAGGAGAAAATTTACCGATGGATGATAATAGTTTTGATGCTGTGGTTAGTACCTGGACATTGTGCAGTATTCCTAACATTGAAAAAGCGTTATCAGAAATTTATCGTGTTTTAAAACCCGGACAAAAATTCTATTTTATTGAACACGGATTAAGTGATGAAGCTACTATCCAAGTTTGGCAAAATCGTTTAACTCCCCTACAAAAAATTATTGCTGATGGTTGTCACTTAAATCGCAATATGAAGCAATTAATTGAAACTCAATTTAATCAAGTTGAGATCCAAGAATTTTATGCAGAGGATATGCCTAAAGTTTCAGGCTATATGTATCAAGGAGTTGCCACTAAAACAATCTGAAAATTAGAATTTCAACTAGGTTTAATGGTTTCAAATTCTGTTTAAGATTTCGCTTTTTGATAAGATTTATCTATTATTGCCCTCATCTGCAACCGTTTTAAAATAATACGCAGTGACAGCAGTTACCAAAGTCCCCAAAAAAGAATAGAGGGTTTTAGCGGTATCATCTACCAATGTGACAGCAGTTTGGACTTTTTCAAGTTCTATGGGAGTATTTGAATCTACAAGATAGTTAGAAAACTTAACAGTAGAAATCAAATGATAAACTATAGTAAAGATAAGGGTCGCCCACAAAGCAAGAGCTAAAATAGAGGCTATCCAATTATTTCTATTCCTAAGCCGAAAATCTGTATCATCATCTTTGCTGGACTCCGCTTGTGAATTATTAGACTTATCAGGATCATACTCCTCAGCAAATGATTCTAAATTTTCCGAGTCAGTTTTTCTTTTTTGTTCAGGTTTTTCGGATGGATCTGAAGTCATTCTAAACAATTATTTCTTGTGTTTTGCCGTCTGCTTCTAAAAGAATACGTCCTCTTTTCGATTTTTGTAATCCGGCATACAATTTCATAAAAGTTATCCCTTTTTGCACAACCTCCTCTTCTGTAAGATCCAATTCTTTGGCTACCTTTCTGATCAAAGCGGATGAGTTTTTGCCAGCAACGAATTCCATAGTAGTTTTATTTCCCATGATGACAAGGTTTTTCAAGTCTTAACTTTTACTATCTCATATCATTATAGCTAAGTCATGGTTAATCATGGTAAAACAAAAGAATTAAATTTATTATCTTTATCTAAATGGAACTAGAGGCAGAACTAAAAACAGCACTAAAAACTGTGAATGAAGCTATGCTTTCCAAAAATGGAAGGGGATTAAGTGATGCTGAGACTGTTCTATTTAAAGGTTCTTGGCAAGGTTTAACTTATGATGACATGGTAAAAGATACATCATACACAGCAAATTATTTTAAAGGTGATCTTGGCCATAAGTTCTGGGAAGACCTGTCAAATGCTTTAGGGGAGAAAGTCAGTAAGCGCAGTTTCAAGGGGGCGATTATAAGATTCCAAGCAACACTTAAACCTGATTCACCCCAAACAACTTTTGTACCTAAAAAGCAAAGACTCAGTATAAATCACTATGTTGAACACCCTATCCTGGAAACAATAGCTAAGAAAGAAATACTGAAACCTGGTTCTTTATTGAGAATTAAAGGCTCGCCTAAAATGGGTAAAACCACTTTCTTATCCCGTTTAATCAACTATGGACAGAACAAAGGATTAAGAGGCATTAATATATCTATGAGCTTAGCAGAAAAAGATGATTTTAGCTCCTTAGATAATTTTTTGCAATTTTTTTGTATTAGTGTTGCCCAGATGTTAGGATTAGAAGAAAAATTTAAAGAATATAAATGGGAAAAACATCCAGGGAATAGTAAGCTCAAAGCAACGAGTTTTTTTGAAAAGTATGTATTATCTGATGATGAAGCACCTTTAATATTAGGATTAGATGAATTAGATAAATTATTTGAGCCTGAATATGCAGAAGTAGCAGGGGGTTTTTTGACTATGCTTAGAAGTTGGCATGAAACAGCAAACATTAATCCAACTTGGGGTAAGTTAAGGTTAGTGTTAGCCCATGTTGGGGACTATACCGATTTAGATATTAATCAATCTCCATTTAACATAGGGATACATCTTAAATTAAAAGAGTTTAATGATTTACAAATAAATAAACTTGCTCAACAATATCAACTAAAACTAGAGGCAGATGATATTAATAAACTCAAAGCTTTAACAGGTGGTCATCCCTATTTATTTGAGTTAACTTTTCAAAAAATTTCAACTAATGCAGAAAGTCTCAATAATATTCTCGATAAAGCATCTACCGAATGGGAAATTTATAGTCAATTTTTACGACAACAGTTCTCTATCTTAAGAAGAGAAAATAATCAAGACTTATATGAAGCATTTCAAGAAAATCTCAACAAACCAGAGTCAAAAGAATTGAGCTTTGATGAGATAAATAAATTAGAAGATTTAGGCTTTATCAAACGTAAAAATGGCAAAATAGAGCCACGATGTCAATTATATCGTTTATACTTTGAGAAGAATCTCAAGGAAAGACAATGAATATAGAATTTAATCCTCCCTCAACCAATAATAAGAGGTATTCCTTTAGAACAAAGATTTAGTAGTGGTGATCGCCGTTTATTTACTAATCAAGAAAACTCCTATGCTGCTCAAGGAATAGAAGCATTTAAGGAAGGAAAATATGAGCAAGCTTATCAAAACTTTACCCACGCAGTCAAGAAAGTACGTAATGATCCAGAAGTTCAAATTTATCTTAATAATTCCCAAGCGAGAAAATCGGGAAATCCCTTCATTTTAGCTGCTGTTGTTCCAGTAGATAAAAAACAAACCAACGCCCTAGAAATGTTACGGGGAGTTGCACAAGCACAAACTCAATATAATGAACAACAGAATAATAATAGTAGACTATTAGAAATTATCATTGTTAATGATAGTAATGATAAGAATTATGCTCAACAAGTTGCTCAAAAAATTGTCAGTAACACTGATATTTTGGGAGTCATTGGTCACAATTCTAGTGATGCTACTGCTGCGGGTTTAGAAGAATATGAAGCAGCAGGAATACCGATGATTTCTCCTACTAGCACCAGTACCAGTTTATCCGGTAATGTCTTTTTTAGAACAGTGCCACCTGATGAAGAATCAGGACAATTCTTAGCTAGATATGCTATCAAAGAGGATATGGGTAAAGTTGTTATTTTTTATACATCAACTAGCGATTATAGTAAAAGTATTAAACAGGCTTTTGTTGATGGTTTTACAGGGGTCGATTCACCAACAGTTTTAGATATGAATATGCCTAATTTTAATGCAAAAGAAATACTGGATACACTACAAAATGAAGTAGATGCTTTTGTTTTATTTCCTAATGCTGATGACAAGATTATTGATCTTTCGTTACAAATTGCTGATGCTAATGCTAATTTATCAAAACCTAAACAACTATTAGGAGGTGATGCTTTATATAACTTTAAAACCTTACAATCAAATCAAGGGAGAGTAGCAGGTTTAGTATTAGCAGTCCCTTGGTTTACTAAGCAAACTTATCTTTACACAAATTTAGCAAGAGAACGATGGGGAGGACGAGTCAGTTGGCGTACAGCAACCAGTTATGATGCAACCAAAGCGTTTATTAAAGCATTATCTGGAAATGCCACAAGGAATAGTGTGTTAAGTAATTTAGAACGAACTAATTTATCTGGCTTAGAAACATCAGGAGAACCCTTACAATTTCTCAAAAGTGGTGATCGCAATACCGCTCCCTTATTAGTAAGAGTAATTCCGAAAAGTAGTAATTTTTCTGAATACGATTTTGAAATTATCGAAGATAAATGAGTCATAAAATTATCTATAGTTACTTATTACCTAAAAAAAGAGCATTATAAATTATTGATCGCTATGTAGATATAATACCTATTATGGTAAGAGGGAATTGTTATCAGTTTAAAAATTAAGCTATCATTAAGCAAAAATAAGTAAAATTACAAGTTAACTTACGATTATTCATGAATAACACCTTAAAAATAATTTTCGCTACCTTAAGCACTATTGGAACTCTAACTATTATTATTGTCCTTTGGGAATTAGCACTTAAACCCCTTATTATTACTGATAATAACCGTCTTCCTGACCCCACTCCTACCCTATCTCCCTCCCCAACACCAACTTCGTCTCCTACTAACCCTAATTTAACAGGTATTCCCTTAGAACAAAGATTTAGTAGTGGCGATCGCCGTTTATTTACTAATCAAGTAAATTTCAATTCTGATCGAGGTATAGAAGCATTTAAGGCAGGAAACTATGAGGAAGCTTATCAACAGTTTAGACAAGCAATCAATACTGCACCAAGTGATCCAGAAGTTCAAATTTATCTTAATAATTCCCAAGCAAGAAAATCAGGAAACCCCTTCATTTTAGCTGCTGTTGTTCCCGTAGATACAAAACAAACCAACGCCCTAGAAATGTTACGGGGAGTTGCACAAGCACAAACTCAATTTAATCAACAAGGTATCAATGGGAGACTATTAGAAATCATCATTGTTAATGATAGTAATGATAAAAAATATGCTCAACAAGTTGCCAATAAAATTGTCAATAATAATGATATTTTAGGAGTTATTGGTCATAATTCTAGTGGTGCCAGTGCCGAAGGTTTAAAAGAGTATGAAACAGCAGGAATAGCTATGATTTCTCCTACTAGCACCAGTACCAGTTTATCTGGTAATGTCTTTTTTAGAACAGTGCCATCAGATGGAAAGTCAGGACAATTTTTAGCTAGATATGCTGTCAGAAATAATATGAGCAGGGTAGCTGTTTTTTACACTTCTACCAGCAATTATAGTCAAAGTCTTAAGCAAGCTTTTGTTAATGGGTTTCAATTGTTAGGTTCAACAGAAGTTTTAGATATGAGTGATCCTAGTTTTGATCCTAAAAACACAGTAAGAGCATTACAAAATCAAGTGGATGGTTTTGTTATATTTCCTAATACTAATAATAAGATTATTAATCTTTCTTTACAGGTTGCTGAGGCTAATGCTAGTTTAACAAACCCTAAAAAACTATTGGGAGGTGATGCGTTATATAACCCTGCTACGTTACAATTAAGTCGAGGGGGCGTAAACGGTTTAGTATTAGCAGTTCCTTGGTTTGCTCAACCTACTTATCCTTATACAAACTTAGCAGCAAAACGATGGGGAGGGCGAGTCAGTTGGCGCACAGCAACCAGTTATGATGCAACCAAAGCTTTTACAAAAGCATTATCTGAAAATGCTACTAGAAATAGCGTCTTAACTAAGTTACAACAAACCAATTTATCTCCCTCTGAAACGTCAGGAGATCCCCTACAATTTCTCAAAAGTGGCGATCGCAATACAGATCCTTTATTAGTGAGAGTAATTCAGAAAAGTAGTAATTTTTCTGAATACGATTTTGAAATTATCAAAGATTAATTAGTTATGAAACCATCTATACTTAGTTATCCTCTCAGTTTTTTCATCTTTTTTGGTATAACATTAATCAGTTGTTCTTCTCCTCTAGGAAAAACAACACAAGTCACCCAAGAAATTAGTCAAATATCTTCTTTAAAATTACCAGAATTTGCTCCAAAATATCGCAATCAATGGACAGAAGAACTAGAGAAAAACTTTCAAAAAAGATCATTAGAAGTTATTGATAAATTTGCAGATATAGAAAGTTACGGTAATGGCTATAGTGAAAACGAAAAACGCTCTTATCCTAGAGCAATGTTTGATTTTTTAGCAGGAAATGAAGACAAAGCGATCGCATTTTTACAACAAGAAGATCCACAAGCTGAAAAACATCAACACACCGATGGTATTGATTACTACTATTCTTTTACTTTAAAAGGACAAATTCGTAAGTATTTTTTATATGGAAAATTTCTTGATCCTGACTATAAAAAAAGGATGTTTGAAGGGGCAAAAAAATGGACACAAGAAGATCCTTTAATCCGTCCTCACCCTGTTTATGGGTTAGGAGATGGTAGTGGTAGAGACTGGGATATTAGTCGTCGAGGAAGATGGGTTGATGGACGAAATACAGATAATTTAAGGGCAATGAGAGAAACATCTGTTTACTTAATGGCCGAAGAAACGGGTAACGAAAAAACACGCTTAATTTATAAAGAGAAAATCCAGCGATATGTATGGGCATTATATCATATTGGTATGGGAGAATGGGACTCAGAAGTATATCATGGACACACTTTTGCTCCCTATCTAAATCTTTATGATTTTGCCAAAGATCCCGAGTCAAATTGTTAGCAAAAGCGGCCTTAGATTGGATGTCTATAGCTGCTGGAATTAAATATTATCGAGGAGGTTGGGGAGGACCAGTGAAACGAGACTACGGAGGAGGAAATGTGGCTTTAGGTTCCGATGCTTCACAGACTTTTTGGTTATATTTTGGAGACACTCCCTTACCTAATAATTATCCTGAGACTGATAGTTTATTTCTGATTACCAGTTCCTATCGTCCCCCATTAGCTGCTGTAGCGTTAGCCCATAAAAAGTTTAAGAAACCTCTGGAAATTTTCAGCACTAAACCTTTATATGAAAATTGGGAACCTGGCAATTCT
Organism: Crocosphaera sp.; assembly: GCF_030064895.1. Taxonomy (GTDB): domain Bacteria; phylum Cyanobacteriota; class Cyanobacteriia; order Cyanobacteriales; family Microcystaceae; genus Crocosphaera. Next base: position 28,508 of record NZ_JASJEB010000012.1, on the reverse strand, counting down.
GATGAACCTAGCTACTGGGAAACTCAGTTTTTTAGTCATAATTATCAAATGGGTAGTTTGGTTGCAAAATTTGCTGATGGGGATGTTGCCCCGTTTAAATTAATGGCTTATAATTCCCAAAGAGGAGTTGATTATTTTGTGGCTAATACGGGTAAAAATTTGGTGAGAAGAGGAAAAAAAAGAGGATATCAAATAGGGCAATATCGTAACCTTTTAATACTTTACAATAGTCAAACAAAAGATAAATCTCCTATATTTTTAGATTACAAAGAAAGAAAATTACAAGTTAAAGCAGGGGGATATGAGTTGAAAACTCAAGTTAGTGATGAGAGAAAAGTAGTGGTTTCTCCCTAATTTTAACTATAAGCATTCAACCGTCAGTGTGTTGGATTGTTTCTGATTTATAATTCAATAACCAGAGTAAAATAGGTGATATAATGGCACAAGCAAGGATAATTAAGCCAATCACTTCTAAGCCTTGTGAAAAGTCAGTGTTCATAAAATTACCTCCGAATGCTTTAAAATGATCCTTAAGTATTGATACTTAAGATAACTGTTTATTGTGACTCTAAGACAGGATATAATCGTATTGACAATAGGTTTGAGTGAAAATAAATAGGGAATAGAAAAATGTCAAAGATATATTTTTGTCCTGCTATAATTCTAGGATAATTAAACTACAATAAATTTGTTATAGTCTTCTCTCAAAATCTTAACAAATATTCTTAATAATGATTATTTATGTAAAATAATATATAGTTTATTTAAGTTTTGAAGCACAAGTAATAACAGAATTAACTTAGCTAGATTCTTTATTTTTCTAATTGTCCATAGTCTTTTGTTATAATCAGAGCCGTAAATGTGCCATAATCCTAAAGTATTGATGGGTCTCTGGCAAATGTCTTTAGCGAATAATAAGTTATGGAAACAGTGGCAAAAGAAAAATTCAACACGGGCCTTAAATGGATAGCTTCTTCAACAATGCTGTTAGTTATCAGTACTGGTGGCTGGTTGGGTTATGACTCGATGCGGAATCGAGCATTAGAGCCACTAGCTGTCCAATCTTTTACGGTGAAGAAAGATACTGTTGAAAATTTGATTAATGAGAGCGGCATTGTTGAATTAGCCAATCAACAAACTCTCAAATCCCCAGTTGATGGAGGAGGTATAGTAGAGCGGGTACTGGTGCAAGTAGGTGAGAGGGTAGAATCTGGTCAAATATTGGTTATGCTGAGAGACCCAGAACAGCAAACTGCTCTGGCTCAACAGCAGTTAGAGATTCAAAAACAAGAACTACAACTTGAGCGTAATCGGGAGAAAACTATTGAAGCCTCCCGTAAGCTAACAGTAGCTCGACAAGAAGTCGAAGGACTTTCTGTCAAACAAATAGAGATTCAAAAACAAGAACTCCAACTCAAACGTAATGGCGAGAAAGTTATTGAATATACAAAAAAACTAAATGCTGCTCAAGAAGAACTCCAAGAACTTGAGACTTTACTGGAAAAAGGTTTCATTCCAGACAATGAATTTCAACAGCAGAAAGACCGAGTTCTCGTCGCTCAATCTCAATTACGGGATGCTGAATTAGCGGTTGAACTTGCTACCCTCGAATTCCAGAGTCTTCAGAACCAAAGACAAAGTAAACAGCGAGAACTCTCAAAGCAAGTCCTGATTGCTCAAGCTCAATTTCAGGACGCTCAATCAGAAGTAAACACCAATACTCGAGAATTGAAACGCCTTCAACTCGAGAAGCAGAAATTTGAACAGAAAATCCAGGACAATTTTATTAGGGCCAGCTTTACTGGAAAAGTGCTTGAAATTAACATCAAGGCTGGAGATGTGGTTAGGCTAGGCGAACCTCTATTAACTTTGGGTGATACCTCACAAGAGCTAGTGACACTCGAACTCTTTCCTCTCGATGCCAATCAAGTACAAGTTAACCAGCCAGTCCGCATTAGTCCTATAAGTCCCCAAGCCAAAAGTTACACTGGGCGAGTACAAACTATATCAAAGGTAGCCACTAATTTAAATAAGAATAACTCTAACGCCACTGTGACAGCAACGGTGGAACTGGACAAACCCAGCAAGGTTCTAATTCCCGGTAGCAGGGTGGATGCCGAGATTGTTTTAGCTGCGCGCAAAAATGCAGTAGTTTTGAACCGAGACTTAATTCAAGGCTCTGGAGCTAATGCTTTTGTGTGGGTGCAGGACGCTCAAGGTAAAGCTCAGAAGCAGCCAGTCAGTCTAGGACTAGAGGGCTTAATAAAGGTAGAGGTGACTTCCGGTCTGGACATCGGAGAACAGGTCATTGTCCCCTCGCCTGATTCCTCTCTAAAGCCAGGAATGCCTCTAAAAGTAGTTAGTGATAAGTGAGGATTATCAGGTTTCGTTGATTTTGATATTCCATCTATCCAATGTGATGCCAAGGGTTTGCTCAAGCCTTGTTAACGCATTTAGATAGTCAATCATGGCATTAAGTTCTCTATTTTTTGCTTGTACCAAGTCATTCTCGAATCTCAAAACATCAATCAGTCGAACCCCTCTGACTCCCAATCTTAGTTTCTCTTGTTCGTTTTCCAGTTGTTGCTCAGACAACTCTCTAGCATTCTTCGCGAGTTCTATTTGCTGAGAATTAAATTTAACGTCTCTAATTCTGTTGTTAAGCTCAATTTTCAGGCTTTCACGTGCTTCGTTTAGACTGTTATTTGTTTGCTCAAGGTTGACTTGACTTCGCTCCACTGACTGTTCCAGGGAAAGATTACCAAATTCACGGCTCACTCTTATTCCGGCTCTGACATCTGTTTGATTATCATCTATATCTCTCCTAGTGGTTAAGCCATAACTTACCTGTAAATCCAAGTCCCAACGTTTTTCATTTTCTGCCAACAATAGGTTAAATTTTGCTATTTGTAATTCTTTTAAAGATTGCAAATACTCTGGGTTATTGGCAAAAGCTAACTGAGTAAGTTTATCTCTGTCCAGAGTAATTGATTCTACTCCATCCTCAATATCTGTAGCTACAAGTTGTAGGTTTTTTTCAATATCAAGAATATCAATGATATCTAAACGAGCTTGAGCTAGTCTATTTTGAGCCTCTAAGACACGAACCTCTCGATTAGCAACATCTGTTTTGCTTTGGACCAGTTCAATTGGCGCACGTCTGCCAGCATCAATCAATACCTGGATAATCTCTAGTTGCCTTTTAGCATTATTAAGGGCAAGTTCCTGAATTTTCACTTGTTCCTGAGCTTGGAGTAAACTCAAGTATGTTTCAATGGTATCGGTAATAGTATCAATTAGGGTTGATTTTAAGGCAAAAATATTGACCCCTTCTTCAAGTCTGGCAACCTCAATGGGAACTCGATTGATTTCTGTTCCAAATCCCCTTAATAAGGGTTGGTCAAAAGTTACTCGAAAATCTAAATTGTTTATTCCTATCCCTTCGTCTAGACTCTCGGAGGTTATTTCCAGGGTGCCACCGATAGGGGTTTTGACCTCTAAATTTCCAGAGAGACTCAATTCTTGCGTATCTCGCTCTAATCTTTGATTAAATCCAAAAAATAGTTCGGGAATGAAATTAGGAACAAATACATCTTCAGCTACGGCCAATTCCTGTCTGTCAATTATTCTCTGAAGGTAGCTATTTTTAATAGTTCTGTTATTTTGCAGGGCCAGGTTAACAGCATCCGCAAGTGTTAAATTTACTTTCTGCTGGGTTGGTTGCTCTATGGTTTCAATTTCCTGCTCAGTTGGCTGGGAATCAATCTGCATTATAAGATTACTTTGAACTGGTTGAATAAAAATCAAAGAAACAGTACAAAACATTCCTGAAGTTGCCGACAGGAGAACTATAATTATCCTAAATAGATTGTATGGAAATACCATAGTAGTAAAATTTTAGCAAAATGAGCTTTCTAAATAGATTGTATGGAAATACCATCAAACTAATGATAAATGATAAATGTTAAATGATAAATGAAATGACCAATCAAGACAAATCTTTAGTTATCCGTCTGGAGAATATAGAAAAAGTCTATGGAAGTGGCAATACAAAAGTCCATGCTCTTTCTAAGATTAACCTAATAGTAGAAAAGGGCGAATATTGCTCAATTATGGGTCCTTCGGGATCAGGAAAGTCCACAACTATGAACCTGATTGGTTGTCTTGATAGACCAACTTCAGGACGCTATTATCTGGATAATGTCGATGTCTCTGCGTTACCAGAGGTAGAGTTAGCCAAGATCCGCAATCTCAAAATTGGCTTTGTTTTTCAGCAATTTCACTTGTTGGCCCACATGTCGGCACTAGAAAATGTAATGTTACCAATGATTTTTGCCGGGGTACCCAAAAAGCAAAGACGCGATCGCGCCGCAGAAGCCTTGAAGCGAGTTGGTTTGGCTAATCGAATGCAGAACAAACCAAATCAATTATCTGGAGGGCAACAGCAACGAGTGGCCATCGCTCGTGCCATTGTTAACCAACCGGTTCTTTTGTTAGCGGACGAACCCACTGGCGCACTCGACTCTCGTACCACGAACGAGGTTATGGAACTTTTTGACGAACTCAATAGTAATGGCATTACTGTGGTGATGGTAACCCATGAGATAGAAGTAGCACGTCTAACCCAGCGCATCGTTTGGTTTCAGGATGGGGAAGTGCTGCATTCCCATCTCACTCCAGAGGCCATGGTTGACATAGCTGTTGGTGCTTCTTAAAACCTAGACAAACAACATCTAAGATCGCAGTGCTTTAACTGGATCTAGCTTAGTAGCTTGAACGGCAGGAAAGAAAACACTTCCTAATCCCACTGTTAAGGATGATCCTAAGGCCAAAGCAGCAGTCTCTAGTTGAAATTCATAGGGCAACTCAAACCGATGGGCTATGATAATTGTTGCTCCATGCACAGTGGTGATGGCCACTGTTCCCCCAATTAAACTGAGCATGATTGCTTCCAGGATAAAGATCAGCGCAATTTCTGTCTGAGTTGCTCCTATAGCTCGCAAAAGTCCAATTTCTTGAGTGCGCTCAGCCACTGAAGCGAGGGTAATATTGGCAACACCAACACCACCAACCAACAGGGTGATTATCCCCAAGAGTAGCAGACCTCGGGAAACAAATGTCAGTGTTTCCCTTTGCTCCAAGATATCGTTCATATTGTTGTTAGACCAAAACCTTCCACCAGGATAGCGTTGCAATAATAGTTCCTTGGCCTGTTTTTCCAGGTATTTGATATCTTCGATGTTGTTGGGACGTAACTGTATTGTTCCAATCTCGGAACTACCTGTCAAAACTCTGGATATGGACATCGAGACCAATATCTCACCCCTTGGTTGGTCATCTGCTGATCTAAGTTTGGTTTCTACCACCCCAATTACGATATAGGGCTTGTCTGCTGCATAAACGCGCTTACCGATAGGGTTTTGTCCCTGAAAAAGTTGCTTTGCCAAAAATTCATCGATAACGACTGACGGCTGATAGTTGGCAAAATCATCAGCATTAAAGAAACGCCCTTGTAGAACTGACTCTCCCTTAGTTAATAGGTAGTCTTGGGAAACCCCAACGAGAGAAAGCCTTGCCCGCCTATCTTGGAAGATAACTTGACCCCTAGAGAACCAATTATCGGCACTAATGGCTTGTAAACCTGTCATCCTCTGTTTTAAAAATTCCATATCATCTAGCTGAAGTTTTCTCCCATCATTGAGCCGAAATTGGATAAGCAACTGAGGAGCTTCTCGCTCGGCCAGTTGCTGTTCCATGACAGATCGAGAAATGCTACCTATGTTTAGAGTCGCACTGACTGAAGCTACCCCCATAAACACACCTAGCATTGTCAGAACAGAACGCAAGGGGTTACTTCGTAAAGAGTTATAAGTTAGAGCTAGTAAGTCAAGGGATGAGATACTCATTTGATGAAAATTTTTTGATAATTAACTAATGTTTTGAAATTTTAACGATTAAAACAACTAATAAACTCTCGAAATACCCAACCAAAGGCCCCACTTTGGCCTTGAGAAGATCGTCTCACTAAAGCCCAAGGACGGCCTTGAGAGTCATAATTAATTTTAATAATATAAACTTCCACACCATTTTTTAATGTACCAACAATTCTACCATTGGGGGTTTCCCGAACATTAAGAGGGGTTCCAGTGGGATCGGTGACTTTACAAACTTGTTCAGCTTTGGCAATCTTAAATAAGGGCTGCCAGAGAAATAATAGGAAGCAAAATAATAGCATTTTAGATGGTTTCAACATGATTCTAACTAGCTTTTACTATTAAGTTTTTAGTTTAAAAATAAAATTTTGTCCACTGTTAATTTTAGATTAGGGGAAGTCTGAGAAACAAGAATTTGATTATTCTTCAGCAATTAAAAATAAAGAATTAATAATTACCTCTTCTTTCAAGAAGGAGATTGGCTAAAAGGAAATTTTTTTGATTTATCTCCTTGAAAGGGGAGGCTTTAAAGATTAATTATTCGGTAAAGGACTAGCAGGAGTCATAAATATTAATTATCAATTCGCCAGTTAATAAATACAATTTGTGTTATCATCGTATTCTAGATAGTTCTGAAAAGTTAAGTTAACAGAATTTTTTATCTTTCTTCCTCCAAAATGGATATACCTTTGATTATAACATAATCAATCAAAAAAACATTTAAAATACTCAAGGTAAGAAAATGTCAAAACCCAAAAAAGTAGTGGTTGTGGGTGCCGGTTGGGCAGGTTTAGGGGCAACCTATCACTTAGCAAAACAAGGTTATGATGTCACTTTATTAGAAGCATCTCCTTATCCTGGGGGTTTAGTTGCTGGCTGGAAAACTGAGGATGGCAAATCTATAGAAGCAGGAATTCATGGGTTTTGGTATCCTTATCAAAACATATTTCAATTAGTCAAAGAACTAGAGTTAAATCCCTTTACAAATTGGACTCGTTCCTCCCAATATTCCCCAGCCGGTTTAGAGGTAGAATCTCCTATTTTTCAAGATGAACCTCTTTTACCTACCCCATTAGGAACTTTTCTTTATACTAAGTTTAAACGGCTACCTTTCAGCGATCGCTTATCGGCTTTACCTTTACTTTATAGCTTGATTGATTTTGATAATTCCCCTGAAGCTTGGAAACGCTATGATAAAGTAACAGCTAGGGAGTTATTTAAGCAATTTGGGGTTTCTTCTCGCCTTTATAAAGATGCTTTTGAACCGATGTTATTAGTGGGTTTATTTGCTCCTGGAGAACAATGTAGTGCAGCAGCAACTCTAGGAATGCTTTATTATTTTATCTTAGCTCATCAACCTGATTTTGATGTAGTTTGGTGTCGAGGAACTGTAGGAGAAATGATCTTTAAACCTTGGGTAGATAAGATAGAAAGTTTGGGTGGTAAAATTTTAACTAATAAGCGAGTGACTGATGTTATTGTTAATAATCAAGGGATAGCTAAAGGGGTTAGCTGTGATAACGAAATTTTTGATGCCGATGCTGTTATTTTAGGAGTCAGTATTAGTGGGATTAAAAAAATAGTTACTCAAAGTAAAGTCTTAAATCAATACCCAGAATTTTCTAATCTATCTAATTTAGGGGCAATTGATGTTTTAGCAACCCGTTTATGGTTTGATAAAAAAGTTAATATTCCCCTCCCTTCTAATGCTTGTTTTGGCTTTGATAAAACCACAGGATGGACATTTTTTGATCTCAATAATCTTCATGATGAATATAAAGATTTACCTGGAACTGTTATCGAGGCAGATTTTTACCACGCTAATCAATTATTAACCATGAATGATGAACAAATTATTAAAAAAGTTCATCAAGATTTAACTACTTGTGTTCCAGGCTTTGCTAATGCTAATATAATGGATAGTCGTGTGATTAAAGTCCGTCAAGGAGTCACCCATTTTGCCCCTGGTAGCTATCAATATTTACTCCCAGCAAAATCTCCTATCGCTAATTTATATTTGAGTGGAGATTGGGTGATTACTAATCATGGTTCTTGGTCACAGGAAAAAGCTTACGTCACTGGATTAGAAGCTGCTAATTTAGTTATAGAAAAATTAGGAGGAAATCCTGCTAAGATTATTCCTGTAGAACCCGACGAACCCCATATCAAGTTAGGGAGAGTAATTAACCAAAATTTGCGTGAATTTGTTAATAATTTAATTCCCCAGTTTTGGTTACCCTAAATCAATAAAATCAGAGGTTAATTATGTTTGGAAGACAACCCAAAGAAGATCAATCTCCAGAAAATATGGAGATTCCTGATATTATGTTTCCTTCAGAATCTGAATTAGAAGAAACTGCTGAAGATGATACAGAATTAAGCAAAATCACCAATAGAAAGCAATTATCAGTTACTACAGAAAATCCTGAAATTGTTACTATTGTTGAAAAAATTAGTGGGATTGTTTCTCCTTATTTTATCGTAGTTGTAGGACTGATTTTATCTGATGATAACTTCCTGTTAGGAATTCTCTTAATTGCTATTGGCATACTCTCTTTGTTGAGGATTTCCTTGACCGATATTGTCGAATTTTTCTTAGACATTAAAGAGGGATTAACCTCAGATGAATAAAAAACATTTTGGAAATTATCATTCCAAGATAAACAGTAATCTTATTCTGTTCAATTACTCAGAAAAAACTGCCCCTCTTTCCATGAGGTTTGTTTTCATTTCTGTCGTCATGCCTTCATTATTACCGAATTTAGCACCTTTAACTAACGCACCACTTAAATTGGTTTGACTTAAGTTAACATCCTGTAAATTTGCCCCTCTTAAATCAGCACCAATCAAATTGGCTAAGGCCAGACTACTACGATAAAAATCGGCTTGCTGTAAGTTGGCATTACCTAAATAAGCCCCACTCAAATCGGCCCCACTAAACCTACTATAGCCTAACATTGCCTCACTCAAATCGGCATCGGTCAAGTTTGCACCCCGAAAATTACTGTGAGTTAAATTAGCCCCACTTAACTCAATCCCACTTAATTCAGTGGCTAAAAAATTGCCTCCTGCTAAATCAGTTTGAGAGTTTAACTGTGCAATTCCCAGTAATTCTAATAAATCGTTATGTTTAATCTCATAAAGCTTATCAATTAATTGATGTAACTCAGTCAATTGTTGCGGTTCAATATTAGTGATTGGACTATCTATTTTTTTGACTTCTTCTGATAAATTAGAGGTTAATTGAATCAGAGAAATTTCAGGAGATAATCTTTCTTTCCACAAAAATTGAGCCAGTTTTCTCTCTAAAATACTGTGTTTATTGGGGTGGATATCGTGTCGCCATAACCCTGTTACATCGGTAATGGAGACATCTGCTAAATTAATTGTATAAGAGACAGTAACAACAGCAGATTCATCCCTAATTTGAATGGTTGCTAAAGGAGATGAATGATCAATTTTAACGGTAGATTGTCCCGTTTGGGCTATTAAATGCCAGACAACGGTGTGATCATAAGATTCTATTAACTTAAAGGGAATATCACTATTTAACTGCGATTTGATGATTTTTCCTTGTTGTACCTCGAGGTTAAGTTTACCTCCTTTGATACCAAACTTTATTTGACCATCTAGTAATGACTTTTCCTGTTCATTGAAACGGCAATTTAAGTCTAGGGTAAACTCCCCCCAAGATGTGACTGATGGTTTTGCTAAGACTTGTAAAAAAACGCATCTACCATAAGGATTATACGCAGTTTGGAGGTGGAGGGATGGAGAGGACTCTGACATAGTAAAATAATAATCAATTCCTACTTAAAATCATAGCACTAAATAGTAGTAAAAATATTATAAATTATCAATTGTTAACTATTATTTATAGTCTTTTCCAATAGACTTGATTATTATCTTGTTGGCAGTTCCATCGTAATAAACTAGCATATTGCCCAGGAGAAATTCCTGGTAAACCTATGGCTTTTCTAGGAGATTCTGTCCCTAAAGCGATGGCATTTCCTAGAGGACATAATTGCCATTTAACTAAATTTCTAACCCCAACTAATAAGGGAAATGTTGTTCCTGCTAATGTCCCATTAGCTAGTCTAGCAGTGCCTTTTTTGACTTGGATTTGTCGATCATCCCAAGGATAAACCCCATCCCCTAAACCGATGGGTGCTAAGGCATCACTTACTAAGAAAACACCTTGTTCATAAAAACTACTTCTTAATAATAATTCGATCATCGTTGGACAAACATGATTTCCATCAGCAATTAAGCCACAATAAACATTATTGTTAATCATTGCTTCCCCTAATAATCCAGGTTTCCGATGATGTAAAGTAGGCATAGCATTGAAGGCATGAGTTACCATTGATGCACCCCTTTCAAAGGCTTTTTTGGCTTGTTTGGCATTGGCTTGGGAATGACCTAAACTAGCAATAATTCCCTGTGAAGATAAATAAGGAATCACTTCATCAGTTAGGTCTAATTCTGGAGCTAGGGTAATAATTTTAACTATGGATTCATGTCCTTCTAATAACCATTCTATTGCTTCTACGGAAGGAGTTAAAAGATATTGAGCAGGATGCGCTCCTTTTTTTTCATGGTTTAAAAAAGGTCCTTCTAAATGAACACCTAAAACTCTAGCAGTTTCCATATTTTCTTCCTCTTGTACCTTCATAAACCGCTCAAAAATTGAGAGCGATCTCTGTACATTTTCTACAGAAGTTGTTACTAAAGTAGGCAAAAAACCATCAATACCTTCCTGCCATAAAAATTCACAAATTTGGTGCAATTTGGGTAGGTGTTGTTCTTGGATGTCTGTGAAGGCTAATCCTAAACCTCCATTAATTTGTAAATCAACCCCTCCCAAGGAAATCCAGTCACCTTGGGCATCGTATATTTTATCCCGCTGTTGAGTTGAATTAATTGCTCCCATTGAGCGGATATCTTCAATCAATCCTTGCTCGTTGATCAAGATTTTTTGTTGCTCTTGATATCCGTGAATTTTAGCGTTAATAATGGTAATATCTTTTAACATTTTGCCTTCAAAATAATGGTTAGCTTTCTTGACATTTGACCAAAATCATGAAACAACATTTTGTATAATGGAAATATATTGAGTCTAAATAGGTAAATGTTATATTCCCAATATTAAGTAATTTCTATTAAGATGATAGCATGAAATGGAAGTTTATTTTACTATTAAATTCTGATGAGTTCTTCGTCTCCCCCAATCGGTATTATCATGGGTAGTGATTCGGACTTGCCCACAATGGAAAAAGCGATCGCTGTTTGCCAAAGGTTTGAAGTGGGTTGGGAAGTGGCCATTGTGTCAGCACATAGAACGCCGCAACGTATGGTTAACTACGCTCAAACCGCCCATGAACGAGGATTAAAAGTGATTATTGCGGGGGCTGGAGGTGCGGCACATCTTCCAGGAATGGTGGCTTCTTTGACCCCATTACCTGTCATTGGGGTTCCGGTTGCCACTCGTCACCTACAGGGCGTAGATTCTCTCTATTCCATTGTACAGATGCCGAGAGGCATTCCCGTTGCTACGGTAGCTATTGATAACGCCCAAAATGCAGGACTATTAGCCATTCAAATGTTAGCTGCTCACGATACTATTTTGTTGAAAAAAGTACAAAAATATCGACAAGAATTAGAACAAATGGTGTTAGATAAACAAGAAAATCTAGAAAAATTAGGTTATGAAGCTTATTTGAAACAGATGTCAACTTGATAGCAGTACGGATTATGATTAGGAGGTACTAATAAGTAGATAAAAGTATAGTTAAACCTCTTCATATCTTAATCAATCTTGCTAAAATGACATTATAACACTAGACTAGAAGTATCAAGATTGTTTATCCTAGAGTTGGTGTTTATTTTAGGTTCAAAATAATGGATAAGGAAACAATCCAGGAACAGGTCAAATTGATTGAAGGTAAACGAGGATTTTTAGTGGAACTTTTGGAAAAACCAGATTTAGGAATCTTACGAGTCGATGTTAAACAAGCTCTTGAAGAACTAGACGAACTGATTGAGGAATTTGAAGAAACTTTTCCTAATAATTCTTAATCAAAGAAACTAGCAATTTTCTTTTATATCTTTCTTGTCCCTAAAAGCAACATTTTTTATCTTATTTATGTTGCCTTTAGGTTTTTTCTTTCAGCATAAATTAAGTATGATAGATATCAATGTCTTTATCATTATAACAGTTTTTTCTACTTGTTTAGCTACTATTATTCAAGTTATTAAAGAGATTATTCCTAAAAATGATGGCTGGATAACCATTAGTGTATTAATTATTTTAGTAACTGGTTTATTATTGACTATTAATTTGAGTTTAAGTGCTTGGATAGGGGGGATTTTACTAACTCTTTTCTTGATAATTCCCCGGTGGCTATTATATCGTTTTGATCGTTTATTTGAAGTAAAAAACTATCAAAAATCTCGTCAAATTTTATCTATAATACTCTGCTTACATTTTACGAAATATTGTCAAAATTATTACCAATTATTATTAGGATTAGAATTAGCTGATAATGGAAATATAAACAAAGGGATTAATATTTTAAACAAAAACAATACTTGTCTTCCTATTTTTAATTATTACTATGGACTTTTTTATTATGAAATTTTAGGAGATTGGCAAAAATGTTTACAGCTTTTTGAACATGAAATTGATAAAAAAATCTTATTTTCGGACCCTCTTTTATTGACTTATTACCTCAGAGCATTAGGAGAAACAGGAAAACTAAATCAACTATTTGAAAATATTTCAAAAGTGCAATCTATTTTATTAAAACAAAAAAAATACACTTATATTTCTCGTATTAAATTATATGGATTTGCTTTTTCTGGTCAAATATCAGCCCTTAAACAATTATTTGCCTCTGAATTGTCATTTTATCCAGAATACTTACAACAATTTTGGTTAGTGACAGCTAAAACGGTTATGAATAAAAATAAGGATTATTACCAAATTTTACTAAAAAAATATTCGATGAATCATAACATTTTGAGAGCATCAGTTGAGTGGAGAATCAAAAAAACATCAATTCCTTTATTAGAAAAGATAAAAAATAGTGCTTATAAAAATCTTTATCAGATTCACATTAATAATAAAAAAACAAATATAAATACTAATATTTTGAGGAGCAAAAATAAAAAAATCACTCTATTTTTAATCACTATCAATTTCTTGGTATTTGTTACACAAATCAGGTTTGGTGGTAGTGAAAACCTGGAAACCTTATATCAACTAGGTGCTTTAGTTCCTATTGTTGTCTGGGAAGGTGAATTTTGGCGATTAATTACAGCTAATTTTCTTCACTATGGGTGGGGACATTTTTTAATGAATATGTTAGCACTTTATTTCCTAGGAAATTTAGTAGAAGCTATTAGTAATAAATATCACTATATTATTATTTATTTTCTCAGTGGAATAGGTTCAATGTTTGCCTTTTCCTTACTCGCTAATTATACTAATAAACTAGATTATATTTTAGTTGGTGCTTCAGCATCAGTTATGGGTTTAGTAGGCAGTTTAACAGCAATATTTTTAAGGAGATGGTTAAATGAAAAGTCCTCTATTAACAGTAAAAGACTATCAATGATGCTAATAATTATTACTGTACAATTAATCTCTGATTACCTCATTCCTCAAGTCAGTATGTTAAGTCATTTATTCGGTTTATTAATCGGTTTTATGATCGAGAGTTTCATAGGAGTTTTTAGCACTCGAAAAACCTAATATAGCAGTAATAGAAAAACAATAACTGATAACTCTACATACTACTCAAATTATCTTGCTCATGTTCGATAAAGTTCTGTACTTTGTGACGATATTCTCTAAGATTAACATCTACCCATTCTCGATCATCGCTGTTAGCGACAATATGGACAAAAGCTTCTCCAGCATCCGGTAAAATTAAGATCCAATTATCATTTTGACGATTAATAATTTTCACACCGTCAATTAATTCCAGTTGTTCATGATGATGAATTTCTACCAAATAACGCATCAACGCCCCTTTAATCTTCCAAGGACAGCGTAAAACGTAAGATTTATGACAAATACGAGGTAATTCTGCTTGAATTTGTACAAGAGATCGCCCTTGAGTAGCCAGCATTTCCAACAGTTTCGCTAAACTAAACATAGCATCGAACCCAGGATGTAACTGAGGAAAAATAAAGCCAGTGTCTCCACTTCCCCCCAAAGAAACGTTAGGATTAGCTTGGGCCGCCTCCATCAAAGCAGTGGGGTTAGATTTAGTGCGAATAACCCTACCATCATGACGACGGGCAATTTGTTCAACCGCGCTAGAAGCTTCCACCGGAACAACCACAATACTACGAGGATAGGCGGTAAAAATAGTATTGACCATTAAAGCAGTCAACCATTCTCCACGAATAGGCAGGCCAGACTCATCAACTAGGATAAACTGTTCTCCATTAGCAGAAACCTGGGCCCCTAAATTAGCTTTCACTGCTTCAACCACCTGGCCCAGTTGATGAAGTAGAGACTCTCTCTCCTCAGTAGAAACCGAAGTTTGACGGAGACTAGCATTGAGGACAATAGCATCACAGCCAAATTTGCTCAGAAGTTGCGGTAAAATCGCCCCTGACACCCCGTAAGCGTAGTCAATGACAATTTTGGGTTCACTGTTACTAATGCTGTCAAGATCCAATTGGGTTTCAAAAGTTTGACGATAAGTTTCAATAACTTGTGCAGGATAGGCCATACTGCCAATATCAGCAATACCCACCCGTCGTAAATCTTCCTTAAAATAAGCCCCTTCGATTTTCTTTTCTTGGGACTTAGAAATATTAATACCTTCGTGGTCAAAAAATTCGATTAAAATATGATCCGTGCGATCCGGATGGGCCCGTAAATGAACCCCACCAGATACCCCCAACTTAGGGGTCATAGTACGAGAAATAGGAATGGCCGTAGCTTCCAGGTTTTGAATATCGATACCCACCGACATCAACCCAGAAATCAAAGAACGGCTAATCATGCGAGAAAACCCCCGTTGATCCCGTGATACCACCACTTGCGATCCAGCTTTGAGGGTTGATCCATAGGCCGCCCCTAATTTTACAGCAAATTCCGGGGTAATATCGATATTGGCCAATCCCGTTACACCCCGTTGACCAAACAAATTGCGATTAGCGGTACTACCCCAAATTAAGTTAATATTCAAGATAGCTCCTGATTCGATACGTTTACTCGGCCAAACTCGCACATTTGAGCTAATCTGTGCTTCTTCTCCCACAATAGACAATGGGCCAATAATTGCCCCTTCTAATACTTGGGCCCGACGGTCAACACGGGTTCCTCTGGCAATAACACAAGCAGCCAGATAAGATTCATCGCCAATGGTAACACCATTCCAAATAATTGGCCGTTTTAGGTCAGAAGCAGCCCCAATAGTGACATTATCACCCATGACACAACCTTGCTCGATAGCCACCCCTGGACCAATGCGACAGTTATCACCAATCAGTGTCGGGGGTTCAATTGTAGCTGTCGGGTCAATGTAAGTATTTTGTCCTAACCATATCCCCGGAGACTGTTCACTATAAGCAAAATCCAGGTTAACTTTTTTTTCTAAGGCATCGTATTGCGCTTCTCGATAAGCATCTAAATTGCCGACATCGCACCAATATCCTTCGGCAATGTAACCATACATGGGTTCTCCTTTGGCTAGGAGAAGGGGAAATAAATCTTTGGAAAAGTCGCTTTCTCGGTTGACTGGGAGGTATTGTAAGACCTCTGGTTCTAAAATATAGGTGCCGGTGTTAACAGTGTCGGAAAAAATTTCGCTGGAGGAAGGTTTTTCCATAAAACGGCTGATTTTTTGCTGTTTATCGGTAATAACTACCCCAAACTCCATAGGGTTAGGCACACGGGTAAGGACGAGAGTAGCTTTAGATTTTTTTCGACGATGAAAGGCGATGGCAGCTTGCAGGTCAAAATCGGTGATACTATCGCCACTAATGACTAAGAAGGTATTTTGTAAAAGATCCTCCACGTTTTTCACACAACCAGCAGTCCCTAAAGGTTGTTCATCCTCCACAGCGTACGTTATTTCCACTCCAAACTCTTTGCCATCTTGAAAATAATCCCGCATAACATCGGGAAGATAGTACAACGTAGCGATAATTTCTGTTATATTATTTCGTCTTAGTAGATTAATGATATGTTCTGCAATGGGGCGATTTAATATCGGTACCATCGGTTTAGGTAAATCGCAGGTCAATGGACGTAGCCGAGTTCCCGATCCACCAGCCATTAGCACTGCACGCATAAATTCTCCTCAATGGTTGATTTTTGTCACCTTTTTTGACAATTTCAGCTAAAATTTCTTTCTTATACCATAGCTTATTTTCGGAGGTTGCAGGAGGTGAGGGGGTGACGGGATGTGTGGGGAGTGTGGGAAGAAGAAGTAACATATATCTACCTCCGTACATCTTGGCGCAAAATTGCTGTCAGCTTCTAGTTAAATTCCCATTACAAAAGCTTTTTATATTGAGAGAAAACTTTAGAATCAGGGCGTAAATACTGGCAATTTGCTGCTTCATTAGATTTTACACCTTATGAGAATTGCTAGAAACTGGTTCAACCAATGGAAAAATAGCCCTAAACATATCATCTCCTAAGCCACTTGAGGTTCTAACAGAGAGCCTAACTGCTCAATGCCTTTTTTAAGATGGCGCGTCACCGTCATGGGGCTAATACCAATCTGTTTGGCTGCTTCTTTGCGAGGAAGTTCATGCAAAAAGACACACTCGATGGCCGCCTTGGTTTTATCCTCTAGTTGACTCAAAGCCCTTTGTAATTGTAAGCGATCTTCTTCTAATTTTTGTTTCGCTTGGTAATGATGATCTGGCAAAGTATCCCCAAAACTAATAGAACAATCCATATTTTGGCTGATGGTTGCATCTAAACTCACTAAAAGACGGTTTTGCAGTGCCAGTTGACATTCATTCCATTCTTCTAAGGGAACCATTAAAGCTTCTGCAATTTCCCAATCAAAAGGAGAACGCTTTAAACTGACCGTCAACTTTTTACGTATTTTTTTGCCTTTGTTATATAGTTCTTGCCACCTTCTAGGAATTCTCATGACACTGCCTTTATCCCGAAGATAATGGAGCATTTCTCCGCGAATATAGGGAATGGCAAAGGAACTAAAAGCACAACCCTGTTGAGGGTCAAAACGTTCAATGGCACGAATTAAACCTAAAGAACCAATCTGTTCTAAATCTTCGTAAGGTTCTGAACACTGGCAATTAATGCGATGGGCAACTTGACGAACTAATCCTAAATTACACTCTACCAATTTATTTCGTAACCCTAAAGAAGGATTACGGGCATAAGCACTCAAAAGCTCCATGCTATCTCTATGTTTCTTCGTATTGCTTTGGTTATAGTGAGTCATAATTGTTACATCCAACAAATTTTCAAGGGAAAAATAATAATAGGAGTTACGAGAACATCCCTAACAAAACAGTCTTGGCTCAGCCTCTATCAGTTGGTAGGTTGAAAATCCTACTAAGGAATCTTGTCTATGTCTCCTTATTATCTTTCTCAGAGAAATTCCCTACTATGGGTATTACACGGAAATTTGAGGCACTTCTCCACAATTAATCTGGAGAAATACGCAGATTTACCCTGAGGTACTTTAGCAACTATTGATTTTGACCAGTTCCCTGATTCGGTATTCTTTACTAGCCACTTGGGTTAATTTTTCGCTATAAACATAAGTAGTTGTTTAAGTTATTCTTTGAGTCAATAAAGAGGGATTGTATGAGTAATACCAGTAACTTTCGTGATGCGATTCGCGAAGCCCAAAGTCAACATCTTGTCGGGCCCAATGTGATCGCGAATGCTTTACCTTTTGTTGGAGGTGGCTTAGTTTTAACCGCAGTGGGAACCTACGGAGGGTTAGGGGTGATTCAATCTTTCCCTAATCTCTTTTTCCCTACTTTCTTCGTGGCGATCGTTTTGGAATTGGTTCTATTTTTTGTTGCCCGCAATATCGCTGAAAAGGGCAATAACAGCACCGCTTTACCTTTATTGGCTTTGTATAGCCTCTTATCCGGTTACACCCTCAGTGGACTCGTTTTTGTCGCCTTGGGAACTCAAGGAGTGGGTAGCCAAGGAATTGCGATCGCTGCTTTAGGTTGTGGCATCACTTTCATTTTTGCTAAGAGTGTGGGGTCTAATCTCTCTGAGCAAGATGGTATGGCTTTAACCAAAACCATCGGTTTAGGTATGATTGCCCTCTTAGTGGTGATCTTCGGGCAATTAATCTTCTCCTTTTTTGGAGTTTATAGCCCTAGCTGGCTAGAAATCGCTATTTCTGGGTTAGGGGTTCTCTTATTTGTTGGGGCTGCGGTAGTAGATTTTTACATCCTTCCTCGTACTTATCGAGATGAACAGTATCTTCCTGCTGCGTTGTCCATGTACCTCACCTACATCAATTTATTTATCTTCATTTTACGCTTGCTCATTGCTATCAATGGCCGTGACTAGAAGTTTAAAACCCAGCTAAAGATATTTCTGTAGGGGTCAACGGGCGTTGACCCCTAAAATATAAACGTCTGTAGTCTAAGTCGATGAAAATGAGATTTCTCCTTTGTGACTTTAGTTGGTAAAGTAAAGAAATGTAAAGAAAATAATTACAGAGAAAACCCATGAGTGAACCTTCTACCCAACCCACAGAAACCCCTAAGCTCGAAGATCCTAAATTTGGTTTTAACGATTATGCAGAACGGTTAAATGGTCGTGCTGCTATGGTGGGCTTTTTATTAATTTTGGCCATTGAATATTTTACAGGACAAGGTTTATTATCCTGGTTAGGCTTACAGTGATATTGAGACTGGGGATACTGGGAGAATGGGAGACTAGGAGAGACTTGAGAAATAATCTCTATATCTACACCCTGCCACCCTTACACCCCATCCTCTTCAAACTTTCAGTTAATTATTGACATTTTTGATAGAGATTGGATAAACTACCGTAACTTATCCTAAGTGAGATACCGTAATAATTAATCTAATTTCCGTAATTTATACAGTTCATTTTATGGCACATAAGATAAGCTGAAATTAGAATAGATATCTTAATCGATCCAATTAGCATGAAGATTTTATTGCCTCGTGTTCTCAGAACCCTTTATCGCAAAGAACCCATTTCTAGTTTTATTCTAGTTGTGGGGGCTGTAGATGCGGTGATGGGAGGGGTTGGTCAAAGCGGGTCTTTATTCTCCTTCGGATTGTTGATTGTCTCTGTTTCCATTATTTTACGCTGGTGGCAAGTACAAAAAGCGCAGCCGATTATCACAGAGAATAAACCTAGACGCTATCTTCCTCCTAGTTCTTCTAATGTCCCTTTGCCTTTATTAACCCATGAGAAATATCGTCGCTAAGCAAGAAATTGGCAAAGTCGATACAATAGGGCTAAAAAATTACACCATAAAAGCCCTTATTATCCGATGAAGGATCAGAAAAAGCAAAAGCAGCTAATCACAACCCTAAAACTCATCTTAATGACGTTAGTTGTTTTAGGACAAGGCTGGACACTTCCTAGTCATGCTCAGTTAATTCGTCAACAACGAGAAGCCTTATCTGAGCAAAAAATTCCCGTGGTTAACTTAGGAATACGCTTTAAACATCGTTTAACAGGCCATACTACTCCCATTCGCTCTTTGGCGTTCAGTCCGAATGGAAGGACGGTGATCAGTGGTGGAAGCAGTAATGAACCTTTTTTGAAATTTTGGTCTATTCAAGATGGACATGAAATTAATACCCTGCGCACTCAGAGTTCCGCAATTTTAACCCTAGAAGTTTCCCCTAATGGTCAAACTTTAGTCAGTAGTGGGGAAGACTCTGATATTCACTTCTGGGTTTGGCCAGAAAGAGATAGTAAGGTAACTTCTTTTGAACATTACAGCCATGTTTTAGATTTAGTGGTAACACCTGATAGTCAGCTAGTGGTAACGGGTGCTTTGGATGGGATTCGCGTTTGGACCTTGGAACCACCTCGTTTTCTCTATCAACTGGAAGATTTTGGTATACCTGCTCACGCTTTGGCAATACACCCTAACGGATTTTTAGTTGCTAGTGGAGATAATCAAGGAATTGTTAGATTTTGGAATTTAAGGGATAAAACAGTTGTCTCAGAGTTTAACGCACATTCTCAAACTATTTCTGGTTTGGTCATTACTTCTGACCAAAAACGCTTAATTACTGCAAGTCGCGATCGCACTATTAAGGTCTGGGATTTGGCAACAGGGGATTTATTGGATACTTGGACTGGTCATAGAGGCCCAATTCAAGCGATGGCCCTTAGTCCTAATGGTCAAGTTTTAGCTAGTGCGGGTCATGATGGGATTAGGTTATGGAATGCGCAAACTGGCCGCTTATTACGGCATTTTCAAGAGCATAGCGATCGAGTTAATGTCATTGCTTTTAGTCCTGATGGACAATATTTAGCTTCTGGTGGATTTGACAGAGTGGTTAATCTCTGGGAGATTTCTCCTGCTTTTTATGAATCTCTAAAATTACGTCGCACTTTTTGATATATGGCGCAAGATCAAAAGCATCCCCAAGAAAAAAGCGATCGCGTTATTGTTAATGAGTTATTAGTAGCTGACCCCACTGACTATAATTTAGCGGAATTAGCTAGACTTCGTATTCGTTATGGTAATTTTCCTGGGGCCCGACAATTAACCCAAGATTTAGATTTAATTTTAGAACAATGGGAGTTAACGGAAGCAGAATTATTCGAGAAAACTCGTCAGCTTCACCAAAAAGGAAAGGTTTATAAAAAGTCTTCTGGAGAAGGTGGACAAGACTGGAGTTAATTCAGTTATCAGTTACCAGTTACCAGTTTTTTCTATCAACTTAATTATCCATTATTTAACCATCTTTTTTTCCAGTGACTACTAGATTCTAAATCACTTTTACTTTGTTCTTTTTCTCTTCTAGTTTTAATTGTTTCCGCCATATCTGTTAGGTTAGGATCTCGGTAAGGAATAGCTGCACGGGTTTGTAGATGTTCTTTTTCCTGTTGAGATATTGGAGGTAAATTATTACCTTTCCAGTTAGCAATAGTTCCAGGCGATCGCCTTCCTACACTTCTAGTTGCTCCTATTTTTAACCCTGCTAATTGTAAAGCAGTTCTCACTGAAGCTGCACAGGAATAAGTTGCCAGATGTCCATCTTTTCCTAAACATTGAGATACTAATTTTATGAATTCTACTGTCCACAGTTGAGGACATTTTGGAGGAGAAAATGGGTCTAAAAATATAGCATCTGCTAGAAATGTTTGATTAATTATTGTTTTTATTGTTTGTCTTGCATCTCCTAGTAATAGTTGAGCATTTAAACGATTATTTTTGATTTTTTGATGGTTTGCTAAACCTTTTAAGTTATCAATAACATTATCTGAAAAATTATCTAACAAGTTAGAATTTATAGTTTGCAAGGGTACATTTATGTCCTTTTCTAGGGCAAATAGTTCTACTTTTATCTTAGGATTAATTGACCAAACATTTTCTAAAGCAACTGCTGTATTATAACCTAATCCGTAACAAATATCAAGTATTCTTATTGTATTTTTAATAGTTACTTTTTCTTTTATTTTACAAGGTTCAATAAATTTATATTTTGCTTCTTGTTTTGCTCCTGAATGGGAATGAAATAACTCTTCAAACTCATCGGAAAAGAAGGTATAAGATCCATCATCAGTTAGTTTAGGTATGAAGGTTTTAGTTAACATCTTCTGAATATATATTAATAAACAGTAACACAGCCTTCTAGGATGTAAAAATCTTTCTTGTACTGATCGTGTAGAAGTAATGCCTATGTTACACTATTGAATACTAAAATGTAAACTCTCTATTATCAAACATCAATTATTAAATCGTTGCTAGATATAAAAAAGTGTACCGTTTTTTTAGGGAAGTCATAATTTTAACAAATCTGTTAAATTAATCTATTCTCCCCCCTTACATTAATTAGTGATCGCCAATACTATTTTATAAATTTATGGGCAAATTAAAATGATTAGCTATTATTTTGATGATAGCCAATTCTTCTAGGGTAATCACTCCATCTAATTTAGCAACTTTTTCACATTGAGCAAGTAATGCAACAGCAAAATCTTGATTTAATTGTGACAGTAAATGCTCTAAAGAAGGCGGATTATGTAAATTTTGGGTAATGCTTTCTAAAGAAGCAGGGCTAAGATTCAAAGTTTGTAATTCTGGAAGCATTTTTTCTTGTGTTATTTGAGGATTACCAGCTAAAAATAGATGAACTAAAACTTGATCCATAATTACTTCTTGAGTAATAGCTTTTTGAAGATATTCTGTTCCTTCCAATTGCATTTGTTCAAGGGTTGCTTCTATTTCTAAAGGATTAAATTGTGCTTCATAAAATTGACAAGCACTATGTCCTAAAGCGTAAATGATAAGCGCATTGGTACTTGCTCCAATTACAGCACCAGCAGCAGGAATATTTCTTAAGAATCCTAATCCTGCTTTAAGAGCATATTTTCCACCTAATTTAGCTGCTTGACTCCCTCCTAAAGCTAAGCCAAAAATTGATAAAATTTCTCCTTTTCTTGCACTATCTTCTAAGTCTAAACCATAAGCACAAGCTATCTGACAAACCATTTCTGCTTGTAACAAAGTCGTTGCTGCTAAATCTACAGCAAACATGGCAGCAGCAACACCCGGAACTAGACTACTCATTAATCCTGTCCCACCTGAATATATTGCTTTATCTACGATAATACGATGAGCAATTTCAGATGAGGTTTCATGAGGATATTTTTCTTTTAATTGTTTAACTTCTGTCTCTGCTTTAACGACATCAACGTTTTCAATAATTGCAACTAACCAATCAATTTTACATCCTTTTGTTAATTCTTGGAGTTGAGGATTGTTGCTGACTACATCGTATAAATAACCAACACCACCTGGTATTGATAAAGCTGCCTTTCCCATTGCTGATCCTGCATTGACGGTAGTATCTGCTACTGTTTTGCCAATTTCCATAGCATTATCAGCTATGACACCTCCTGCTTGTGTCATCGCACCACCGATCGCATTACTTGTAGATGTTGCGGTTTGAGTGATAGAATGCCACCAAGACTTTTGAGAATCCTCTACATAATCGGTCGTTGTTGCAGAAATATTCTGATTTTTATGCTTTTTTGGGGAAGGTGTGTGAATAAGATTTTGGGAAGTCGTTGTCTGTGTTGTTGATAATTTTAAACCCAATTCTTGATCCCAGTCGGGTAGAGTATTTCCTTGTTTTTTTCCATAAACTTTTACCCTTTCTACGGATTTAAGGTTGAGTTTAAAACAATTTTCTTGGATGATTTTTATTGATTTTTCTTGATCAGGGATATCAATGGATTCTATCATGATCATCAGAAAATTGTCTTTGACAGAGACTTCAGAAACAGTTGCAGAAATACAGTCTAGACGAGTGTTGAGAAAAAAAGTGATCAAACTGGTATCAGTCTGGGTTGTTATATTCATAGAATTTCACAAGTTTAACTTACTGTTTACTATGATTATTCCCACTTAACTCAAAAAAATCACACACCATACTAAGTACCTGGACAAAAATAAACGTTACTGCAAAGTGAGCGGGGGAGCGGGGAGAAGGGAGCAGGGATAGGGGTTACCGCTTATTTACATTTCTTAAGACAGTTAACTATATTTATGTCCGACTACTTAGATTTTTGAAAGATTAGAAAGTTATAAAACTTTATTTAAAGCTTCTAACAATAATAAAACATTTTCTGGGCGAGAATTATAACCCATTAAACCGATGCGCCAAACCTTCCCAGCTAATTCACCTAAACCTCCTCCAATCTCGATATTGTACTCTTTTAAAATATAACTAGAAACTGCTTTTCCGTTAACCCCTTCAGGAATACGAACGGTAGTTAAAGTTGGTAAACGAAACTGTTTTTTTACATGACAAACTAAGCCTAACTTTTCTAACCCTTCCCATAATAATTCTGCATTTTTTTGATGTCGTTGCCAACTATTTTCGATTCCTTCTTCTACGATCAAAGATAATGCTTCTCTTAAGCCATAATTCATGTTACAAGGAGCAGTATGATGGTATTTTCTGGGTTCTCCCCAATATTGATTTAAGAGGTTCATATCTAAATACCAATTAGACACTGGAGTGGTACGTTTTTGCAACTTTTCCCAAGCACGATCGCTCATAGTAAAAGGTGAAAGTCCGGGGGGACAACCTAACCCTTTCTGACTACAACTATAAGCTAAATCAACACCCCATTGATCCGCATAAAAAGGAACTCCTCCTAAACTGGTAACTGCATCAACTAATAATAAACAATTATGTTCTCGACACAACTCCCCTACCCCTTCTAAGGGTTGTCTGACCCCAGTAGAAGTCTCTGCATTAACTAACGCTAAAATAGCAGGTTTATGGGTTTCTAATGCTTCTTTTAATTCTGCTAAACTAAAATTTTCGCCCCAAGGTTTACTTATTTTTCTAACATCTGCACCATAACGGGTGGCCATATCTACTAAACGGTTACCAAAATAACCCATCACCCCTATTAATACCACATCTCCAGGTTCAACCACATTAGCTAAACTGGCCTCCATTCCCGCGCTTCCTGTTCCACTAATAGAGATGGTTAAATCATTTTCAGTTTGCCACACATACCGTAATAAAGTTTGGATCTCGTCCATCATTTGTAAATAAAAGGGATCAAGATGGCCAATAGGAGGAAGGCTCATTGCTGATAAAATACGGGGGTTAGCATTAGATGGACCAGGACCCAGAAGTAAACGGGGAGGAATGTTTAAGGGTTGGGGTTGAAAAGGAATAGTCATGTTAACTTATGGTTAAATAGTAGGAATATTTTATCAAATTTTTTGAGTCTCTATAGTATTTACATTTAATAGACAAACAGTAACACAGCTTTCTAAGCTATAACCATTATCCTGCTTGTGTTACACTGTTCACGACTCAACTGTAAAAGCTATATATAGCAATTCTCATACTTGTGAGGTACAGAGTTTTCTAGTTTTAGGAGTTCGGAGTTCGGAGTTCGGAGTTAGATATTAGGTTTACCTCATGAGTCCGAGAAAGGCTATATTAAGACATATTCATACTATTCTCTGATGTTTTTCTACACTATATTAGTATTTGATATCATGAAAAATTAAAGTAAAGTTAATATTATAGAGCTTTTGTACCAACCATCTCTTAGTTTTGGAGCAGGTACTGATCCAAATACATCGAGACTTATTTTAAATCTCTCCAATAAAGTAATTATTTATTATTGAAAATAAATCCCTGCTTGCTTGAGAAGATTTAACGCTTTTCCTAATAGATCACAATCAGCAATTAAACTAATTCTTACATACCCTTCACCCCCTTCTCCAAAAGCATTTCCAGGAGTAAAAACAATACCCGTTTTTTGCAAAACATCAAGAGCAAAATCTGTAGAATTAGTATTAGTGGGACAAGGAACCCAAAGATACATAGTTGCTTGAGAGGGTTTAATATTCCAGCCGAGTTCTCCTAACCCTTTAATCAAAAAATCTCTTCTCGTTTGATAACGTTCTTGAACTTTTTTAATATAACTATGAGGTAAGTTTAAAGCAGTCTCAGCAGCAGCTTGAACCGCAGAAAAAATACCATAATCTAGGTTAGTCTTTAACGTTCTTAAACCCTGGATAATTTCCGAATTTCCTACCACAAAACCCACACGCCAACCAGCCATATTATAGGTTTTAGAAAGGGTATGAAATTCTACACCAATCTCTTTTCCCCCAGGAATTTCTAATAAACTGGTAGGTTGATAACCATCAAAAGCTAATTCCGCATAACATAAATCATGAACTAACATAATTTCGTAATGGGTTGCCCACTGAATAATCTCTTCAAAAAAAGCTCTGGGTGCGGTTGCTGTAGTGGGATTATTGGGATAATTAAAGTATAAAATTTTCGCTGCTTGAGCAACATTTTCAGGGATAGTAGAAAGATCAATTAACCAGTCATTTTCGGCTGATAAAATAAGCGGATAAAGATCAGCCCCGGCAATTAAAGGCCCGCGAAAATGCGCTGGATAAGAAGGACTAGGAACTAAGACAACATCCCCCGGATTGATGTAAGCTAAGGCTAAATGGCCTAACCCTTCTTTGGAGCCGATTAAAGGTAACGCCTCGCTACTGGGGTCGAGATCCACCCGATAACAGCGACGATACCAAGCGGTAATAGCTTCCCGAAAACTTGCCGTTCCTTCAAAGGGTGGATAACCGTGGGTTTGAGGCTTCTGTAAAGCAGCGATCGCCCCTTGTATGACAGGTTGCGGTGCCATACCATCGGGGTTTCCCATACCTAAATCGATCAAATCTAATCCCTGTTCTCTGGCCTTAGCTTTGAGTTCATCTAATCTAGCAAAAACATAGGTAGGCAAAGCTTCTAGGCGATCAGCACGACGCATCCAACTCAAACTCATAGTCACAGGAGTTTTACAAATTACCAGCAACTTTTTATCATAGCAAAATTTGTCACACAACTCCTGTTCTGGCTGTCATCAGGGAATTTATCGCGGCTAAATTGTCTTTCCACATTTCTGATAAAAAAAGTCCGCAGTGATAGCGGACTTAGGTTACTTTAAGGGTTAAATTAACTAAATTCCAGCCCCTGTGGTAACATCTTCATTAACCGTAGAAGAACCGGAACCGCCAAAACCATCGGTTTCTTTAGCAAAACCAGCATAAGCTTCCATTCCATGTTCTCCAATATCCAAACCCTCGAGTTCTTCTTCAGCACTCACACGGATACCCATGGTTGCCTTGAGAGCCGTCCAGACAATGCCACTGAAAATGGCTGTAAATGCACCAATGGCGACAATACCAACGATTTGACTTCCCAGTTGAGCAAAACCACCACCGTAGAATAGGCCACTTTCTGTGTTGAATAAGCCAACTGCTAGGGTTCCCCAGATACCATTGACTAAGTGGACAGAAATCGCTCCAACGGGGTCATCGATTTTGAGAACGGAATCAATAATGCTAACAGAATAAACAACGATTACACCAGCAACAGCACCGATGATCACAGCACCCCAGTAGGATACCCCATCACAACCGGCCGTAATACCCACTAATCCTGCTAAAATACCATTGATAATCATGGAGAGGTCGGGTTTACCGTCTTTAACCCAAGCGACGAAAGTAGCTGCAACACCACCGGCAGCGGCCGCTAAGTTGGTTGTAACAGCAATGTAAGGAACAGCTTCATCAGCAGCTAACTGAGAACCTGGGTTAAACCCAAACCAGCCGATCCAAAGAATGAGACAGCCTAAAGTTGCAATACTCATATTGTGGCCGGGAATCGCTTGGGGACGACCATCAATATATTTATTCATTCTAGGCCCGAGGATAGCTGCCCCCATCAGTGCAGCCCAACCCCCAACGGAGTGAACCACTGTAGAGCCAGCAAAGTCACTAAAGCCAAGGCTTCCTAACCAACCGCCACTCCAAACCCAGTGGCCGGTAATGGGATAGGAAATACCTACTAACAATAAACTGAAAACTATGAAATCATTAAACTTGATCCGTTCGGCAACTGCCCCAGAAACGATGGTGGCTGCGGTTCCAGCAAAAGCTGCTTGGAACAAGAAGGCTACGGAAACAGGCAGTCCAGCAGGGAAGGGGTCGAGTCCGTAGGTTGCCGGTTCTCCACTGAGGAACCATCCTCCAGACCCAATAATGGGATTTTCAGGGCCGCCAAACATTAGAGAATAACCGATCGCCCAATAAGCGAGAGTTGCTAGGGCAAAAACAATCAGGTTTTTGGAGAGAATGTTAACGGCGTTTTTGTGACGACAAAAGCCGGTTTCTAACATCCCGAAACCTGCATTCATGAAAATAACGAGGATCGCTGCAATCAGTACCCAGATAGCGTCGAGGGTTCCTTGTAGTTGGAGAACTGCGTCAGCATTTTCCGTAGTAACTTCTAGGACGTTGATTTCTACACTTTCAGCGACAACAGCCTTATTCCAAACAATAGTAATAATAGCTGCTAAGGGAATACAAGCAATCCAATATGGAGAGAAGGATCTGGCGATTGTTTTTAACGGTTGCCAGACCGGGACATCTTTTTTTGTTCGTGTTGATACCATTTTAGGAGATGATTAAGAAAATCATTAACACCGGAAATGACTGAATATTGAGTTAAGGATCTCTGGTTCAGTTATTTCCTTCTTTAGTGTATAAACTCTAAAGAGAATTTCTGGATTTCCTCAAGGTCACTTAAGGATTTTCCCTAGATTTTCCTAAAAATCTTTAACTTTTTCCGATGTCTCTTACCATAGTTTGCGTCATTTCTTAGTCAGAGCGTCTTGGGGAGAACAGGAAATTAACCATTTACCAAACATTGAACATTGAACATTAAACATTGAACATTTTGGTTTCAAGCCTCTCCCTTTAGGGAGAAAGAAGTTTGGGAGAGGTTTCAAGCCTACTTCCAAACGAATGATAAATGATA
>NZ_JASJEB010000145.1 GCF_030064895.1 Crocosphaera sp. | reverse complement strand
ATCCCATTTTTGCCAAAAACTTATTCTTGGAGTTTGACGGGGAGAGGGGGAGATGGGGAGACGGGGGGAAATTAATCAGATCAACTATTATCAATCAAGGACAATTTGCAACTTTGGGATGCTCCCGGAGTTATACCAAATCCGCTTACCATACCCCCTTTTAAATTGCATAGCTTACAACTTGAAAATCCTCCTGCCTCCTGCCCCCTGCCTCAAAGAGACTACCTCTATACCTCACAAGTATGAGAACTGCTATATTAACTATTAATTATTAATTTCTCAACATCTTCTGGTAATATTTGCTGCATAATATCAGGATTGATATCAGTAATATTAACTAAACGATTAGCTTGTTTTTCAATAGCTTTTTCAAACATATTTCTGACTAATCTACCGTTACCAAAACTTTTATCACGATGGTCATATAATTCCTTAAATCGTGTTAATAATATATCCTTTGCTGGTTCTGTTAAAGTGTAACTATGTTGCTCACAAAAAGTATTAAAAATTTCTACTAATTCTTGGGGCGTATAATCATCAAAATAAAAGTAACGACTAAACCGAGATTTTAAACCAGGATTTGAATTAATAAAACGGTTCATTTCATTCCCATAACCTGCCACAATAACTACTAATCTATCTCTGTAATCTTCCATTCTTTTTAATAACATATTAATAGCTTCTTGACCAAAATCATTACCAGCATTTACAGGTTTTAAAGCATAAGCTTCATCAATAAATAATACCCCATCTAAAGCAGAATTAACTAATTCATCCACTCTTTGTGCTGTTTGTCCCACATATCCGGCCACCATTCCCGATCTATCTGTTTCAATTAAATGTCCTTTTTTGAGAATTCCTAAATGTTGATAAATTTGTCCCATTAATCTCGCAACAGTTGTTTTTCCTGTCCCTGGAGAACCACAAAAAACAGAATGTAAAGTAATAGGAACTGCTTGTAAACCTTGTTTCTCTCTTAATTTTTGTACCTTGAGAAAGTTAATATATTGACGAACTTCATCCTTTAAATGATTAAGTCCAATTAGTTTATCTAATTCTTTTAATTGTTCTTCAATATTAGACTTAGGAGATGGAGAATAACTAGGAGTATAAGAAGGAGGATGATATTTTGTTTGTGATGATTCTTGTTTTCTCAGTTTTTCTCGATCATATTCAAGTTGCTTTCTTCGTTTTTCTTCTCTATTAAATTCTTCTTTTTTAATTATTTCTTGTTGTTCTTTTAGAGCTTTTTTACGTCTAATTTCTGCCCGTAACTTAGCCTTTTCTCGTTCCAATTCTCGTTGTTTTTTCAGCAGTAATTTATAATCCTCTTCTCGTTGAACTATACGGCGATCGCGTTCCATTTCCTGTTGTCTTTTAGACTGTTTTTGTTGTTCTTGTTGTCTAATTTTTTCTAAGTCTTCTTTCATGCGATCGCTATAATTGGGAAAATCTGACATTTATCTAACTCCAAATCTTTCAATTAGATTATCACCATTGTTAATAATAAAAAATTTCTAAATTTTTGGCTAATTTTAGATTAAGTGTGACCCCAATCCCTAGACATTCGATAAACTATACGGAAGTGTGTGTAAGTATTATTGATAATATGAGCTATTTGTCTGCTAAAAACTGGTCTCGTTCCTTAATGATCGCTTTATTTTCTCTAATGTTGGGACTGACCCCAATACCAGTGCGAGGACAACAACGGATATATACTCCCATTCCTATTAAATCCGATGGACCCATCTCCGATCGTCTCTCGGAGAGAGATATTCCTACAGGGGAAGGTGGGTTTGCCAAAGACTATACAATACAACTGCAAAAAGGGGATCAAGTCGCCATCGACCTGAATTCCGATGAGTTTGATAGTGTGGTCTTATTGTTAGGTGCTGATGGTGCGACCATTGCTGAAAATGATGATGGTCCCGATGGTAGTACCAACTCTTTGTTATTTTCTCGCATCACCGAAACCGGTCGCTATATCATCCGTGTACGTGCGTTTGGGGAAACCGGAGGGGGTAATTTTCGCCTCAATGTCACTCGTTTACGCCCCGTGAATTGATAATAGACACAAAATTAAGGTTTCTGTCCATTCCACCACGGCCCCGTAAGTGTCTCCTGTATGACCCCCAAACCGACGATTAAACCACGCTGCCACCCCTAAAGCGATCGCCATCCCTATCCCTGTTCCCATTAACCCTAACTGCCATAACTCAGGGTAGAGAGCGATGAATACCCCTGTTGTTCCCCATAAACCGATCAACCCCAAACATAAGTCTTGGGGAACCTGTAAATATTGTTTATGAAAAGCCCCTTTTCCGGTGGGTTTGAGATAGGGATAAAAGGCGATCGCATTCACCTGGGCCCATCTTCCCCAACCATAAGCCACCATTAAAAACCAACCACGATGGTGAAAAATGGCACTCAAAGCGACGATTTTGAGGACAATGACCACCACCCCGGCCATCACTCCAAAGGCTCCTGATACGCTATCCTGCATCACTTCTAGACGTTTTTCCTTGTCTGTAACAGCTAAACCATCGGCACTATCCATGACTCCATCTAAATGTAAACCGCCGGTCAGATAAATCCCTAAAGCGATAATTAAAGCACTGCGTACGGTTATGGGAAATCCTATCCAATTGAGGAGTATATCGATTATTGCTAATAATGCGCCTATACTGAGACCAATGATAGGAGACCAACGGGCGATCCCTTGAAAACTTTTCGGCCAATGCTCAGGTAAAGGAATAATTGTATAGAAAATGATAGCCCCTAATAGGGATTGGATCACATTTTTCAATTGGGTGTATTAATATTGCGCTTGAATGAGTGTGGGGAGTATGGGAAAAATCAAAAGAAAGATAGTCAATTTCATAATAAATTCTATCAAACATTGAACATTTAACTAGATATATGTAGAAAATTTAAGATACTCAAATTAACTGCCATGTCTTCGGGGTTTAAGGAATGGGCAGAGAATATTGCGGTAACATGATATTAGATGGCACTTAGCCTTTGGGTAAAGTGGACAGCGTAGACTAAGCTTCGCCTCAACTTGCACTAAATGGCTAATTCGCTCTAATCAAATCATGGCTAAGGACAACACACCAAAATGTTCTATCCCCTTGATTAAACGTCGTCAGCAACATTGTTTCTCTCCTCCCAAGAAAGACAAAGGCAAATCTTGCTTTATCTTTCCACTCCTACAGTCTTTAGACTGATTACCAATTGTTATGCTTTCAGGCAATTTCTTATGAGTCACCATAACCCCTCACACCCATTCCCTGCCCCCTGTATTATTGATTTTGGGATTATTATTAATGCTGAGGACATGAAACGTATTCTCAACGATCTCGGAAGGGTTCGTTATATTCATACCCTCGATGGACAACTAGAAAGCGAAGGGGAGGGATGGATAGTTGAAGTGTTTAACGATCCTGCTCAAGCAACTATTGTGGTTAATCGTTCTTTGTATATTAATGTTCAAAGTTTCGATTATTTACAACTCCAGCGATCGCAAAAACAAGAAGCTTATTTCGATTTAATACAAGATCGTCGTTGCTTACGTTTGATTCCTGTTACTTACTCTTCACCTATTCCTGAGAGTAATTCTAATATGGACCCTGCTACTTTAGAAGCGATGGTTACTCAAGTTTTGGCGGCCAAATGGGATATGCAGTTAGATGATGAGGATGATTGTCCTTTTTGATATTTCTCCTGAAAATTTCTTTTTTGACAAGGGCTTCTACAATGATAAGGGTAGAAGCCCCATTATTTTCTAAAAATATCCTTAAATCTGATCATTTTGTTGTGATAAATCTCTAAACTTAGGTTATCAAAGAGTTAGAAAGCAGGGTTGCATTACTGGAACCAAAAAAAAGTAGGAACTAAGTAGGGAAATTTTTGTTATTAATCAAATGAGTAATCAAATTATTAAAACTATTAAAATCTTTTTAGCTTCTTCCTCAGAATTGAAAGAAGATAGAGAACAATTTGAGATTTTTATTAATCGTAAGAATAAAGAATATATTAAACAGGAAATCTTCTTAGAGCTAGTAATTTGGGAAGATTTTCTTGATGCTATGTCAGCAACTCGTTTACAAGATGAATATAATAATGCTATTAGGGAATGTGATATAGTTGTTAGTCTGTTTAAAACGAAGGTTGGTCAATATACTGAAGAAGAAGTGATGACAGCTTATGAAACTTTTCAAGAGAATAATAAACCGCTAATTTTTACTTATTTTAAAGAAGCACAAATTAATGTAAGTCAAGTGAATTTAGAACATTTGCAAAGTTTACATATTTTTAAAGATAAACTAAGTAATTTAGGTCATTTTTATACTGCATACAAGAGTATTGAAGACCTTAAATATCAGTTTGGTGAACAGCTAATTAAATTGATTCCAGATTTAACTAATCAGAAAGAGAAAAAAAAAAGATAGAGGATGGTGGAGTTTTATCTATGATCAATACAAAGTTAGTCAATAAACCTATTATTTCTGATTCTCTTAATAATAATAGGTTGAATTTTGATGAAAGTTTTGTCTATTTATTAATTGACTTAAAGTTAGAAACATCAAAAGTTAATTTGCACGATCCTGATAAATTTCAAATTAAAACTTGGTTAGCTTTTCCTGAATCTAATAAAAATTTTAAGCACGAGGAATTGTTAGAAACTTTTAAAATTGATCGAAATTATACTCAGGTAGAGATTGAAGAAAAATTATATAGCTTGATTGAAGAATGTAATCAAAAATTAGAGGAAATAAAACCGGAGCAAGATTTTGAGATAGCGATAGAATGGATTATTTTTGATGATTGGTCATCATCATCTTTTGATTGTTGGGAGTATAGACATAATAAAACAATAGGCTGTGGTCCCTTTTTCTCTGTTCATATTCGTTCATCACAGCGTCTCCATCCCATGTATAAACATTGCCGTAAATTATGGAAGAACAAATGGGATGAACTTTATTGTAATTCTCAATCAATTAATTCAACTCAGTATATTTTAGCTTGTGAATGTAATGATAAAAATGAGCAAGATTTACAAATTATTGATAATGAAGAAAATCCGATTCTTGGTATTAATCTTCCTGTAAAATTAGAAAGTCTAGAAAATCTGAGTTATGAGTCTTTTATAGAAATGGGAATTCCTTTAATATTGTGGTCTAGATGTGAAGATTCTACTATCAATCATTCCACAGAATTAGATAACTTAATTAATACTGATGAGAACAATCCTTTAAATTTTAAAACCTTACCTCAATCTATCAAAGAAATGAGAAGCGAAGCCAGAAAATTAAATCAGGAGAATTCTAATCATTTAGGTTATCATCTTTGTTTTTTATGGGAAAACCCTTATAATTATCCTGAAAAAGAACTATTAAACTTGGAATAATTCCTACTCATCAATTTTGTTTTAAACATATCAAGTACAAAGGAAAGAACATCATGAGTGATTGGCAAATTTTTAAAGGAACGAAAGAACCCCATTCTATTAAAAAATGGCCAGAACCCCCTCCTTGGCGGAATTTTAACCAACAAAAACCCCAAAAACCACCCCATGAAACCTTTCAAGCGAACGATAAAGTAATTAACGCTGTGAATATGGCTATTTATTTGCGTCGTCCTCTATTAGTAACAGGAGAACCAGGAACAGGAAAATCTAGTTTAGCTAGGGCCATTGCCTCAGAATTAGAATTAGGAGATATCTTACATTGGCCCATTAATACCCGTAGCACACTACAAGAAGGATTATACTATTATGATGCGATCGCTCGTTTACAAGATGTTCAACTAAATCAAGAACCAGCACCAGAAGGTAAATTTGATATCGGTGATTATATTCGTCTCGGTCCATTGGGAACAGCTATGTGTTCACAGAAACAACCCAGAGTTTTACTAATTGATGAAATTGATAAAAGTGATATTGATTTACCCAACGATCTCTTAAATATTTTTGAAGAAGGCTATTTTATTATCGAAGAATTACGAAGATTAAAAAAGTATCTAAAATATCATACCGTAACCGTTCAAAGCGATGATGACAGTACCTATAAAGTAGTAGATGGAAAGATTATTTGTCAGCATTTTCCTATTATTATTATGACCAGTAATGGAGAAAGAGAGTTTCCTTTACCTTTTAAACGTCGTTGTATTCAATTAGAGATTAAACGACCTACATTAGAAGAATTGACTAATATTGTAAAAGCTCATTTAGGAGATGATTTGACCAAAGATATCGAAAAAACTATTAAAGAATTTAGAGACAAAAGAGACAAACAACAAGGAACATTAGCAACAGATCAATTACTCAATGTTGTTTTTATGTTTCTTAATAACCCCAACTTGGACGATGAAGAAAAACAAGCTATTAAAGAGCGTTTAATGGCTTATCTCAACACAACAGGAGATAAGTAAGTGTTATGTTAACAGAAATTGTATCTTTTATTGATCAAGAAAAATTAGATTTAGATGCGATACAAATCGCAGAAGCTTTATGGTTTATGGAAAAAGTCAGTGTCTTAATTCCAGAAATTGAAGAAAGCAAAGACCCAGAAAAAACCTCCGAACTTGAATATGTAACAGAAGATAATAACAAACCAGACAATAAAAAATATGCTGATAATAAGCTTGTTAATCTAGAAAAATTAGAACCAGAACGCAATTTTCCCATAACTCAATCATCAAGTGAATCTTCCTCTATTCCTAAGACTGAAAATACATCATCACCTCTAGACAAATTACCAATTAAATTACCAGACACAGGAATTGTTACCAATACTTTAGAATTAGGACGCTTATTTAAACCTTTAAAAAAGAAAGTTAATTCTCGAACAGTTCAGGAATTAAACGTCAAAGAAACAGTTAAAAAAAGTGCCGAACTTAGTACCCCAAAAACTCCTCTTTACTTTCCCGTTCTTACTCCCAAAAAAGAACGCTGGTTAGATATTGCTTTGATTATAGAAAAGAGTGAATCTATGATACTTTGGCAACCTTTACTAAAGGAAGTAAAAGAATTTCTGGAACATTTAGGGGCTTTTCGAGATATAAAAACCTATGGAATGAACTGGAATCAATCTACAGAAACATTGCACATTACGTCTTTTGAATCTCTGTGTCAATTCCTTTCTCCTCAACAATTAAATGACCCCAGTGGTCGGCGTTTAGTTTTGATAATAAGTGATTGTATTTCAAACGCTTGGAATAGTCAAGAATTCATCAAAATTATGCAACAATGGTCAAGCAAAGGACTCTTAACTTTATTGAATCCTTTTCCCGAAACAATGTGGGAACGAACTAATATTGACTATGGGATAAAACTGCGATTGGGCAATCAAAAAAAGGGACTTCCTAGCCAAAATTGGCAAGCTATTCCTCTTGCTTCTTGGCAAGTCAAAGGATTATCAGAACAAGTTTTAATTAACTTAGTTAAACTGCCTATTATTAACCTAGAATCTACATCCATTGAATCTTGGGTTAATGTAATCATGGGAAAGGGAATTAGTTGGTGTTCAGGGGTTTGGTTAGGGTCTAACTTTATCTACGAAGAAGAAGAGGAAGATGATGAAAATGAAACAATGACACCTCTTCAACAAATTAATAATTTTTATGCTACTTCTTCTCAAATCGCCTGGAAATTAATTCAGTGGTTGTCTGCTATTCCTGTTAGTTTTTCAACCATTCGTTTAGTCCAAAGAACCCTATTACCAGAATCTACTCAAGTTCATGTAGCAGAAGTAGTTATGGGAGGATTATTAAGCCGGACAAAACCTATTAATCAAAACCCCTCGTTAACGACAGCCTATTATCAATCTCCTCATGATATTCAATTTGAATTTAAACCAGGAATTAGAGAAAGCTTATTAGAGCATTTAGAGATAGAAAATGGTGTACATAAAAAAGATTTTTGTCTGGGTGTTATTGGTAGTTTGACGGAAAAAATTGCTAGTCATTTTGGTTATCAAACTATTCGTGAATTTGAAGCAACTTTATTAAATCTTCCCTTACAATTAACAGGAGATGATGACCTAGAATTAATTCAAGCATTTGCTACCATTTCTGTCTCAACCCTAAGACAATATGGTGCAGAATATGCCCCTTATATTAAAAAATTAGATAAAAGTCGTGCGCGGTTAAATCTTGTTTCTACTGTTGAAGGAGATGACCCCGTTTTTAATTGGATAGATTTTCTAGAAAGTATCGCCCGACGATATCATTTAACAGATATTGAAACAGAAACCTTAATCAATCTTTTTCCAACTCCAAACCAATCTTATTCTATTCGTGAAGTAGCTAAACAGCTTTTTATTTCTCCTTCAGCAATTAGTAGTCGTTTAACTAATATTTATCGTAAATTTGAAACCTTAAATACTAATTTATTCCAATCCAAAAAACATAATAAATTATCGACCCTACAGCGATATTTATATTCTCAGTATGTCAAAGTTCGTTTATTATAGCAACCGCCAAGGCGGTTAGGACACTGTGCGAAGCACATCTTCTATGGCATCCCGAAGACACTTGAATTGACTAATTTTTTTACGAATTCGACTCTTTAACCATGACCAGCATCGCTCAATTTTATTAAGATCGGGGGAATAAGATGGCAAATATTTTAACTGACAACCTGCCGCCTCAATTAATTCTTTAATTCGTCCACCTTTATGAAATGTGGCATTATCTGCTATTACTATTTGTCCAGGTTTTAGTGATGGGATTAAACAATTCTCAAGCCAAGTCTCGAATACTATTCTATTACAAGCTCCTTCAATAGTAAACGGAGCGAATAATTGTCCATTACTCCAAGCCGCAATCATATTGACTCGCCCTTCTCTTCTCCCGCTTTTGAGTGCATGAAAGCGTTTTCCTTTTTCATTATAACCATAGCCATAATCTTCTCTATTGTCCATTCCAGCTTCATCTATATAGACTCTTTCTGATGGTTTATACATTTCTATCTCTTCTCTAAATTTTTGCCTTTTAACCTCATTTCTTTCTCGATAACCATAGGTTTTTTTTTACGGGTGAACCCAATTTTTTTTAAGGCTCTTGATATAGTGCGATCGCTAATTTCTTCTGGCCAGAGTTCAGCCATTTCTTTTTGGGTTTTATCTCCATTAGTGCGAGCAAACTCTTCAAATTTTGACCAATCTCGAATTTTATGATTATTCCCAGGTGGTTGATTGGGTTTAGCCGCGAAGTCTCCCGTTTCTTTAAGCCGATTCAGCCATAAATCTATGGTATTACGACTGATGTTGAATAGTTCACTGGCTTCACTCTTTTTTAGTCCATCAAGCGCGATTGCATCAATGACTTTCTGGCGGAGATCATAACTGTAAGGTTTAGCCATAGAGGAGAAAAGTTTAAGGGTCTTTCTCTATTCTATGTCCTAATCGCCCTGGCGATTGCTATAACTACTTCTTTTATATTAGTTTCTCTTTGCCTCCCTCGTTTTTTGGGCTTTGGTAGTAATGGTTCAATTATTTCCCATTGGGAATCTGTTATATCTGACGGATAAGAACGTCTCTTCATAAAACTGTCATAAAA
>NZ_JASJEB010000144.1 GCF_030064895.1 Crocosphaera sp. | reverse complement strand
ATAACGACTAGCTTTATGAAGATAATCATCAACTTTTTGATTTCGACATCTAGTAAGACGACGAATTTTTTGGGAACTTTGTCCATTACCTTTCAGTAAGGACTGTAAGAATGAGCGACGTTTATTGTAAAATTGATTTGCCTACTTTTGTGGGAAATTCAATAAGGAATTCTAATTTTATTGTCAACCAATTTTAAGGCTTGCTTAGGATAAGTGACAAGAGACAATCCTCCTTTTTTTCTGTATGACCGAAGACGAGGTTTATCCGTCAACTCTCCTTTTCTATACTTTTTGCTTAACTCCTTATACAATTAAAAGTTGATAGGTTATGATGCCAAGACTATGATCGAATTGACACCCGCAGCCATAAAAGAAATAAAACGAATGCAAAATAGTCGTCAACAACCTGATAGTTACTTTCGTTTAGCAGTTAAACCAGGGGGTTGTGATGGACTGTATTATACCTTTGACTTATGTGATAGCCAAGAAAATAGCGATCGCCTTCACACCATAGAAGACATTTCCCTACTCATCGATGAACAAAGTTTAAACTATTTATCAAACCTACGCTTAGACTACGCAGAAGACTTAATGGGAGGAGGGTTTCGCTTCCATAACCCCTTAATTACTACTTCCTGTCGTTGTGGTTTATCCTTTACCATTAAATAAACATGAAACCATAGCAATTAACATTGACAGAGCATAGAATATATTGGTATGATGGCAATTTGTGAGCGATTTTATTAAATTAGAAATTGCAGCAGCTTTGTTATATGTGAAATTATGCCAACTATTCAACAATTAATTAGGAGTGAACGCTCCAAAGCCAAAAAGAAAACTAAATCTCCTGCCCTCAAGCAGTGTCCCCAACGTCGGGGTGTATGCACTAGAGTATATACTACCACACCCAAAAAACCCAACTCTGCCTTAAGAAAAGTAGCAAGGGTTCGCTTAACATCAGGGTTTGAAGTAACCGCTTATATTCCCGGTATTGGTCATAACCTACAAGAACACTCCGTGGTTTTAATTCGCGGAGGAAGGGTAAAAGATTTACCTGGAGTGCGTTATCATATTATTCGGGGAACCCTCGATGCTCAAGGGGTAAAAGACCGAAAACAAGGTCGTTCCAAGTATGGAACCAAAAAGCCCAAAGAGTAACATAAACACTCTTTCAATCAGCAATACTGAACCTTGAAAATAACAAATAACCTGACGGTTATTTGATAAAGAAAACCGTAATGTCAACTTAGTTCAAAGGAACAAACCACTATGTCTCGCCGAGGAAACATCAAAAGAAAGCCCGTTCCCCCCGATCCTATTTATAATAGTTGTTTATTAAACATGACCATCCGTCGAGTCATGAAAAGCGGTAAAAAATCTCTAGCTGCTGGTATCGTTTATGATGCCATGAACATGATTAAAGAGAGAACCGGAGAAGAACCCTTAGACGTATTTGAAAAAGCAATTAAAAATCTAACCCCCTTAGTAGAAGTAAAAGCGAGACGGGTCGGTGGTGCAACCTATCAGGTTCCTATGGAAGTTCGCCCATCCAGAGGCACTACCTTGGCATTACGCTGGTTAATTCGTTATTCTCGCATTAGAGGCGGTCGTACCATGGCCAGCAAACTCGCTAACGAGATTATGGACGCAGCTAATGAGACCGGGGCCGCCATGAAAAAACGTGACGAAACCCACCGTATGGCAGACGCGAACAAAGCCTTTGCTCATTACCGCTACTAAATAACTAACTGACTGAGAAATGTAAATTTTTCCAAAGAAAAGTATACAATTGTAAAGAGTGTAAACTGATAGACGGCCTCAACCAAGAAAAGGCAAAGCAGTAAGGAGGTAGCTGTGGCACGGAATATCCCCCTAGAAAGAGTGCGAAATATTGGTATTGCTGCCCACATCGATGCGGGCAAAACAACCACCACAGAACGCATTCTGTTCTATACCGGAATCGCATACAAACTCGGTGAAGTCCACGAAGGGACAGCAACAATGGATTGGATGGCCCAAGAACAAGAACGGGGCATCACCATTACAGCAGCAGCCATTACCACCAACTGGCTCGATCACCGCATCAACATCATCGACACCCCAGGTCACGTAGACTTCACCATCGAAGTTGAAAGGTCTATGCGAGTGTTAGACGGTGTGATCGCCGTATTTTGTTCCGTGGGAGGAGTTCAACCCCAGTCAGAAACGGTATGGCGACAAGCTAACCGTTACCAAGTTCCTCGTATTGCCTTTGTTAATAAAATGGACCGCACCGGGGCCAACTTTTTCAAAGTTTACCAACAA
The DNA here is from genome assembly GCF_030064895.1 of Crocosphaera sp. Classification (GTDB taxonomy): domain Bacteria; phylum Cyanobacteriota; class Cyanobacteriia; order Cyanobacteriales; family Microcystaceae; genus Crocosphaera. Next base: position 7,104 of record NZ_JASJEB010000144.1, on the reverse strand, counting down.
ATCCGCGATCGCCTAAAAGCAAATGCGGTTCCCATCCAGATACCCATCGGCACAGAAAGCGAATTTCGTGGCATTGTAGATTTAGTGAGGATGCGGGCGAAAATTTATCAAGATGATTTGGGACAAAACATCGAAGATACAGACATTCCAGCCGAATATCTAGAACAGGCCGAGGAATACCGCGCTAAACTCATCGAAGCTGTAGCAGAAATCGATGAAACCCTCCTAGAGAAATATCTCGAAGGGGAAGAACTCACAGAAACAGAAATTAAACAGGCACTACGGAGAGGAACCTTAGATAAGACCATTATCCCCATGTTGTGCGGTTCTGCTTTTAAAAATAAAGGGGTACAACTGCTATTAGATGCAGTAGTTGATTATTTACCCTCCCCCCTAGATGTTCCCCCCATCACCGGGTTGTTAAAAGATGAAACAGAAGACAGCCGCAAAGCAGACGATAATGAGCCATTTTCTGCCTTAGCCTTTAAAATAGCTTCCGATCCCTACGGTCGTTTAACCTTCATGCGAGTCTATTCTGGGGTCTTAGAAAAAGGTAACTACGTTTATAACGCCACCAAAGACCAAAAAGAGCGTATATCTCGTTTAATTGTTCTAAAATCTAACGATCGCATCGAAGTAGACGAACTGCGGGCTGGAGACTTAGGTGCCGCCATTGGCCTGCGGAATACCATCACCGGGGATACCTTATGTGATGATAAACATCCCATACTCCTAGAATCTTTATACATCCCAGAACCAGTTATTTCCGTAGCTGTAGAACCCAAAACCAAGCAAGACATGGAAAAACTTTCCAAAGCCTTGCAGGCCCTATCCGACGAAGATCCCACCTTCAAAGTTAGTATTGACCCCGAAACCAACCAAACCGTGATCGCCGGCATGGGAGAACTACACCTAGAAATTTTGGTGGATCGGATGTTGCGCGAGTACAAAGTCGAGGCAAGCGTCGGTAAACCCCAAGTAGCCTACCGTGAAACCATCCGTAAACCTAGCGAAGCAGAAGGCAAATATATTCGTCAAAGCGGAGGTAAAGGTCAATACGGTCACGTAGTGGTGGAACTGGAACCCGCCGAAGCTGGCAGTGGTTTTGAGTTCGTTTCTAAAATTGTTGGGGGGGTAATTCCCAAAGAATTTATTGGACCGGCCGAACAAGGCATGAAAGAAGCCTGTGACTCGGGTATTATTGCCGGTTATCCCCTCATTGATGTTAAAGTCAGCTTAGTGGATGGTTCTTTCCACGACGTTGACTCCTCAGAAATGGCCTTTAAAATAGCAGGGTCTATGGCCATTCGAGATGCAGTCAAAAAAGCTTCTCCCGTTCTCCTCGAACCCATGATGGAAGTTGAAGTAGAAGTCCCAGAAGACTTCTTAGGCGATGTGATCGGGGATCTCAACTCCCGTCGCGGTAACATCGAAGGAATGAACACAGAAGACGGACTTGCCAAGCTTTCTGCTAACGTCCCACTAGCAGAAATGTTTGGTTATGCGACCGATATTCGGTCGAAAACCCAAGGACGGGGAATTTTCTCCATGGAGTTCAGCCATTATGCAGAAGTTCCTCGCAACGTCGCTGAAGCGATCGTCCTTAGAAACACAGGGAACGCCTACATTTATGACAGTGAATGATTATTTATTTATGAATCAGTGCATAGTTAACCATTGATAGTGGATAATAGACTATGGGTAACTGGTGACTAAAAAAAGATCACTGCTTAGAATACAGAAGACAAAAAAAGGAACAGTTAATTCATGGCACGCGAAAAATTTGAACGGACTAAACCCCACGTTAACATCGGTACTGTTGGTCACGTTGACCACGGTAAAACAACCTTAACCGCTGCTATTACCATGACATTAGCGGCGGCGGGTCAGGCAAAAGCCCGTAACTACGAAGATATTGATGCAGCCCCCGAAGAAAAAGCACGGGGTATCACCATCAACACTGCTCACGTTGAGTACGAAACCGAAGGCCGTCACTATGCTCACGTTGACTGTCCCGGTCACGCTGACTATGTGAAAAATATGATCACCGGAGCAGCACAAATGGACGGAGGTATCTTAGTGGTATCTGCTGCTGATGGTCCTATGCCTCAAACCCGTGAACACATCCTCTTAGCTAAACAGGTTGGGGTTCCTAATCTTGTGGTTTTCTTGAACAAACAAGACCAAGTGGATGATGAAGAACTCTTAGAACTAGTAGAACTTGAAGTAAGAGAACTGCTCAATGAATATGATTTCCCAGGAGACGATATTCCTATCGTCACCGGCTCTGCTTTAATGGCTGTAGAAGCTCTTAAAGAAAATGACAAACTCGGTCCTGGAGACAACGAATGGACTGATAAAATCCTCAAGCTCATGGAAGAAGTGGATGCTTATATTCCTGAACCCGAACGGGAAGTAGATAAACCCTTCTTAATGGCAATTGAAGACGTATTCTCCATTACTGGACGGGGAACCGTTGCCACCGGACGGATTGAACGGGGTAAAGTGACAGTAGGCGAAACCGTCGAGATTGTTGGAATTACAGAGACTCGTAGCACCACGGTAACTGGGGTGGAAATGTTCCAGAAAACCCTTGATGAAGGAATGGCAGGGGATAACGTGGGTTTACTCTTACGGGGTATTCAAAAAGAAGATATTGAACGGGGTATGGTTCTCGCCAAACCTGGCTCAATTACCCCTCATACCAAGTTTGAAGGTGAAGTTTACGTTCTCACCAAAGAAGAAGGGGGTCGTCATACACCTTTCTTCAAAAACTATCGCCCTCAGTTCTATGTAAGAACAACCGATGTAACCGGAACCATTACAGACTATACTGCTGACGATGGTAGTGCTGTGGAAATGGTTATGCCTGGCGATCGTATTAAAATGACTGTAGAGTTAATTAACCCAATCGCTATTGAAGAAGGAATGCGTTTTGCGATCCGTGAAGGTGGCCGTACTATCGGTGCCGGTGTTGTTTCTAAAATTACTGACGAGAAGTAAGACAACCAAACATTGAACAAGTGACCAGTTAAGGTAAGTTTAACTGGTCACTTAATTTTCTCAAAATTTCCATTGCTGTAAATTTCTGAACCTTGACAATTAAACATTATGGCTACTTTAGCACAACAAAAAATCCGCATCCGTTTAAAAGCTTTTGACCGTCGTTTATTAGATACTTCTTGTGAAAAAATTGTCGATACTGCTAATCGTACCGACGCAACAGCTATCGGACCCATACCTTTACCAACAAAAAGACGGATCTATTGTGTTCTGCGATCGCCTCACGTTGATAAGGACTCACGGGAACACTTTGAAACCAGAACCCATAGACGCATTATTGATATTTATCAGCCTTCTTCTAAGACTATTGATGCTTTGATGAAACTCGATCTTCCTGCCGGTGTGGAAATCGAAGTTAAACTATAGTATGAACTCCCCCAACTTTTGAGAAGTTGGGGTTTTCAAATTCCCCAAACTCCTATCATTTTGTTGAGATTTTTACAGCTAAAACTGATAACTTTTTAAGCTTCTCCCCCAACAACTACATCTTTAATACGTAAACTTGGTCCACCACAACCAACAGCTAAACCACTTTGTCCACCTTTACCACAACCTCCAGATTCATCCCAATAAAAATCATTTCCTATCCCTTCAATATTTGCTAAAGTTTTAAACACATTTCCAGATAAAGTAACATCTCGAACCGGTTTACAAATCTCACCATTTCTAATCATCCATGCTTCCCCTGCACTAAAAGTAAACATCTCACCGTTGGTCATCCCTCCCAACCAATTTTTAGCATAAACCCCTTCTTTTATACCTGAAAATAAATCCTTAACCGGCGTATTTCCTCTTTCGATCCAAGTATTAGTCATCCTTACCAAAGGAGGATAATGATAATTCAAACAACGAGCGTTTCCTGTGGGTTTTTCCTCTAATTTTCCGGCAGTTTCACGGGAATGTAAACGCCCCACCATCACCCCATCTTTAATTAATTGAGTTGTAGTTGCTGGCACTCCCTCATCATCATAATAATAACTACCCCGATGACCTTCTGGGGTTGCCCCGTCAAAAATTTGTAGGGTATCTGGTCCAAATTTTCGCCCGAAACTCATCACCTCCAAAAGATCAGGATTTTCGTATAACATATCCGCTTCTGAGAGGTGTCCAAACGCTTCATGAACGAACAATCCCGTTAAAATGGGGTCGATGACCACTGTATAGCGATCGCCTTTCACCGGAGGCAAAACCAAGGCATTGACGGCACGTTTGGCCGCACCTTCTACCTGTTCATCCAGTGCCAATAAATCATCATAACCCCGACGTGAGCCGGTGGTTTCTCGTCCCGTTTGTACCTTGTCCCCGTCCCTCGCAGTAGCAGAAAAACGCATTTCTAGATCCGCCCAAGATTGTTCGATTAAAGTGCCGTCTGAGGTTGCTAAAATCACGTTCTGATTGCTATCTCCATAGCGCACTACGGTACTGGTAATCTGGTCGTTTAAACCCCGTAGAATAGCGTTATAGTGGTCGCAGAGTGCCTTTTTTTCGGCTAGGGGAACTTGTCTAGGATCTCGTCCTGTGAGGGGTAGATGACAGCTTGCTTGGATAGGTGCAATGGCCGCTAAAATAGTTTCATCTTCCCCGACTAATTTCGCCGAGGCGATCGCTTCTTCAATGTGTTGGGGTAGGGTGGATAACTGGTTAAACGCAGCAAAACCCCATCCTCCTTTATAACACGCTCTAACTTGTCCTCCGGTGGAAATTCCTTCGCTGAGGGTATCTACCTTGTCACCTCTTAGCATGATGCTGGTTCCTTGGGAGGTTTCTAAGCGAATGGCCAAATAGTCCACGCGATCGCGGTTTTTAGCGATTAAATCGGTCAAAATGTTTTTATACTCAGTAAGATTAGTCATGAATTTGGGATTACAATTGACATCTAGGATCATTAAAATATTAATTAATAATGACTCGAAAAGAAAAACTGATCAAACGCCTTCTGACTCGGCCGAAAGATTTTACTTGGAACGAGATGAGGAAGTTATTAGCAGCACTAGGTTTTGAAGAAGTCAAAACGGGAAAAACAAGTGGCTCAAGACGGCGTTTTATTAATTCATCGGGTATCATTATTAGCCTTCATAAACCTCATCCTAACAATACTTTAAAAATGTATCAAATTGAACAGTTGATTGCTATTTTAAACCAGGAGGGACTGTTATGAAAAATATGATGGAATATCAAGGTTATTTTGGTTCAGTTAATTATGATGATCAAGAGCAAATATTTTATGGCAAAGTAGAGTATATCCGCAGTCTCATTAGTTATGAAGGCTATGACGTGAAGTCTCTTAGAGAAAGTTTTGTTGAAGCCATTGATGATTACTTTGTAGTCTGTAAAAATCAAGGTCTAGAACCCGAACAACCCTTTGCCGGAAACTTAACCATACAGCCTGGACCGGAATTACATAAACGTGCTGCTATTATTGCACAACAGCGAGGTATTGATCTTGATAAGTTGATTCAACAAGCACTTGAACAATACCTAAAATCCTAGCACTGAATTATAGGTTAATTTGGACATAATCAGCTATTGTAAATGTTTTTTAGTTGGTCATATAATTCATGATTTTAGAGTTATAGCAATAGACAGGCTAGTTAGGACACATAAATTATATTTTAAGGGAACAGGGAACAGGGAACAGGGAACAGAAAAATGTCCTAATAGCTTTGGCGACTGCTATACAATTGAGGGAATAAAGGGAACTTATTGGTTATTATTATGCTTCTAACCAGACAAGATTTACAAGAAATGCAGTCAGTCTATCCTGATTATCGTCTAGAATTAGTGGATGGAGAAATTATTGTTATGAGTCCTTCTGGATATGCTTCTGACGAGGTTGCAACAGAGTTTGCTAGACAATTAGGTAATTGGGTAAAACCTAAAAAATTAGGTCGTGTAACTGCTTCTAGTGCGGGATTTAATTTACCTGATTCCAATACAAGATCGCCTGATGTTTCTTTTGTAAAAGCAGAAAGATTGAAACAAAGTCCGCGTTCTTTTGCTGATTTAGCTCCCGATTTAATGGTAGAAGTTAAGTCACCTACGGACAGTTTAAGCAAAACGAGAGAGAAGATTCAAAACTTTTTAAATGTTGGAACTCAAGTAGGTATTTTAGTTAATCCTGATGAGCGCATTGTGGAAGTTTATAGAAACAATTATCCTGTACAAGTTCTTCAAGATGGAGATAGTTTAACCCTTCCTGAATTATTGCCTGGTTGGACATTATTAGTCTCAGAATTATGGCCAGTTGAGTTTGATTGAAACCTTAACAGTAGGGTTATTTATTATCGGCGATCGCAAAACATCTTTTTAACTAACATTTAATCTTTCTGTGTAAAGACAAATCTTAAACTTAAGGTGGGGATTGATCTAATGTTTTCGCTACAATGTCATGAATAAGTCACTATTTCTGAAAATTAACACAGGATTTATAATCCTAGTTTTCGGGTGTGGATTGCCTTTATTGCTTCATGATCCTGTCTGGGGACAAAAAGGATGTTCCGAAGCAGAGATTCAGGACACGATTAGACAATTGAATAAACCTTCGAGTGTTGAATTGCCAGAATCGATTGTTAACTGCAAAGAAAATTTAATTGACTTGTTAATAGGCGATCAAAAGCATTATCATGCTTTTGATCGCGGCAGTGTAGCCTTTGTTTTGGGTAGGATTGGGGACAAGTCACCAGAAACCCTTAACGCTCTGAGGACTGTCCTCACGGGGGAGAATCGGGATGATTATAGTCCTGTTCGCAGCAGAGCAGCCTCTGCTTTGGGTGAGATTGGGGACAAGTCACCAGAAACCCTTAACGCTCTGAGGACTGTTCTCACAGGGGAGAATCGGGATGATGATGCTGATGTTCGCAGCAGAGCAGCCTCTGCTTTGGGTGAGATTGGGGACAAGTCACCAGAAACCCTTCAAGTTCTGAGGACTGTTCTCACAGGGGAGAATCGGGATGATGATGCTGATGTTCGCAGCAGAGCAGCCTCTGCTTTGGGTGAGATTGGGGACAAGTCACCAGAAACCCTTCAAGTTCTGAGGACTGT
>NZ_JASJEB010000057.1 GCF_030064895.1 Crocosphaera sp. | reverse complement strand
GACGAGTGCGAGGCTTATTTATGGCTTCACCTTATGGTTTAAATCCTGATGTAGCAACGGTTTTAGCTCAAATTTGTTGTCATAATAACCAGTTACCCCAAGGCGCACCAACTTCACCGATTGTTACTAATATGATCTGCGCCAAAATGGATAGTCAATTGCAACGTTTGGCGAAACAATATAAGGCAACTTATACCAGATATGCTGATGATATTACTTTCTCAACTACCTTACCAAAATTTCCTCAAACATTAGCTTATATCGTCACAGAAGAAGATAAAGATAAGTTAGTTTTAGGAGATACTTTATTAAATATAATTATTGAGAATGGTTTTAAGGTAAATGAGCAAAAAATCAGACTACAAACGAGAGGAAATCATCAATCTGTCACAGGTTTAACAACCAATGAGTTTCCTAATGTTGATCGTAATTATGTGCGTAAAATTCGTGCTATGCTTCATGCTTGGGCTAAGTTTGGGTTAGAAGCAGCAGAAAAAGAGTATCAAGAGAAGTATGACAATAAAGGGAGATCATCTATTAAAAGTAAACCGACTTTTCAGCAGGTACTTCGAGGTAAAATTGAGTTTATTGGGATGGTTAAAGGTAAAGATGACTCTATTTATCTGAAATATTTAGAAAATTACCACAAACTTATCAAATCTTAACTTTATTAAAATTACAAAATCAAGACAACTATGGATGAAGAAACCAAACAAGAAATTCAGGAGTTAAAAACAGTTATTCATCTTTTGTGTACAGAAATGACTCAGCATTTTAGTAAATTGTCTGAGGATTTTTCTTTGAGTGAAGAATTACAGAAACAACTTATTAAAATATCAGATTCAAAACAGAGTATTAAAAAAGAAAAAACTCAAAATATCAATGATAAAAACATCAATTTAAAAACTTCAGATAGTCCAAAAGTTTTGGAAAGACCCAATTATAAAGAAGCAACAAGTAATAAAATTCAGATTGACTATTCTTATATTAATTCAGAGATTCATCATTCTTGGGTAAAGAATTTAAAAGAGTATAATAATCATATGATCGAATTAGCAGTTGAAAATAGTGGGACTAAGTTTATAAATTTTTGCTATTATGCTATCAAATCAATAGAAGGTTCAATTGAAGAATTATTTGATTTAGAATTTGGTTATATTTGTTCCGAAGACAATAAATTTTTGGAGGCTTATAATTGTGTATATCTTGACTATGAAGGGAGGAATTTTAAATTACCACCTAAGATTTGTGTTGAAACAAATAATTTAAAAGCAGAAGTTTATAAAAAAATAGGTTCCAAGAAATATCTTGATAAAAATGCAATTGATTCGATTCTCAAGAATTCACAACAAACAGCACTAGACATATTTTTTTCAATGCTTGATTTCAAGTATATAAAAAAGAAGAATCTAAGAAGTAAATATTTTTTAATCAAAGATATCAAACAATTTAGAAATATAGAGAGTCATGGTACTAATCAAGATGTTGAAGATCGAATTAGAAAGGATGTCAAGAAAAAAAGTCAATGGATATATTTTCCAAACCCTAAATATAAAGAAATAAAAGATGTTGTAGACTGGTTTGTTCAGGAAATTTATAATAGAATATGTGAAATATCAAGATGATAACTAATCAATCAATTTCCACGTCTCATATTCTAATTGGTTGTCGCAGTAGCAGTAAATCTACCGTTGCAAATGAACTCATTAAACAAAACAATAATTATTGCATTTTTTCTAATTAAACAAGATAATTATTCAAAGAAGATGGTTTTAGAGTTAGGTTTTGAATAACCATAATACATATATGTATTCGTCAATTCAATTATATGAATTTTGACTAAAATTGTTACCTGATAGTAAGACAAAATCTAATTTTCTAACCATCTTCCCTTCTAGAAACAGAAACAAATTAAAAAGCAGCTTCTTTTTTCAATAGTTGATCCATCGTTAAATTAACTTGAGAGGTTCCTTCAAAAACTGTTCCTGCTTTTCCTGTTTCAAAGTGTTGTTTTGATAATTTATATCCCTCTTTTGGTAGGGGAACATAACCACTATCACTAACAAATTCAGGAGCATTTTCTAGATAAAAGTGGATGAATTCTCGCAAAAAAGGCTTATCCTGACTTGCCTTTATATTAACGTAAATAAATAAGGGACGAGAAAGAGGACGATATTGATCCCATTTTATATTATAGCGAGACGGTAAAACCGACTCATCTCCATTTTTGATTGCTAGGAGGTTTACTAGATTATTGTTAATTTTATAATACCCATAGCCAAAGTAACCTAAAGCATTGCTATCTTCGGCAATTTTTTGAACTAAAACATTAGGATTTTTATTAGCAGTATAATCACTTCTGACTGCTCCTTTTTGCTTGATCACAGCTTCAGTAAAGTAGTCAAAAGTCCCTGAATCTTTCCCTGGACCATATAAATTAATGGGTTGATTTGGCCAAGATTCACGAATTTGATTCCAATGGGTAATTTTCCCTTCTGCTTGCGGTTCCCATAGTTTTTTTAATTCTTCTAAGGTAATATCTTTAGCAAAATTATTCTTAGGGTTAACAACAATAGTAATAGCATCTAATCCGATAATTAATTCTATGTATCTAACCCCCGATTGATCACAAGCTTCCATTTCATCCAATTGAATAGGACGGGAAGCATTGTTAATATCCGTTTCTCCGCCACAAAACTTCTCAAACCCGGCACGAGTTCCTGATAATTCAACGTTGGCAACTAATACACCATCTTTTATTGCCTGAGTGCCTTGAAATTCCTCAATGACGTTACGAGAAATGGGATAAACGGTACTAGAACCGTCTATTTCCACTTTACTCGTTGCTATACTATCAACAGAGGTACAAGACGATAACGTAACTGTTATTAATGCACCGATACTTAAGCCGGTAATTACCCGTTTTTTATAGTTAGTTGTAATAGCCATGACAAAACATCCCTAAACTAAGGTTAATGAAAGATTAATAAAGTTAATTTTAGGTTAAGGGAACTTTCATCAAGCCTAGCTTGGGTATTTCGGAAATCACCCAATTTGTAATATTTTGTCATGATTGATTTCCATTAAAATTGAGGAAAATGAGTCATTCCGGCTTCCGCTTGTAATTGTAAAGCACCTTGTTTAATATTAAATTGTTCAACTTTTAAAGAAAAACCATCAACTTTAAAATTCTTCAAATTCAAGATACTTTGAGCTTCTTTTAAGATAGGATTGAGCAAAATTGATGATAGACTTGGTTCTTCTAAATATTCAATATCATCAATAATAACTCCTTGTCCCCCTTGACAAATTTTCGGTTTAATTTCCAAACTAACCCTTTTATTACTTTTAGTATCTTCTAGTTTAACTGTTCCTTGAATCAGTATTTTACCTGTTTCTAAGAGACTACATTTTACCTGTTGCAAACTAACCTTAACAACCTGCTCATTAATAACAATCTCATTCTGTATTTTTCTGAAAATTGCTTGCTCTAATACCCTGGTAATATCTTTTTCTGTCAATAAAACACAAGCTTTTCCCCGACTAGGTTGGGTTAACTGAATATTACCAGCTAAAGCTTTAAAAGGACTGACAGCAATAGTATTCAAAGTAATATTAATACTTTCCATTCTCAAAGCATTTTCAACCATTAAACCTTGACAATCAATCACCAATGATTCTAAGGTTCCTTTAGCCAATAAATTGGGATCAGTCTTAACTTTTACCGCTAACTTATCTCTTTTCTCCAACTTAGTAGATAAAGCAATTTCGGCAATTTTATTAATGGTTTTTTCCCCTAAATCATCAAACTTAAAAAACATCGGTTTAAACTGCTGTATGACTAAATTAAAAAAGAAGCCCCACAAAGGGGGCTTGGTATTGCTTATTAATTAAACAAGTTTTACATTCCTTAGAGAGCGTTACCGCGAGGTAATACTTCTTCAGGGAATACAAAGTTTTGGTGTGGTTGGTCTTGAGGAGCCATCCAAGCTCTTAGACCTTCGTTTAATAAAATGTTTTTGGTGTAGAATGTCTCAAATTCGGGGTCTTCTGCTGCCCGTAATTCTTGAGAGACAAAGTCATAGGCACGTAGGTTTAAAGCTAAACCAACGATACCAATAGCACTCATCCATAACCCTGTTACGGGTACGAATAACATGAAGAAGTGTAACCAACGTTTGTTGGAGAAAGCAATTCCGAAAATCTGAGACCAGAAACGGTTTGCAGTCACCATGGAGTAGGTTTCTTCTGCTTGGGTTGGTTCAAACGCACGGAAGGTATTCGCTTGTTCACCATCTTCAAACAGAGTGTTTTCTACGGTTGCACCGTGAATAGCACAGAGCAAAGCACCACCGAGTACACCGGCAACTCCCATCATGTGGAAGGGGTTAAGTGTCCAGTTGTGGAACCCTTGTAAGAAGAGAATGAAACGGAAAATTCCTGCTACTCCGAAGCTAGGAGCAAAGAACCAGCTAGACTGTCCTAGAGGATACATCAAGAAAACACTGACGAATACTGCAATAGGAGCAGAGAAAGCGATGGCGTTGTAAGGACGAATGCCGACTAAACGAGCAATTTCAAACTGACGTAACATGAAGCCAATCAGTCCAAAAGCACCGTGAAGGGCGACAAATGACCATAAACCACCGATTTGACACCAACGGGTAAAGTCTCCTTGTGCTTCAGGTCCCCAGAGGAACAGTAAGGAGTGTCCGAAGGCGTTAGCGGGGGAAGAAACCGCTACGGTTAAGAAGTTACATCCTTCGAGGTAAGAACTTGCTAAACCGTGGGTGTACCAGGAGGTAACAAAGGTGGTTCCGGTTAACCAACCACCGAGGGCCATGTAGGCACAGGGGAATAATAATACCCCAGACCAACCAACGAAAACGAAGCGATCGCGTTTTAACCAGTCATCGAGGACATCAAACCATCCTCTTTCTGGTGCGCGTCCGACTGCAATAGTCATAGAATCCAATCCTCTTGCTTAACTGAAATCAATGGCAAGATTTCTTAACGTTTGTTTTATCTAGTTTAGGTCATATTGTCCCATTTTCTTATACAGGGTGCGACCTAGGGAACGCCTGTCAGGTTGACTGTGTTGGCGACTTTAGTGAGCGATGTTTAGATCCAAGCACTAACTTCAAAATTTGAGTTAGGGAATCGTTAACATTTCTTAAACTAGCACAACTTTCTAGTTCTGGTGGGAATTACCCTTGAGTTTGAACCAGAGTGCTTTTCGCTATCTTTAGACTATTATTAGCAAAAAATTTACAATTTGACACATCCCGTCTCATAATTTCTCAAAGATTTTTACTATCCCTAGACAAATTTTAGGTCTCAAATGCACTTTTAGCAAGGGTTTTGGCCTCTCTCACCTAGTGCTTTAATTTTTAGCGAAATTTCTGGTCACCGATGTCATGGAACTTGTGAACCATCAGTCAATTTGAATATATTCCATGTTAGTCTGTTTTGATTTTTGAAGACTTTAGGCAAAGAAAATCCTTTATTTTTACTTTTCAGAATATAAAGATTTGGGGATAATGGGAACTTTAAAAATTAACAACTCATTACTATACTCTCGCTAAAAATAAAAAGCTATTATGGAAACCTGGTTAAATTACTCTGGTCTAGTTTATAGTATCGGAGAGTGTTGACTTGTAAATTTTCATGGTACTTTCTCGGAACGAGCCAAAACAACCTGCACAAGTAGCTAAATATGTCCCTAAACTCTCAGAAGTTAAACGACTAGAAATTGAGCATAAAAAAAACATTATGCTCTTAGTTGAAAATTTGATGGAGAGAGAAGAAGCTACATTTAAGATGATTATTGATTGTGTTTATGATGTGGGATCTCTGAATTTAATCAATAAAAAAGTTTCTCTAATATTTTTTAAGTCTCTACTCAAATTAATTGCAAAACTAGCTAAAACTACTCTTCGATCCATTGCTTTCTGGTGGGTTGTTAATAATACTCCTAAATTAATTACTGATTGGTTAATTGGTAAGATTATGATTTCTCCTAAAGCAAAAAAAAAGCCGATGAAACCAGCGAAAAAGTCCTCAAAAATTCCTCGACAAAAAAAAGTACAGAAAAACAAGAAGCTACGAAAAAATAAACAATCCAAAAAACTCAAAAAATCAACAACAGTCGTTCAATATTTTCCCAAGCTTTCAGAAGCCCAAAAATTAGAAATAGAACAGAAAAAAAATATTATGCTCTTACTTGAAAACCTCATGGAAAGGGAGGAAGCTACCTTTAAGATGATTATTGATTGTCTTTATGATATGGGTTCTCTCAATCTAATCAATCAAAAAGTTTCTGTGCGTCCCCTTAACCGAGTTACAAGATTAATTGCTAGATTATCTAAGCCTAGTTTTCGAGCCATAGCTTTTTATTGGGTGAAAAAGAATACCCCTGAATTAATTACAGACTGGTTACTAGGAAAAGTTAAATTCTGAGCAAAAAAGTTTTATAATAAAGCCCGAAACTCACGTTGATAAACTTGATTATCTAGACCATCTCCCTGATAGGCAATATCGGGGTTAACCGCTTGAGTTAACGCTTGAACCCTTTGGGAAGTGGCTGGGTGCGTACTTAAAAAAGCAGGGGATGAGCTACCACTTTGGAGCAATTTTTTCATAAAGGTAATCATACCAATAGGCGCATATCCAGCTTGTCTTAAATTTTGTAAACCTATTCTATCCGCTTCTAGTTCAGCTTCTCGGCTGCGAGGAAGATTAAAGCCTAATTGTACTCCAAGGTTAACAATATTACTTTCACTCAATCCAGTGGCCGACATTAACCCTTGAGAAATAGCAACATTACGCATTTGCTTAATAGAATGACGTTGGGTAATATGGGCAATTTCATGACCAATAACACTGGCTAATTCTGCTTCGTTTTCAGCCGCAGCAATTAACCCTGTATTTACATAGGCAAACCCCCCCATAGTGGCAAATGCGTTAATAGAATTATCTTGAAGAACTTGGAAAGTAAAAGGTAGATTCGGACGACTACTATTTTGTGCTAATCGTTGACCAATACGATCAACTCTTTGAGTTAAGGCTTGATTTCGAGAAATACGAAACCGGCCACTTCTGACTAATTCATCGTTTATTTGCCTTCCATATTTAACTTCTTGAGAGTCCGATAAATTGGATAATTGAATTACTTGTACCCCTTGAAAAATCCAATTTAACCACGATTGACCATAACTCGGTTGGGAGTCAGTAATAACAATAGTGCTGCTGATTAAAATAGCTAGTAGGCCATAAATTAGAAAACGACGATAGAAATATCTTAACTTGATCATAATTAACTAACTTAACTGTAATTGGTGTTATTCTAGTTTTTCATTTATTCTTATTATAACCATAGTTTTTATTTTTTACCTTTCCAATTGTTACAGATAATAAAGTGTCTATTTGGTTCCCTTTATTTCTACTTATTTCCACTTATTTCTACTCTTTATTTAATGACGGAAATAAACTACTATGGAATTTTGATTCCCGTCATCTTCAAATTCTAAACATCTAGTAAAGATTCAAATTCACAGCGTAAAGTTTCGATTTCTCCTACTCTAGCGACAATTACCGTGTCCAAATCAGTCGGGTTAAAATTATTTTGCCAATAACGGACTTTATCCTCATTTTTCAGCCAAAAATTAACAATACTTCCGACAACGTCATCCCAATCCCAATTTTGTTTTTTAGGAATCTTATCAACAGATTCAATAAAGCTATCAAGACTACATTTATAGCTACCTAAATAAGCTGATCCACGTTTTTTATTTTGTTCTATTTGTTGTTGGTAATTGAAAAAGTTTAAAACGGAAGTTGTGCCAATAATATCAAAAAAGTAGTTCATAATCTGTTTTTGCCATGTTTTATTTTTTGATGTTTTATAATTTTCTTTGCTAATAGAGTTTCTAATAGTAAAGAGTTTAATTTAGCACTTAAACATTATGAGTGCTAACAAAGAAAGCATTAATTTATACAGCATGATAACCAACTTAAAAGCAAAAAACTGTTAACAATCAAGCTTTGATAATATTTCTTAACATTTTTTTAATCAAGAGAGGAAAAGCGAAAAATAATAAGATCCTAAGTTTTTCCAGTTAAACGGCTGTGATTCTTCATAATGGGGGTAACAAGGATAGCCGTTACCATACTTGTTAGGTATACAGTTTTTTAGTTTTAGCAGTTCGGAGTTCAGAGTTAGATATTAGGTCTTCATTAGCCCAAGAAACGCTATATAATTCTATCTATTCTAATTAGAATTTTAATGAGATTACTCATCACCTCGGAATGACAATTAAAGAAACAAAAATTTCTGTTCCTAAATTTTCATTGTTATATATTATTTGATAATGCCAATTACTTTAGTAGATCAAAACTGGTTTCGTTGGGCAATTTTATTAATCTTAGGATTTCCCCTAATCATGATTATATTAAATGAAATTATTGTTCGACTTCGCCAAGAAGAAAAACCATTAATCGCTACAATTACTATTTTCCGAAATTTAGTGTTTCCTTTGTTAGCTTTATTATTTTTCTTGACAAGAGTTTTAGAAATTCCTGAAGAAACAACTATCATTAGGCTAGTAAAAACTTTAGTATGGGTTGCCATGATTCACGCCATACTTTCAGCATTTAAAGTCTTAATTTTTGACCAAGCAATTGCAGGAAGCTGGCAAGAAAGAGTCCCTGATTTATTGTTAGATTTGATTCGTTTTTTTCTCGTCGCTTGTATTACTGCCGTTATTCTTTCTACAGTTTGGAAAATAGATTTAGGCGCACTTCTAACAGCTTTTGGGGTAGGTTCATTAGTAATTGGTTTAGCCTTACAAGACACATTAAAAAATCTATTTTCGGGTATTTTATTACTATTTGAAAGACCCTTTGCTTTGGGTGATTGGTTACAAGTTGGGGAGACCATTGGCAAAGTTATTAAAGTTAATTGGCGATCCGTTTATTTACAAACTCGTGATCAAGATAGTGTGGTGATTCCTAACTCAATTTTAGCCCAAGGAAATTTTACTAATTATAATCGTCCCACTCCCTTGCACGTAGAACGGTTTTTATTTGGCTTTTCCTATGATGATCCTCCAAATAAAGTTATTCATGTACTCAAAGAAACTGCCTTATCAACCCCAGGTATTTTAAAGGAACCTTCCCCTTGGGTTAGAGTTGAAAACTATGCCGATTTTTCTATTGTTTATCAAATTGGTTTATTTATGGATAATTATGAAACAATGTTGAATATTCGCAACGATTTTGTAATTCGTATTTGGTATGCAGCGAAGCGATATAATTTAACCATTCCCTATCCTATTCAAACAGAATATCAGATGAATATGGCAGAAATGCCCAAAGTAAACCCCATGCAACAAGTAACAGAAGTTATGCGATCGCTACCTAATTTTGGTAATTTAGCTGCTGAAAGGTTTATTGAAGAAGAAAACGCCAGTAATATTCGATATTATGCCCAAGGAGAATGGGTATTTAAAGAAGGAGAAAGAATTTTAGGATTATATTTAATTTTAAATGGTCATGCCACCATTTTAGTGAAGAATAATAAGGGAGAAAACCAAGAAATTGCTTGTTTAGGAAAAGGGGAATTTTTTGGCGAGAAAATTCTTCTCACAGGAGAATGTAGTGATGTTTCTGTCATCGCTTTAGATGACTTAGAAGTGGCAGTTTTATCACCCGAAGTTGTCGCTACATTATTAGAACAAATGCCTAGACTATCCCAAGAATTTAGCGAGTTATTAGAAACAAGAAGAAAAGAAGTAATCAAAGCAAGAAATAAAACTCAGGAATTTTAACATCCCTATTTTCTGAAACGAAAATTACGTTAAACTAGAAGAGTTAAAAACTTTTACTGAAACCTTTAAAAAAACAATGGATCTCACTGCTTTAAGAGAAAACTATACCCGTAACGGTTTAACTAGAGATGATCTCGAAACCGATCCCTTTAAACAGTTTGAAAAGTGGTTTCAAGAAGCTACCGAAGCAGAGTTACCCGAACCCAATGCTATGAGTTTAGCTACTGCTTCAGCCAATGGTGAACCCTCTATTAGAACAGTTCTGTTAAAATATTTTGATGAAAAAGGATTTGTCTTTTTTACCAACTATGAAAGCAAAAAAGCTCAACAAATAGACGAAAATCGTCACGTTGCTTTATTATTTTTATGGCTTCCCTTAGAACGTCAAATAAAGATTCAAGGAACTGCCACTAAAATTCCTACAGCAGAGTCCTTAAATTACTTTACCAGTCGTCCTCGAGGCAGTCAATTGGGGGCTTGGTGTTCGGCACAAAGTTCCGTTATTTCCTCACGAAAACTATTAGAAATGAAGTTTGAAGAATTAAAGTATAAATTTCAACACGGAGAGATCCCGTTACCTTCTTTTTGGGGAGGATATCGGGTTAAACCTAAGCGTTTTGAATTTTGGCAAGGACGGCCAAACCGTTTACACGATCGCTTCTCTTATACTTTGAAAGAGGAAACAACCTGGGAAATTGATCGTTTAGCCCCCTAATTATTAGTCATTTCATTTATCATTTATGATTCGTTTGGAAGTAGGCTTGAAACCTCTCCCAAACTTCTTTCTCCCTAAAGGGAGAGGCTTGAAACCAAAATGAAAGATGAAAGATGTTCAATGTTTGGTCAATTAAGACCAGGCAGGATGGGCAAATAAAGAAGCAGCTACCCTCACTCCTCTGAGTTGATTTAAGAGGGGGAGATGCCCAACAGGTGCGCTTAAATCCCAAGTAAATTCATTAGGGTATTGAGTCCAACTATTATCACTTTTCCAACCAATTTTTGGCCATAATTTAGTAAAATCTTTACCCACCGATAACCATAGTTTTCGTTGTACAGAAAATCCAAACTTTCCCTCTGAATGTAAACGCCATAAAGCATCAATTGTCTGTAAATCTGTGGCAGGAAACTGCTCTACTTCTGTAAAATAAACCCATTTACGTTGCACTGCCCCTTCTCCTGCCAATTCACATAACAGACTACGGGTGAGGGTATCTGCATCTTGAAACTTTTGTTCAACTAATAGTTGATTGAGGGGTTGATAATCAAGATCACATTGAGAATTAAGGGGTATAATTCCTTGAGAAAAATAGCTTTGAATAAACCCTTCTGTGATGGGGTTTTTTAATTTATAAAGTTCCCCATATATTTTACCTTGCACAATATCAACCCCATTGATTTCCTCTGCTTGTAAAAACTTCATTAATACCTGCCAACCTTCTTCTCCTATAGCGATTAATTTAGGAATTAATTGAAGTTGGTCTTTTTGTTTCCCATTAATAAACTGATCCGTCAGTTGGGAAAAATTTTCGTCTCTATTATCGATTGTAGCGGTTTGTTGGTCAGTCATGAAACTATTCTGGGAAACTAACATTCACAAGTCAAAAGTTAGAAATCAAAAGTCAATCATTTTTACCTCTTTTTAAAAGTAAGAGGATTCAGTAAATGATAGTTTTATGTCTTTCTTCTTCATAAATGAAGAGGCTTTAGACCTAATTCGGCTATGTATTTACTTTTGCCTTTTGCTTTTTGCCTTTGCCCAAAGGGCGTGGTAATGCCTTTTATTTTTTAGATCAACGCCAGTTAACTAGCAAATATCTAAAGTTTGATCAACACCACCGTGTAATAGGAAAAAGGACAATGATCGCTCATTGACCGCTACTTGTATTATCTCAAAAAGAGGCTCACTTTAGAAGCCAAATAATCCATTAATTTAACTCATGACCCAAAATTTCAGGTTCAGTAAATTCGTCCGACATTTCCAAGACAGCACGGATCACTGGTTTCGTCAGAGAAGGATCTCCATTTTCATCATCTTCATAACGACAACGTTTTGCCCTTCTCGAAACTTGTACTACAATACGATAACGGTTTGAGGCCGCACTCATTAGGCGATCCGCTCGCTCCACCATTTCACCAGAACTAATAGGAAAATGTCTAACCATTGTTTTGTTATTGATTGTTGATAACCGTCCCTTTGAGACTACCAAACAAGGGTAAAGAACAATGGAAGACGAGGATAGGGAAAGATTAAAAGGAGGCAGGAGGCAAGTATAGATGGGGATTTAATTATTCTAACCATAGTGAGCAAGGCTTGTTTTGAGGAACGAAGTCTGCTCACACTACTCTGCCTCAAACTTATTGGAAACGACCACAATATCTCAAAAACTCAATGTAGAGGTAGGGTTTGAGACTAAAAATTTAGCAATCTTTTCTACAGCCAGTTTTAAAATATCAGGGTTATGAACTAAAGCAAATCTGACATAACCTTCTCCTTGTTTACCAAAACCAGCTCCAGGAGATACAGCAACCCCTGTAGCTGCCACCAACTCAGTACAAAACTCCACAGATTTATTTTCCCAAGGTTGGGGTAATTTTGCCCAGACATACATCGTTGCTTGAGGGGCAGTAACCTGCCAACCGATGTTATTGAGGGCTTTAATAAAAGCATCTCGTCTGGTTTGAAAACGAGTAACTGTTTTTTTAACCGTTGTTTGGTCTCCCCTCAAAGCTGCGATCGCCCCGTTTAAAATGCCTCGATATTGATTAAAATCTACCACTGCTTTTACTCTTCTTAAAGCTTGGATAATTTCAGCATTGCCGATCGCATAACCAATCCTAAAACCCCCCATATTATAGGACTTGGAAAGGGTAAAAAACTCTATAGAAAGGGATTTAGTCGGATCAGCCTGTAAAATAGAAGGAGGCTGAGTCATTCCCTCAAAAACAATATCAACGTAGGGAAAATCATGGATTAATACCAACCCATGATCTCGACAAAAAGTTACCGCTTCTTGGAAAAAAGCTAGAGAAGCAGTTGCGGTTGTTGGGTTATTAGGATAACTCAAAACCATCAATTTAGCCTGGCCTAAGACTTGGGAAGGAATATCCTTAAACACTGGTAAAAAGTCATTTTCTGCCAACAATGGCATGGGATAAATTTGACCTCCAGCCAAATAGACACCCCCTGCATGGGAAGGATAACCAGGATCGAGTAGTAGCGCGAAATCTCCTGGATCGAGCAAAGCTAGGGGTAAATGTGCCGTCCCTTCCTGGGAACCAATGAGGGTTAACACTTCCGTATGAGGATCAACCATCACCCCAAAACGTTCCGTATACCATTGCGCAACAGTTTCCCGAAAATTTAAAGTTCCGTGGTGGAGGAGATAACCGTGAGTGCTGGGATCTTGTAGGGATGTAGTAATCTCAGCGATCGCCTCTGGATCTGCTGGTAAATCTGATGATCCCAAGGATAAATCAATAATCGTTTTGCCTTTGCCGATGGCTTGAGACTTTGCTCGATCCATATCAGCAAAGACATTTTTTTCTAAAGCTTGAATACGCTTAGCGAAGTGCATGGTGGGTGTTTCAGCAATTAACAATTAACAATTAACAATTAACAATTAATTATTCGGTGAGATGGGGGACTAGACGGGGAGACTGGGGGACGGGGAGACGGGGGGACTGGGGAGCAGAGGGAGATGGGGCAGCAAAATATTAATATTTTTTCTAGTCTCCCAACCCTTCCCACACTCCCCACACTCCCCACCCTCCCCACACTTCCCACACTCTAAAATTTAACTAGATTTTCCAGCCAAGGTACGGCGTTTCATGACCATTTCATAAGCTTCAATGGTGTCACTTTCTTGCCAGTCACTAAATTTATCGACACCGATACCACATTCATAACCAGAGTTAACCTCTCGCACGTCCTCTTTAATGCGTTTGAGAGAATCAAGGGAGCCTTCATAGACCACCTTGTTGCCTCTGAGCACACGAATATAACGGTTACGAACCACTTTGCCAGATTGTACATAACAACCAGCGACAGCACCGCGTCCCACAGGGAAAACAGCCCGAACTTGAGCCTGTCCGAGAGGAGACTCGACTTCTTCAGGTTCGAGTAACCCTTCCATCGCGCCTTCAATATCATCCAGAAGTTTGTAGATAATATCGTATTCACGAATATCCACCCCTTCATGATCCGCCGCTGCTCTCGCACCAGTAGCTAAGGTGGTATTAAAACCAATAATCACCGCCCCACTAGCTGCGGCTAAATCTACATCCGTTTCCGTCACTTCTCCAGGAGAAGCTAAGAGAACCCGTATTTGTACTTCGTCTTGGGGTAACTGTTCCAGAGAGCCTAAAATAGCTTCGATCGACCCTTGAACATCGGCCTTGATAATAAGATTGAGTTCTTTTAACTCCCCTTCCTGAGCTTGAGCAGATAAGGTACTCAAGGTAACACGACGGGAAGACATAGCTTGTTGGAGACGGGTTTGACGTTGATTTTCGGCATTTTCTTCCGCCACCAGACGGGCTTCTTTTTCGCTCGGATAAACATCAAATTCATCCCCAGCAGCCGGAACGCTATTTAGTCCTAAAATTTCCACTGCAAAAGAGGGAAAAGCCTCTTCTACCTTATTACCGCGATCATCGATCATGGCGCGGATTTTACCAAACACAGGGCCAGCCACGATGGCATCTCCCACTCGTAGGGTACCATTTTGAACCAATAAGGTAGCTACTGGTCCTCTGGTGCGGTCTAAGTTAGCTTCGATCACCGTTCCTTTAGCCAAGCGATCGGGGTTAGCCACCAATTCTTCCACTTCTGAGACGAGGACTAACATTTCTAATAAACCATCGAGATTTTCCCCTTTCAAGGCACTCACTGGCACCATAATGGTATCACCGCCCCATTCTTCAGGAACTAAGCTCAATTCTGAGAGTTCTTGTTTAATGCGATCGGGGTTAGATTCTGGTTTATCGATCTTATTAATAGCCACCACAATAGGCACTTCTGCTGCTTGAGCGTGACTAATGGCTTCTCTGGTTTGGGGTTGTACACCATCATCGGCGGCCACCACCAAAATAGCCATATCTGTAACCCTTGCCCCTCGGGCCCGCATAGCTGTAAAAGCTTCGTGGCCGGGGGTATCTAAGAAGACAATTTGTTGAGTCTTGTCTTCATGTTCAATATCCACATGATAGGCTCCGATGTGTTGGGTAATGCCGCCGGCTTCTCCTTGAGCCACTTTGGTTTGACGAATGGAGTCCAGTAAAGTAGTTTTCCCGTGATCCACATGGCCCATGATGGTAACGACGGGGGGACGGCGTTGGAGATTTTCCAAATCTTGTTCATCGAGCATTTCCGTGCTTTTAGCAGCAGCTGATTGAACTTCAGGAATTTCTACCTCGACCCCAAAGGCTTCCGTGACCATTTTAGCCGTATCTTGGTCGAGGGTTTCGGTTATATTGACAGCAATACCTTTGGCAAAGAGATGTTTAATGATTTCTGTTTCAGCCAGGCAGAGTTGTTCTGAGAGTTCTCTAACTGTTAAGTTTCTATCGAGAACAATTTTTTCGGGTTTCTGACGAGTTTCTGTCCGTTCTCGGCGTTCTGTGCGATTCCTTTCCCCACTACTATCAGCCGTTTTTAGGGTTGGTTTTTTGGGTTTTTGAGGGCTAGTGGTGACTTTATTTTCAGATTTTGGTTTCGGTGGCCGGGCAGTAGACAAACTCAAACTGAGGGAAACCGTGTTGGCGTTGAGTTCTGATTCAAAATCATCATCATCATCTTCAATAACTTGAAAACGACGTTTGGCTTTGGCTGCAGCCTTATTAGTTTTTGCCTTGTTTTCCTGTTCTTCCTCTTCTTCATCCCAATTTTTACGCTTAGAGATACGCGGAGGTGCTGGCCGTTTCAACTGAGGTTTTGGCTTGAGAACGGAGTCAATGGTATCGTCATTATCCACGTCTTCTTCGAGGAGTTCTGAAGCCGGCTTGACTGAAGGGGCGACTAAGGTGAGGGTTTTGTCCTCTTCTTCTGCCTGGGGAGCAACAGGACGTTTTAAATCGGGTTTATTGGTATTGGGCTTTTTGAGGTTTTTATTTGTGGTTGGTCTCTCCTTTGACCCTTCTGGTTTAGAAATTGTGGGTTTTTGGGGTTTCTCTTTGGGTTTAGGAGGGCTATTTTTAGCTGCCTTTTTAGCCGGTTTAACCTTATTTTTAGCTTCTGGGGAAGGTTTACTTTTTACTGGTTTGGGTATGGGTTTTTGAGAAGTCTCTGGAGTTGTTTTCGCAGCCGGCTTAACCCTTTGAGGAGGTCCTAAGAGACTAGCAGAGGGAGATTCTGGTTCTTTTGGGGCTTTTTCCGAAGGCGGAGAAGGTTGAGACAGTTCTTGGGGGGTAACTGTAGGTGGTTCTGCTGCTGTAGGGGGAGCTGGTTTTGGCGGTGAAGTCTGAGGCACTGATGGTTTAGGGGGAACGGGAGGACGGGGAGAAATTAGATTAGCCGATGAGGTTTGAGAAGTTTTTGGGGCAGGGCGAGGACGAACTTGTTTGTGGTGAACGGCCAAAATTTGCTGTTTTTTATCCCCTGAAGCTTCTTCATCGCTTGTTTGGGCTGTGCCTTGTTGAGCCAGATATTTATCCACCATCCCTTTAATCCGTTCTGCATCAGATTCGGTAATGGTGCTACTGTGGCTCTTAACGGCAATGTTGAGTTGTCCGCAAATTTCTAAAATATCTTTGTTTTCTAAGTTCAATTCCTTTGACAAATCGTAAATTCTAACTTTGTGTTGTGTGTTGTTCATCCACTATCCCCCTAACTAGGTTTTGGCTACTGTAAATGTTTAAGTCGCTGATGAAGGCGACGGATAAGCCCAAAGGTTGAGCTATTGGTTTGAAGTTTAATAATCATGACTCCGAAGACAATCTTCTCTCCTATGCTAACGATAATAGTGGGTTTTGCTTCTAAATTTTTCCCGAAATTTCTTTAAGATAATTCTTGCTCGGGTAAAACTTTGTTTAAACGTTGCCACAATTGTTGATAAATGTTATCAGGGATAGGGGCTTTAAGTCTTCGTCCTAGACGATTTTTTTTGCCTGCTAGGGTTAAACAGCTTTCTTGAGGACAAAGATAAGCAGAGCGACCCATCCCCTGGTCTAATTGTACCTGGCGAGATGGATAGACTCGTACAATTCTCCAAAATTCTTCTTTGGGGGCAACACGACCACAACTAAGACAACGTCGATAATTGGGTTTCATGGAAATTTTTGGCTAGAAATCCCGCCCTGTTTGCTGCGGCCCTATGTATGATAGGGCGGTGTGCTTTGAGGACGGCTTTACATTTTATGGTTTTCAATACTTACCCTAATACTACTCGGATAAGCTTGAAAAGTTTAGGAAGTGGGGAGAATAAAGCTTGACAGATTGTTTTTCCTTCCCTCTCTCCCCCATCTCTATCTCAACAGATAAATTAGTTAACTTAGTAGTATTGAGACACAACCTAATTCTCACTCACGGCTTTTGGGGTTTCTTGATTTTCTTGATTTTCTGACTCCTCTAAATCATTATCTTGATTAAGTTCGTCGTTTTCTAAGTTTGAACTCATTTCTTCTAATTGAGATTCGGATTCTTCTTGATCGAGTTCATCTCTGTTTTGTTCTTCTAATTGTTGTTTTTCGACTTCAGCTTTATAAAGAACAGTATCTTTGATATCAATTTTCCATCCTGTTAAACGAGCAGCTAAGCGAACGTTTTGACCTTCTTTGCCAATGGCTAAACTGAGTTGATCTTCTGCTACTAAAACCAAAGCATGACGTTCTTCGGCGTTCAATAAGACAACTTCATCCACACGGGCCGGACTCAAAGCGTTGGCAATATAGGTGGCAGGATCGGGAGACCAACGAATAACGTCAATTTTTTCCCCTCTTAGTTCATTAACAACTGCTTGAATGCGAGACCCCCTTGCACCAATACAGGCCCCGACGGGATCAACATCTCTTTCCAGGGTATCTACAGCTATTTTTGTTCTGGGGCCAACATAACGGGAGGGAGGGTTCGCTTCCCTAGATACGGCCACAATACGGACGATATCTTCTTCTATTTCGGGGACTTCCACAGAAAACATATCCACCACTAAACCGGCAGCACCACGGGATACTAATAGTTGAGGTCCACGATGGGAACCTTCTCTGACTTTTTTCAGTAATACTTTAAATGAGGCGTTAGCCCTATAATTATCGTTAGGAAGTTGTTCTCTTTTGGGTAAAATAGCGTCAACTTCGGGCTGGCCAAAGGCACTTTGTACCGCTACAATAATGTCTTGTCTCTCAAACCGTAACACCCTAGCATTGAGAACAGTCCCTTCTAGTTCGTGAAATTCCTCTTGTATAAGTTTACGCTGCTGATCCCGTAATTTCTGCAATAAAACTTGTTTGGTTTGAATGGCGGCCATACGACCAAAATCTTTTTGATTGGGGGTTACGTCTAAAACGACTTCATCCCCTAGTTGGGCCTCTGGTGCCACTTCTTGGACTTCTTGCAAAGAGATATGATGGTCACTATTTTCTACCTCTTCGACAATTTTTTTGGTAGAGAGAATGCGGAATCCCTCTTCATCTGTATCTAGTTCCACTTCAAAATTATCAAAATATTCATCATAAAATTGTTGACGATCTAAATTTTGAGAACGGCGAAACCGCTCATAACCTTTGATTAAAGCTTCTTTGAGGGCTTCTTGCACCGATGATTTTGGTAAATTATGCCTTTGACTAATTTCCTCGATCATCAGGGTTAATCCCGGTAAACTAACTAATGACATCTCAATAAAACCTCCAATATTCTTAAATTTTGCTTAGTCTGCTAATTGCACTTGAGTAATGACAGAACAAGGTATGGCGATCGCTCGTCCTTTACGATTGAGATAGATTGCTTTTTCATCTCGTCCTTGTAATCTTCCCTGCCATTCGTTTTTGTCCATATATGGCGGGTTAGTGGTCACTTTCACTTCAAACCCTTTAAAAGCGATAAAATCTCGTTCATTGCTTAAATAGCGAGAAATCCCAGGACTGGAAATTTCTAAGACATAGGCCCCAGGTAAAATGGCTGTCTCGTCTAGGATGGATTCTAAAGCGCGACTAACTCGTTCACACTCGTTTAAACTGGTATCACTGATGGGGTTACGAATATCCACCCGTAAAACAGGGGGACGTTTGTTGGTTTGAAACACCACATCTACTATTTCTAACCCCATTTCTTGGGCGATGGGGGTGGCTATATCGATAATTTGTGGAATCAGGGGATGAGTCATTGCTCAAACAATAAAAAAAGCGGGTTTTTGCCCCACTCCCTTCAAATGTAAATCAATTGGGAATACGCTGTACTCGTGACTGCGCAAATGTGCTTTGAACTATTAGTTTAACAAAATGTTGGCAGAAGTCCCCATCTAAATGTTAAATCCTGTTGAATAGCATACTTTAAGCTCAGTAACAAAAAAAATAATCTCTCCGAAGAGAGACTTATCAAGACAAATATTGAAGGTAATCTTTAATTATCGGGTTACTTTTTCTACTAAGGCCATAACATCACTACGACTCAGTTTTTCTTTACCCAAGGCCATGACTTCTAAGGTTCCATGGGCTAAGGTTAAAGGGATTTTACAAAAATCTAAGGCTGGACCGCGTCCCAGGGACTGGGTATAAAGATCGGCTAATTTCAAGTTATCACGGGCATATTGATGCACATCTTCAATTTTCCAGCCTTGAGGAATAAAATTTACTCCACGGCGTAAGTCTTCTCGATGATTTCGGACAATATTAACTGCTTGTAGTCCTCTACCAAAGCCGATGGCATATTGACGGTTGGTTTTAGTCCCATCGTACCAAGCCCATAAATCTGATAATAACAGTCCCACTGCACCAGCAACACTAAACGTATATTGGTCTAAATGGGCTTTGGTGCGAATTGTCCAGTTATTTTCTGCCCAATAGGCCATGCGATCAGCCATAGAAGCGGTTGCATCCCAAACACGGGGTGCAATGCTTTCGGGGGCTAACATCGCCCATTGCCCTAACCTTAGACTGACATCGGGTAGACAATGACTATAGGGAACCAATCCGGCCGAAAAGTCTTCAATCCCTGACTTTTCTACGCCTGCTTGTAAGTTCAGGCTCATTTGTCTTAGAATTTTGCCTTTGGTGAAGTTATCGAGATCAGGGTGATCTTCTACTTCATCAATAGCTCGCATACAAAGGTATGCTGAAGCTACGGCATCCTGTAAATCACCAGGCAGACGACTGATAGGGATATAAAAGGTTCGACTGGTTTCTCTCAGGGTCTTGAGAGCATTATTGCGTAAATTCATTAATTTCACTCCTCACGCCAACTTTAAGCATTAGCATACACTTTCTTATCTGTGAGATCCCACTAAACTATTGTGAAGTTCCTGACAAAGGGAATTTTGGGGTTTAATCATGAGAGTTAGAACGTCGGACAGTATTTTTATAGAGATGGTGTCTATTGTATTACGCTTCTCTAAAATTTGCCGTAATACTATCTTCCATATTTGCCAGAGTGAGTTTGGGGAGTTTGGGGAGTTTGGGAGATGGGGAGATATTTTTATAATTGATGGCGAATCCGAGATGATTTCAGAGCAAAAAAAAATCTCCCGATCAAAAAATCGGGAGATAATACCCCACCGTTAAGGACGGGATTGAAAAATTATGCAGAATGAACAGTATTTTTAAACTGTCCGAAGAGTTCACAAAACTCTTGATAGCTGATCTGATTGTCATTATTGGTATCAGCAAGTTTCAGCATTTCTTCTATTTCGATATCAGATAAACTGACATCAATATCCCGTAAACACAACCGTAATTCCTCAAGATTGATGTAACCAGAATTATCCACATCAAACCGACCAAATCGTTCAAACATATTCTCTTCAGGATGTTCGGTTAACTCTTGATGCAATAAACTGGTGAAATCTTCAAAAGATATAGATTGACTATAACGAGTCCCTGTGATCATGTCCATTAGTTCTTGCACTTGTTGGGCAGAGTAAGAACGACCGACAGCCCTCAATAAGGAGTGTAACTCAACAGCAGAAATACTATCGTTACCATCTTTATCAAACTTGTTGAAGGTAGTGCGATAAAACGCCATTTGTTCATCGCTGATTTTCCCAATATTACAGGAGGGATTGACTTTACCTTTTGCTAGGGCATCCAGATGTTCAATGGCACTCAAGGTATAAGCCATGCTTTGCCATAATTGATGAGGATTCGAGTGCAACAAGATGTCTTTTTCTTCTTGTGCTGTAATTGAATATTCTTCCCGTATGGCCTCAATGCTTTGTAACTCTTCAGGGGATAATTTGTTGAGTAAGCTATCGAAGGATTCAAAGGGTTTTTTCCCTGTCATTACATCAAACAAGTCTAAAACGATCGCTTGATGTGGATGTTCCCGAGAAGACTCCATAATGGTGTCGAGTAAGGCTTGACGGTAGCTTTCTTGGCGTAACCAATCTTCGTGGTTTTGCTGGTGTTCAATATCAAGGAGGAAGGGATCTTCTACTTCTAGTTCTGTTAATAACAGTTCGTGTTCTTTATCGGTAATATTGAGTTCTAGACGCATTTGACGCATCATCTCAAGACTACTGGCACTATTAACATAGCCTTCGCTGATGGATTCTTTGAGGATTCCTTTATAAGCTTCGATTTTCTTCTCTTTATCGAAACCAGGCAAGACTTTGGCTAAAACATACACTTCATCTGCGGTGAGATCGTCTATCGCTCTACCATCCAAGAACTGAGAAACATTGAGTTTGAGTTTGGTGAGTTGTTTCCTTAGTCGGGTGGCTAAACTTTCCCGTTGATAGAGATAAGGATTTCTGGGCCAAGTACGATACAACCATAAACCACTACAAACAGCCATTACTACAGGAAAAAGATACTGTAATTGTATCGGTAACATCCGTACAAAATTACGACCTCCAAAGATGAAGAAGAAGTTGAAGATCAAGAAAGTACATAATGTAAACATCCTATGGCGAACAACTTCGTTATTAACTAGCTTATGGTGACGAAATAGATAAGCTTTATAGAGGTTTTCTAGTTTACGACCTAGCCAATAACCGAATAAGCCAAACAAACCAATGGTCAAGGGTACTGCTACTAATTTAGGAATAGCAATGGGCTGATTAAAGAAGTAAAATCCTGGGTTAAATAAGTTAGCTAACTGATTTTCTTCATGGGCCCAAGACCCTGACATATAATATTCCCAATTCCCTGCGTACAGGTAATAGTAAACAAAGTAACCCACCGTTAATCCAAAATAGCCATAATGTAACCATTGTTGTTTGGGTTTGGTGAGATTTTCCCAGTAGGTACGTTCCGCATCAATATCCATACAAGGACCACTACAAGCGACACAAGCACTTTTTTCTTTCCCTTCCGGATTTACGGTACGACACATTGATTGTGTTATTAGTTGACGATCTCCTGTGTGTGCCTTACTATTTATTAATCCTCTTGGTTCCCCATAAATTTTTTGAACGGGAGCCATAGGACAAAAATATTGACACCAGGATTTTCCACCAAAGAGATAACCAACTAAAATTGATGCTAAAATGGTTCCCAATAAGAAACTACCTAAAGCAAGTCGGTTAGAATTAACAAACAGAATTCGACTGCTAATCCCTAGATAAAACAATCCTAATTGTAGATATAAGTGATTGCGCGCTAACCAGGAATTCTTATCAACTTTGACCAGTTCATGACGGGTTTTTCCTGTTTTAGCATCTACCCGCTTACGATGTCTTTGTATTCCTAATGCACGGGGAATTTGAGACAGGAAAGATAAGGGGCAAATACGTCGCCATAATTCGTGTCCTCCTACCATTAAGATAAAGACACCAGCAGGAACAATCATTCCCCAAAATATGGCCGCTCCCATAGCAAAAGGAACTTCTTCTAGGCATTGTCCTTGAACTGTTACACAGTCAAAGGTGGTAATTTTATCTATAGTGAAGGGACTCCAGGTGGTTTCTGGTTTGGTTAACCAAGATGAAATCGGGTCATAAAATAGGGAGGCAATTAGCAATAGCCAACCCAATGCCAGAACCCATCGCACTAAGTGCATATACCGTTCAGGAACTTTCGCAAACATAATTCTGTATAACTTGTACTGTAGTTTTTAGGTAGCGATCAAAACAAGTAAGAGTGATGTAGCAGTACAAAGATTAGTTAGAACATTTTTTCTCTGTAAATGGTTATGGGAACATAATTAAGGATCTCTTAATAATCTAACCACGACTCGTAATGCTATGTCTATCGGCTTTTTCATGATTCGATCGCATTTATATGCCAATAAACTCGTAACCATCTCTATGTTGAATGATTGTGAAAAATGATTTTGTAGGGAATGTTTCAAAATGCCCTTTTGTCTTCACATTTCTTAATATTTCATTAGTCAAGATTACCTGATTTTCAGTTATCAGTTATCAGTTATCAGTCATCGGGTGAGTCGGGGAAGAGACGGGGCAGGAAAACTGCTGTTAGGGTGGTGATAAAGGTAATAATTGCGGTGATTGCTTCTGAGGAGAGATGTTTTGATAGTAGGTTAGGTTGGATGCTTTCTACGGGAAAATCACGATAAAGTCCGACGGCAATACTATTAGTTTTTCCTGTAATAAATGTTTGTATTCCTGGGGGTAATTCAGGGTTATTTGTGATAGTTAAGGATCTGATTTTTTTTATGGCTGTTTTGGGTGATTTGGTTATTAAAAATTGATTTTTTTCTAGCTTTATTTTTTCTTTTCCTAAGCGTATTTCTCCTTGTAAAATAGTAGAACTTTCCAGTTCATCGGTGACTACTTGTGTGGTTTCATAGCGACTGAATTGAACATTATTGACATCAATATCTTCTCTAAACCAAGTTATTGAATTATTTTGATCTTTTGGTTCGGGTAGAATAATAAATAGTTGATGAGGAGAGAGTAAATTTAGGTTTATTTTTTCATTATTATTAGGAATAAAATTTAAGGTTAGTTCTTGTCGATTATTGCGATCGCTTTTAAGATTGAGTTCAGGAATATTAATTTGTTCCAGTTGTATTTCTAGGGTATCTTGTCCTAATTCTAATATCAATTCACCGATGTTAATAGATGATTGAGGATCATCCATATTTTCAGGAAATTCGCAATCTTCCGAACTATGGGTTATTGAATGTAAGCAAAATTCTAAACTATTATTTTTATGCTTATAAGTTAGTTGATTTATGTTTATTTCTGGTTCAATTCGTAGCTCATTTAAGTATATTTGTGTTGTTTCTAGATTGTTTTTTTTATTAACAATAAAACGACTTTCAGCAAAAGGTAATTCAATGGTTAATGTATCGATGTTAGCTAATTTTTTTTGTAACTCAGGGTCATTATCAGTGGAAAATTTACCCGAGAAAGCAATAGGTTGTTGTAATTTTCCTTGAAAATCAATAGATTTAATAGCTTCAATGTTTTGTAATAAAAGTTTTTTGTTATTCCCATTATAAGTAAAGTTTAAAGATTCAACGATTAAGTTTCCTTCAAAATTATGATTACTCGGAATAAAATAGCTAATAAGAAAAATCAACGAAACAGTTAACCAAAAAATAGCAAAAAATTTATCTATGGTTCTAATCGTTCTTAAGGAACCATACCAGCGACGAAATTTTATTGTTAAACGTCTAAATATATCAGACATATTAATAATGGAAAATGGAAAATGGATAATTAATAAATGTCATTCCGAGGAACGAGTAATCTCCTTTTAGCAGTTAGCAGTGACCAGTTATCGGTTATCAGTGTCATTCAGAGGAATCTCCTTAAACTATTAAATATGATAGAGAATCTTGTAAAAACTACAAAAAATTTACTACTTTTAATATTTTATAGTTTACAACCAATTGGGATCATGTTTAAAAGAAAAGCTGAGAGGTTTTCCATTCCCATCTTCTAAATAAAATTGATATGTTCCTGCCGAGTTATTTTTCGGTTGCCAATCAAAGGTAATTTGTCCTCGCTTGGAAATATTTCTCGGTTGGAGATTACTGGGAATAACTCTACCGTTTTGACGAATTTCTACTTTAGGAAAAGTTCGGCGATTGCGGCTATAAATTACAAATTTATAACCATTTGATGGTTGTTCTAAAATCACAGGATGATAAATTATTCTAGAATTTTTTTCAACAAAAGCTAAAGGCAATAAACTATTAAAAGGTATTTTAGCTCGTTGTAAAACAGTATTGGTTCTGAGATCAAAGATAAATCCTGAACTGCTATATCTTGGCTCTACTTCATCCAATAGATAATTTTTTGTATAAGATTGAATACGAATGATGGGTTTATCTCTTCCAGTCCCAGGAACTCTAATTTTTATGGTTTCAGGATAGTTAGTGAGATTGCTGGTAGAAAAAGCAATTAATCCAAAATTATTACTAATAGGTCGACCATCTAATATCCCTTCACAACGGTTATTATCTCGACGAATATAACCAATATCTCTTGGTTTACCTGTGGGACAAGCATTCGCAGTTAAGCTGGTCATGTTTAAAAGATAAAGACTAATAAAGAAGGGAAATAAACCAGATAAAAGTAATTTTTTATTTTTCATAATCGTTTAAGCGTATTAAAGTTATAAACGATGGCAATACACATTATAATTCAAATATTGAGTAAATTTCTTGTTCTTGGTAATAAAAGTTCTTAATTGTCCATTGTTAAAGAGATTCCTCGTACCTCGGAATGACAGATAAATCAACAAAAATATCCTAAATAAATTTTGTACTGCCATATTCTTTATTGATCATAGTTGACCTGATAAATTTTCCCCAGTCTCCCCATAAAAATATTAACTCCTAACTCCTAACTCCTAATTCCTAACTCCTTTCAATATTCCCCATTCCTGTAATTTTTCTATGACAATATTAATGGGATAAGCTAACCCTACATCACCAGTTGAACCGACATCATCGATATAAATTTGGTTTTCTCCATTATTAAGAACAGCATTATCATTTCTGTCTTTCATTCTAACCACCATAGCAATAACTTCACCGGCTGCATTGAGAACAGGTCCCCCAGAGTTACCCGAAGCAACAAGAGCATCTAAAGGAATAAATTTGTTATTGGGATTATAATTTATCACCTCTCCTTTAACTGCTGACCAAGGACTATTTATGTTATGAGGATGACCAATAATGGTAATTTCTAAATTTCGCTGTATCCAACCTGATTTAATGGTTAAGGGTTCAATATCATTAGGAATTCCTGTAACCTTTAAAACGGCTAAATCTAAGTCTTCTCGACTGTCTGTTATCTTCTCAACTGTAGCTTTATAACGAGGTCTTTGGATATCATCAAGTGTGCTGTAAAATTCAACTTCAATAGTGTCACTGGCACGTTTACTTTTACTATCGCTGATAACATGACGATTAGTAACAATCAAGACTGTATTTCCCTGTCTTTGAATCACCCAACCTGTACCAATACTAGCTCCCTCAGAGGTAGTGGCAATAATTCTCGCAGTAGAACGTAATTTTTTAACTAGGGGTTCTTGGGTTTCTGTGGGGAGATAATCTCGATCATCGATATTAGGAAGGGGAGGATTACTATTTCTGGCTAATAGACGTTCGGCTTCTTTGAGGTTATTTTGAGTATTAGCCTTGTTAGGATCGATTTCTAGGGCTTTTTTATAGGCTTTAATAGCTTCTTCTAATTTCCCTTGCTTAAATAAGGCATAACCCATATTGTTGTAAGCAGAAGCAAAGTTAGGGTCAAGTTCTAGGGCTTTTTTATAAGCTGCGATCGCTTCATCTAATTTCCCTTGATCATCTAGGACAGTACCCATGTTGTAGTAAGCAGAAGCAAAGTTAGGGTCAAGTTCTATGGCTTTTTTATAGGCTGTGATCGCTTCATCTAATTTCCCTTGATCATTTAGGGCATTACCCATGTTGTAGTAAGCAAAAGAATAGTTAGGGTCAAGTTCTATGGCTTTTTTATAGGCTGTGATCGCTTCATCATATTTCCCTTGCTTTTCTAGGGCTACCCCCATGTTGTCATAAGCCGTAGCATCGTTAGGGTCAAGTTCTATGGCTTTTTTATGGGCGGCGATCGCTTCATCATATTTCCCTTGATCAGATAGGGAATTACCCATGTTGTCGTAAGCAAAAGCAAAGTTAGGGTTAATTTCTATGGCTTTTTTATAGGCTGTGATCGCTTCCTCTAATTTCCCTTGCTTTCTTAGGGCAACACCCATGTTGTTGTAAGCCCAAGCAAAGTTAGGGTCAAGTTCTATTGCTTTTTTATGAGCAGCAATGGCTTCCTCTAATTTCCCTTGATCAGATAGGGCATTACCCATGTTGTTGTAAGCCCAAGCAAAGTTAGGGTCAAGTTCTATTGCTTTTTTATGAGCAGCAATGGCTTCCTCTAATTTCCCTTGCTTGTATAGGGCATAACCCATGTTGTCGTAAGCATCAGCAAAGTTAGGGTTAAGTTCTATGACTTTTTTATAGGCTGCGATCGCTCCATCATATTTCCCTTTGTCAGATAGGGCATTACCCATGTTGTTGTAAGCCCCAGCAAAGTTAGGGTTAAGTTCTATTGCTTTTTTATAGGCTGTGATCGCTCCATCATATTTTCCTTGCCTTCTGAGGGCAACACCCATGTTGTTGTAAGCCCCAGCAAAGTTAGGGTTAAGTTCTATTGCTTTTTTATAGGCTGTGATCGCTTCATCATATTTCCCTTGTTCTTGTAGGGCATTACCAATTTTATGGTAAGCATCAGCATTATTCCCGTCAATGGTGATAATTTGTAGAATAATACTCTCTACTTCTGTGTAGTTACCATCACGATCAGCTTGTTCAGCTTGTTGAAATAACTGTTCAACGGTTTGTGACATCCCTACATAGGGAGTTGCTACGAGGGAGACTGTCAGGAAAATGGGGAAGATAGGACGGATCATGAAATTTATAGTAATAACAAGTAATCAAGAATTGAATCAGTTTTTCGTCATCCTAGACAGATTCTAGCGTTTTTCTTTGTTTCTGACTCAGCACTGAATCACTGCTCATATCCAGTAATTAAAACTATTCCATCTCAGCAACAGTTATAAACTGTTGCACCTTAGTAAAAATCAAGTTTTTTCGGAAATGAGATGGCGATCGCACTTGAGATAAATAAGTAAGAACTACTATTGCGCTTTAGTAAGAGTTGATTTTTGACAGGCAATACTAAGGGAACTTGGCCATCTAGACTGATAAAATAGAAGAGAAATAATAGGAGTATAATAAGTGGCCGTTAAAATTGGTTTACTGGGTTTGGGAACAGTGGGAACGGGAACAGCACAAATTTTACTCGACCCCACAGGTAGAAACCCCCTGTT
>NZ_JASJEB010000011.1 GCF_030064895.1 Crocosphaera sp. | reverse complement strand
TGACGTGTAACGTTATCCGTCAAATGTTGAGCAATGAGATGTGTTACTCCAAAATCTCTTTAAGCTGGATCAATAAAGCTTCCAGTTGAGTCTTTTTATCTTCATCCTGCCAAGCATCGGATTGAATTTTGGTGATAGCTTTAAATTCTCTATACAAATCTTTTGATTTACTAACCCTTGTCACTGTTTGTGTTTCTTCCAAAATTTCTTGAATCTTTTCCTTAATTTGGCTCAAGGTTAATTTTTCAGTTATGACTGACTCCATCAAATTTCTGTGGTCAATCTCACTCTCCAATTTAGCGATCGCCTGACGTGTAACGTTATCCGTCAAATGTTGAGCAATGAGATGTGTTACTCCAAAATCTCTTTAAGCTGGATCAACAAAGCTTCCAGTTGAGCCTTTTTATCTTCATCTTGCCAAGCATCGGATTGAATTTTGGTGATAGCCTTAAACTGTGCATATAAATCTTTTGAGCGACTAACCCTTGTCACTGTTTGTGTTTCTTCCAAAATTTCTTGAATCTTTTCCTTAATTTGGCTCAAGGTGAATTTTTCCGTGATGACTAACTCCATCAAATTTCTGCGATCAATCTCACTCTCAAGTTTAGCGATCGCCTTAGCTTTGGTATAGTCTAATCTACCTTGCCTCAACACTTGTAAGACATCATCAGGCAAATTTAATAAGGGTAGACGATTGGTGCGAAAACTCTCCCGATTAGATCGCCCTATCTTAATGAACAGTTCATCAATAATTTGTATCTGACGTGTAACGTTATCCGTCAAATCTTGATTGCGTCTTTGAGCATTGGCCGCCTTGTTTAAAAGTTGAATTACCTCTTGATTAGAAGCAATATCTAAATTTTGACGAATCAACTCCAGCATCCCTTCTGTTTCATCAATAGCGTTAAGGTCATCCCGTTGCATATTTTCTAGCAAAGCTAACTCAAACGCTTGTTGCTCATCGATATCTTTAACAATCACAGGAATTTGTGTTTTTCCTGCATTTTTCGCTGCACGATAACGACGTTCCCCTGCTACCAACTCATAAAGGCGATCGTTAAGGGGTCGAACAATCAAGGGTTCTAAGATGCCATATTCTTCTATAGATGCTTTTAATTCCTCTAACTTTTCTCGGTTAAAAGAGCGTCGGGGTTGCCTATGTGGGAGTTGAATTTGTTCAATATCGAGCCATTGACCAATCGGTGCAATATTTGGGTTATCAATGCTTTGGGAGGATGCTCGTTTTCGAGATTGAGCCATAAAATTAACTAATATAGAGATTAATGATTAATTTTAATTTTAAACGATTTTCTGTAATGCCTTAGATTAATCTTTGCTATATTAGTAGTAGGGATATAAAATCCCCAATACATTTTCCAACCCAATCGGAGGCGGTTAGCACAATAGCCTGGTAGCTTGGTTAACCTTACCCTAGATTGGGTTTTGTCGTTCAAAAAGATTCAAAATATAGCTTTTTCGGACTCATGAGGTACACCTAACTCCTGTTCCCCTCCTGGCTCCCCTCCTGGGAGGGGCGGGGGTGGGTAGGGTTAGGGGTGGGTTGCCTCCTGCCTCCTGCCTCAAAGGGATAACCTCTGTACCTCACAAGTATGAGAAAAAAGTTAAGCAACTAACGACCTAAAGTTAATTCTTCTTTTTTCCCTAGAATACCTTGGGGTCTCCAAACCATTAAAATCATCAAAATTAAACCAATAACCATGACTCTAAAATACCCTAATTGACTAGGACTTAAAATTTGTAGTTGAGGTAAAACAAAACGAGTTAAAGAGTCATAAGCCCAAAAAATAACCGCCCCTAAAAGAGTTCCTGCATTGCTTCCTGAACCACCCAAAACGACAATAATCCAAGTATTAAAAGTAATCAAAGGCTCAAACTTATCGGGGAAAATAGTAGTTAATTGCCAAGCAAAGAAAGCCCCAGAAATTCCTGCGATCGCACCTCCTAACATAAATGATTGTAACTTATATAAAAGAATATTTTTACCCAATGCTCTAGGCACTTCTTCGTCTTCTCGAATGGCTTTAAGAATCCGTCCCCAAGGAGAATGAACCAAAAATTCTAACCCAGCATAAATAATGGCTAAAACTGATAAAACTAAGACCATTAATCCTGCTTTATAAGTATAAAACCAAAGAGCAGTTGTCCCTGTAATATACACTAATAAAATTAAAGCAGTGGCAATAATTCCCCAAATAATTAAACTAAAAGGTTTTCTCGGTTGATAACTTTTTCCTTGTATTTCTTTATTTTGTTTCCATTGAAAAGCTAAACTTTTATAGAGTGTCCATTCTGCATAAACAGCCAACAATGTTAACACGAGAATTAATGATAATTTGATGGGAAAATTTGCCTCTATATTCAAAGGTAAAGGGTATTGTCTTAACCCTAATGCCCCATTAGTTAACCATTCTTCATTTAAGGCTACTAAACGAACTAATTCTGAGACACCGATAGTAACAATAGCCAGATAATCTTCTCGAAGACGTAGGGTAGAAAGTCCAATTAATAACCCTAAAATAGCTGCTAAAATAGCCCCTGCTAAAACAGCGATGATGAAGGGAAACCCTTTTATAGTTAATAAGACGCTAGTATAAGCCCCCAATGTCATAAAACCTACCACACCAAAATTAATTAGTCCAGTAAACCCCCATTGTAAGTTTAATCCCAGGGCAAAAATACCGTATACTGCTGCTGAGGTGGTGATATAGATGATGTAACCGCTAATGCCAATGAGTTGCTCTAATAAGGCGTTATCCATAAATAAAAAAGTGAAGATTAATGGCAATGAAATTATACAGTAATCAAGGAAAATTTCCTAGTAACCTTCCCATAAGAAAATCTCAGTCATTTTGATTAATAACTGAGACTTAAAGTTATTCAAAACAGTTTATAAATTAGCTAAAATACCAATTAATAGTAGGTTTAACTTCTGTAATCATTAAGTTTAATTGTATTAAATTGAAGTTTTTAAGATAATAATCCACTTATTTATGAAGTTTAGCCACTAACATAAGTAATTTTTTTCATTTTAGGAAGAAATCAAGTATAATGATATGATAGATATTACTGATAATATTCGCTCAAAATTGTTAGATTTTTGTCAGGAGGAAATTTTTGAAAACGACTCGCTATTTTGAAGAACAAGTCTTAGTTAAAAGACCTTATCTTAAGCGAGAATGGTGTGAGCAAGCAATTCAAAATCCCATCAGAAAAATATTTGAACCTAATGGAAGAATTCGCCATTGGTGCTATATTAAAGAGTTGGGAAAATATCTACGAGTGGTTACTTTAGAAGATGGAGAAACCATCCATAATGCCTTTCCAGACCGAAATTTCAAGGTGTAATTATGAAGTTTAACTATTATCCTGAAACCGATTCCCTTTATATTAGTTTATCTCCTAAAACTAGCGTTGATTCTCAAGAAATTGTCCCGAATATTGTCTTAGATTTTGATGAAGAAGGTCAGTTAGTTGGTATTGATATTGATCAGGCCAGTTTAACAGTTGATCTCACTCGTTTAGAAGCCCAATCTTTACCTATTCAAGCAGTTACTTTGCTATAATTAATAAAATATAAAAATATCACTGATGTCCTAATATTTTATCCCGAAGATGTTTAATTTTATCCCTATATTTTGCTGCTTCTTCAAACTCTAAATTTTTGGCAGCTTCTTGCATTTGTTGTTCTAATTGTTCGATTAATTGGGGAACTTTATCTAAGGGTAAATCATCTGCTTGTGTGTAAACTTCTTCTAACTCTTGAGAATTTAAACGACGAGAAATATCTAAGAAGGATAAAATAGCATTACTTGACCTTTTAATAATCGGTTTGGGTGTGATATTATGCCGTTTATTATAAGCGATTTGAATGTTTCTTCTTCTTTCTGTTTCTTCCATTGCTTTGATCATACTATCGGTTAAATTATCCCCGTATAATATAGCTTGTCCATTAACATGACGTGCTGCCCTACCAATGGTTTGAATTAAGGATTTTTCCGCCCTTAAAAATCCTTCTTTATCAGCGTCTAAAATAGCTACTAAAGAGACTTCTGGTAAGTCTAATCCTTCCCGTAATAAGTTAACACCGATTAATACATCAAATTCACCATTTCTTAACCCTTGTAAAATTTCTATACGTTCAATGGATTTAATTTCAGAATGTAGATATTGTACTTTTACGTCTCTTTCTTGAAAATATTCGGTTAAATCTTCTGCCATTCGTTTTGTTAATGTTGTAATTAATACTCTCTCTTGGAGTTTAACTCTTTGTTTTATTTCTCCTAATAAATCATCAACTTGTCCTTCAGTTGGACGGACAAAAATTTCTGGATCTAATACTCCTGTTGGACGGATTATTTGTTCAATAATTTTATCTTCTGATTGTTCTATTTCCCAGTTTCCAGGAGTAGCAGAAACAAAGATACATTGATTTACTTTATGCCAAAATTCTTCTGATTTTAACGGGCGATTATCCGCCGCACTTGGTAAGCGAAAACCGTGATCAATTAATACTTTTTTCCTCGCTTGATCGCCGTTATACATTCCCCTAATTTGAGGAACAGTAACATGGG
Source organism: Crocosphaera sp. (assembly GCF_030064895.1). Lineage (GTDB taxonomy): Bacteria > Cyanobacteriota > Cyanobacteriia > Cyanobacteriales > Microcystaceae > Crocosphaera. The sequence continues at coordinate 70,277 of NZ_JASJEB010000011.1, read as the reverse complement.
ATTCATCAACAATTAATAACCAATCTTTAGGGAAATAATCCACTAAACATTCTGGGGGTGATCCTGCTTTTCTTCCAGCTAAATGACGGGAATAATTTTCTACACCGTTACAATAACCAACCTCTCTTAAGAGGTCTAAATCATAACGAGTTCTTTGATCTATTCTTTGTGCTTCTAATAGCTTACCCGCTTTTTCTAAACATTCTACTTGTTGTTTTAATTCAATATCTATGGCTTCACAAGCAAATTCTAATTGTTCTTCTGGGGTTACAAAATGTCGTGCAGGATAAATATTGATATTTTTTAAACTATTTAAAATATCTCCGCTAACAGGATCTAAATAACGAATAGCATCAATTTCATCTCCGAAAAACTCCACTCTGATTACTCTATCTTCATAAGCTGGAACTATTTCTAACACATCTCCTTTGACTCTAAATCTTCCTCTTTGTAACTCCAGATCATTACGAGAATATTGAATAGTAACTAAGTCCCTTAATAGTTGTCTTTGATCCACTTCTTTTCCTACTACCAAAGGCACAGAAGCTTTTAAATATTCAGCAGGCATTCCTAACCCATAAATACAACTAATAGAAGCAACAACAATCACATCTTGTCTCTCAAATAATGACCTTGTTGCTGAGTGCCTCAACATATCAATTTCATCATTAATAGAAGCAGTTTTTTCTATATAAGTATCACTAACGGGTATATAAGCTTCCGGTTGATAATAATCGTAATAACTGATAAAATATTCCACAGCATTATTAGGGAAAAATTGTCTTAGTTCGTTACATAATTGCGCTGCTAAAGTCTTATTATGTGCCAAAACTAAAGTAGGTTTTCCTATGTTTTCAATCACCGCAGCAACGGAAAAAGTTTTTCCCGTTCCGGTTGCCCCTAATAGGGTTTGAAAACGGTTTCCTGCTTCGATAGATTTTGTTAACTTTTTAATGGCAGAGGGTTGATCACCTGTAGGTTTAAATGGTGCTTTTAGTTGAAAAATAGAAGAAGTAATCATCAAAAATAATTTTTAGTCTTAATATTAAGAAGCAATTAATTTATTTTTTATTTTCTCAAAATAAGTAAAAACGCATCTTTAATGCGTTTTTAGTAACAAAAGAATATGAATAAATTTGTGTAAATGTTATTAAGTCATTTACGCTTTCTTTTTACCTTGAGTTAACTTGCGCTTCACAGTTGTTCCCATTGCAATTGTACCGATTACCCCTAACATCGCCAGAGGAGAAGATTCAGGAACTGGCGGAATATCCTCATCTAAACTGATTGTAAATGCTCCCCCATCCCCACTAAGATTAGCAGGGTTAGAAATTAAATTAATCGTCAAAGTGGTAAAAGTTCCATTAAGCTGTACTGAACCATAAGCTGAACGGTTTCCTGTGGTTGGGGGAGCAACACTTGGTGCAACTGCTGCTAGGGTATTAGGGTTAGCATCAACAATCCAGGGGTTAGTAGTATCCAAGGCTAAACCGTCACCGTTACCACCGTTACCACTTAATAGGGTTAAATCACCAAGGGTTAAACCACTAGGAGTGAAATCATAAACCATCCTATCGAGATTGGTAACATGAAAGATGGGGTTAGTTACAACTTCACTAAACTCAATTTCTAGAATTGCTGCTTCGGTTGTGGGGGATTTGCCATAGCCAACTTGGTCAGTAAGAAGTTCAAATGGGGTATAGATATTGGGATAACTATATTGAGGAGAACTATTATAGCAGTCGCCAAAGCTATTAGGACATTTTTCTGTTCCCTGTTCCCTGTTCCCTGTTCCCTTAAAATATAATTTATGTGTCCTAACTAGCCTGTCTATTGCTATATCAATAACAGAATCAGCAAAAGTTGATCCGATTGCCCTGATGTTATAGGCAGAACTCCCCCCAGATAATAAGCTTCCAGTAACATCCACACCTCCTAAAGTCCCAGTGAAGGAACCAGTACCAGAAGTACCTGGACTCACAGTATCGAGATCAAGAAAGGTAGCAGCAGAAGCACTCAAGGGAGTCGCTAATACTACTGCACTGATGATTGTTGTGATTTTTAATGTTGAAATTGGGAAATTCATTTTTTAGTCTTATTAGTATTTATGCTCAACAGAATAACACAAGTTTCTTTTTTAGGTGGAGGTTTAGGTAAAACCGAATTTTATAGGATATTTTTTCTGGTAAAGCATTATAATAATTTAATTCCTTAATAACAAATAATAAAGTTGTCCATTATTACTAATTAAACCGGCTCTATCTCCTGCTTCTTGACCCGTTCCCATAAAAATATCGACTCTTCCTGCTCCTTTTATGGCACTACCTGTATCTTGATCTAAAACATAACGACTCACCAATTTTGTTTCCATTTCTCCTGTTTTACTAACATAAGGAATGGGGGTTTTAATTAATGCTAAAGCACCAGGAGGCATAAGGGATTTATCCGTAGCAATAGAACGTTCTGCGGTAACAGGAACACTTAAATTTCCTTGTGGTGGTTGCCCCCCAGTTTCACGGAAGAAAATAAAGCGATTATTACGAGGTAAATAGTTACTTAATTCTTGGGGATTTTTATTTAAAAATTCCATTAATCTTGGCAATGTTAAATCGTCTAAAGAAAAAATTCCATCGTTAACTACTTCCTTCCCAATACTCACATAAGGATAATCCGTACTGCTATCATAACCCACTGTTATGGTCTCTCCATTGGTCAATTTTATGCGAGCAGAACCCTGTACATGAACTAAATAAGCTTCCAAGCGATCGCGCATCCAAATTAACTCATTACCCCTAATAATACTGTTCTTACCTAACCCATCTTTTCCTTCTAATTCTAATCTTGTTGGGTGGGGTTTTTTCCAGTTTGCAAAGTTTTGTGGTTCCAAATATAAAGGATAACGATACTCAGAAGTCCGTTGACGACTGCCAGTATAAACAGGTTCAAAATACCCTGTAAAATGCACAGTTCCCTGATTATCATGACCTACAGATTGATAAACAATAAATTCTTTTTCCACTGCTTGTTGAAACTCTTGGGGGGTTTTCGCAGTTTTCAATAATTGTTTAAATCTAATTAAAGAACGACGCACCCGATCGCGGGTAATACCAGAAACAGGATAATTATTATAAACCTCCGCAGCTTTAGGAGTATCTAAATAACGTAAACTATGATTAATAGCCCGAATTAATGACCATTTATCCCCTGGTTCCCCAGAAGTTCCCCAAAGTTTTGCATCTTCTCCCCAAACTGAGTTAATTTCTGTGGGTTTAACCTGATTTAATGGCATAGTTTCTGCCATAATGATTTGAGGAGGGAAAAGAATTAATCCCAGTCCCATAGATATCGTTGCGATCGCTTGTCTCATATTCGTTCCACACTACCAAAAAAGACGGGTTCAACCCGAATGGCCATAATACTAGACGGACGAACCACCATATATTCTCCCTGAATATTTTTGATGGGAACATTAATAAACTGTTCAGAATCAAAGTTAGGGACAATTTCGCCACTGTACCATTTTTGGAAGTCCTGAATTTGAGAAAAACGTACTTCTTCCCGGTGGCCACTGGAAAGAAACAAGAATACGGCGTATTCATCGGGTTTTCTAGGCATATTTAACGCTCCAAATAATTTTTGTCTTTCCTATTATCCGTGACTAAGGAACTAATTTAAAGCGTTGCAATAAAGCTTCCATAACTTGGGGTAAGGTTTGAGATAAGTCCTCCCCGGTTTTAAATTCTAATTGCTGATGAGACGGTAGATCAAACGGCCATTGTCCAGAAACGTCCGTTCGCTGCTGATGTAACAATAATATTTGTCCCCCTCGTTTACTTTGCAAAGCATACCCCAGTTCAGTACAAATATAAGGACTGGGAATTAAACGGGAGGTTTCTTCTTGTTTGATCTGAGTAATGGCAGTCCCATCCACCACTAATAAAAGACTTTTGCGTAGTTTTCTCAGTTGACTATCACTGAGTCGCAAGGGACTGTCTTGGGGACGGGAAGCAACCTCTAGGTTTAAGAAATAACGCGATCGCTGATTATACTTATTAATTGTTTCTTCGAGAACAGTGGTAATAATCTTGCTAGACTGAGGATACTCTGTTTGTCCACTAAAAAAAATGATCGGTTCTAGGGTTGCGGCAATATCTTGCTTACTCAAGTACAATTCTTGGGAAACAAGATCCAGGTTAGCGATGGTGTAACCGCCACTGCCTTCTATATAAAATTCTACGGGTTCCCCTTCCAAATAGTTCTGAAACCATTCAGACTGTTGAATGACCTCTTTATCGTCCAAAAAATCGGCTCTCAGGGCAGATTTTAACAAACTATTACGGTTTAAGCGTAAGTCAGGAGTCCGTTTAATCACCTCCCGTAACGGTTCATATTGCCCTAAATACCACGCTTTCAGGGGAATAATGGCCATAGCTGTTGCTCTCAAAAATTAGGTAACTATAGGCATAGTACACTATTTTGAGAATTTTTGGGTACATTAGTATTAGTTATTAACAATATTGACTAATATCTTCTCCCCATTCTTCAGCCAGATAACAAAGGGCGCGGAAGCGTAAGGCCATTAAATCATCGTATAAGGGGTTAAGTTTGCACAAAGGGGGAATACTAACTAATAGATGACCAAAAAACTTAATTTTCCTTTCAAAAGGACATTGAGCAGGAATTAGACGACAAAGACGATGGGCAAAGGTGCGATCGGTAATTTCCTGATTTTCCAGGTAATTTCTTAAGATTTGTAATATTTTTGTGCCTGGAAATTTTAACCATTTAGAAAAAGAAATAGACTCGGAAGAACCACAGACTAAGATGAACTTCTTAATGGTATAATCTGTTACATTCATGATAGTATTCCTTATTACATTAATAAGGTAACAGTTTTGATAAGAGAATAGGATTTGTCAAAAATGACACAATAGTTTCAAAGTTTTCGTTAAATAACGCTAGTAACATCATAGACAAAAGTTTGTCCTAATGGTTAATTTTTTTTGATTGATTTTTTTCTATCTTAATCACAATTGTGATTGACAACTAATAATAGTTACTAGCTTTATTAACCCAACATTGCTATCATAACCAACTTAACAAGGGATTATTTGGAAAAAAAGTTGAAGAATGATCACAACCCCTTGTTTGTATTGTTCCCATTCTCAACACTGAAATTATCAGGAATTTTCAGGAAGTTAGAACAATAGGGATTTGCAGTTTCCCTAAAAGATTCTGAGTTAGTTGTGGAGAATTCATTATTAACTTTTGATATGCAGTTTTTCCGTATATTCAACTAGAGTAAAACTATAAAAAGTCTGAAAAAGAATCCCACGAAGACAAAGACGTGGGATTATCTTTATTAATTATTATTCATCGGAATCTTTAGCCGAAGAACGACGACGACGACGACGAACAACTGGTTTAACATCATCTTCGTCAGAAGTTTCAGTGATGTCGTTATTAATGTCATTGTCATCATTATTGTTTGTTTCTGTAGCTTGTTCTATTGTGGGAGATTCTGTGGGGCTATTATTTTTTGTTCCTGTTAAATCAATCACCATTTGCTTTTGACTAGGGGCTGTTGTTTCTGTTTCTGTTTCTGTTTCTATTTCTTCATTCTTTTGAGGCATTTTTGTAATCTTTTTTCTTTCCAAACCCTCTGGTGATTTGACAGAAACCAAAACAGATTTGGGATCTTTAAATTCCTGGTCAACACGAACCAAGGGAGAAATTCCCATCAAGGCATAAACATCTTGTTCTACGGGGGTCATTTCCACAGAAACCCGTTCTACAGGAACCTCCTCGCGGCGCAAATGTCTGGGAACTCTTTCTCTACGATTTTCGTTACTAGATTCGTTGTTCTCTTCGGTCTCTTTTACTGCCACATTATTAACGGGTTTACTGGGGCTGGGTGTCTCTTCTTTATTGACTAAATTCGGGGTTTGTGTGATGGGGCGACGACGACGACGACGGTTATTGGCGTTATTATTCTGCTCCTGATAACTGGGATGATGTAACAATTCTAGTTGATCGGAATTATCGGTATCTTCATCTTCAAAGGGTGAGTCAAAACCGCTATTATTCGCTTCTGAGGTTTTTTCTACTGGTTTCGTGGTGGAGGCCGGTATAGGAACAGGAAGAGGGTTCGCAGAAACTGATTCCAGGGCTACTAATTTGGATTCTCCGGGAAGATGGGCTAAATGACCTAACCCACCGCACTGGGGACAGGTTTCCCCAAACAATTCATAAACGTTTTTCCCCTGGCGTTTACGGGTTAATTCTACTAATCCCAGTTCTGAGAGTTGGGCTATTTGAGGTCTAGCTTTATCGACTTTTAGAGCTTGGTTGAAATGTTCTAGTAATTTAAGTTGGTCCCGTCGGGAGTCCATATCGATGAAATCGACAATAATCACCCCTCCAATGTTTCTCAATCTTAACTGACGGGCGATTTCGGTGGCTGCTTCGCTATTGGTCCAGAGGACGGTTTCTCGTGAGGTGGCGGAACGAGTAAAGGAACCTGAGTTAACATCGATGACCGTTAAAGCTTCGGTTGGTTCGATGATGATATATCCCCCAGAAGGTAAATCAACTCTCGGTTTTAGGGCTTCTCTGAGCGCGGCATTGACCCGGAAATAGTCTAAAACGGACATTGACTCCTGATGGTGGTCAATCAAGACTCCTTCGGGGGGTCTTCCCCCACTCCAGTTCATAAGATGATGTTTGACTCGTTTGACACCGTTGGCGTTATCTACCACAATGCGGTTAACATCGGCGCTGTACATATCCCGTAACACCCGTTGAATAAAGTCATCATCACGGTTTAACAGGGAAGGGGCGCGGGTTGAGGTAGCTTGAACTTGAATTGACTCCCATTGTCTTTGTAAAAATTCTAAGTCCTCCATAATGGCTTCTTCGGCTTTGCCTTCGGCTTCGGTACGGACTAAGATTCCCATGCCGGCTGGTTTAATGAGAATGGCTAAGGCCCTCAAGCGACTCCGTTCGTCATCGTTACGGATACGTCTAGAAAGGTTAACTCCTTTGCCGTGGGGCATTAATACTAGGTAACGTCCAGGAAGACTAATGTTGCCGGTTAATCTTGGTCCTTTGTTACCGGTGGGTTCTTTCATAACCTGAACGAGAACTTTTTGTTGGGGGGTTAAAAGTTCGGTAATGGCACCGGCACTGCGTTTGAGGCGTAACGGACCTAAATCGGTGACATGGATAAAGCCGTTTCGTTCGGCATCTCCAATGTTAACAAAGGCTGCGTCAATTCCTGGGATGACGTTTTCTACTACTCCTAAGAAAATGTCGCTAACCTGTTGGTTTCCGGTAGCAACTACTAATTCTTGTATTTGATCTTCCCAAAAGACGGCAGCTATGTGGTGTTGTTCTGCGATAATGATTTGTTTTGGCATTCAATTCCCTCAAACTTTTGTAAGAGACGATGGCAGGTTATAATTCCTGAATTTTTGGCTTAAATTCCTTGAAAAACTGTTTAGGACTAAACATTTTGACAGATCAAGTCAAGCAAAAACAGTGGTGAACTCGACTCATTCTTATCCTTAACCTAATGTCAGTTGGCTAATGGTACTGACTTATCCCATAGGGAGACGTTCCTTGGTGTTTTCGGGTGTCTCTACCCGTTTAACAACAAGAGGGTTTATTCAATATTTTGGAAAATCCTTAAGAATAAACTTGCGCTTCGTTGACATTATATATTAAGACGCTGTCTAGGTGGACAGTTATGAGTTCGTGACTTTGATAAAGACGTTAGTGTTTTATCGGCGTTTCTGATTTTAGCTAATTAATCCTGCTGGATTAACTTTCAAGGGTTGCGCTTTGCAAGTGTCTCCCTAACAATTTAGGGAAGTATGGTTGCCTAGATTTTTTAGGCTCTCAGCACAACTATTTATTATTTTAACCCGAATATAACCTAAACGCTAGACCTTTGATTATTTAGGTTGAGTGAGTTTGAGGAGTATGGGGGTGTGGGAAGTTTGGGAAGTTCAGTAATGTTAATGTTTAATCTATGATCAATCTGCTTTATTTGTGGTAGTAAGTAAACATTTGTACAGTTTTTTCTGAAATTCTCTTTCTTAGATGAAAATTTTGCATTTTCTTAAAGTTATCATTGCATGATTGTATTGACAAATATTATTAATGATTGCTAAATTAGTACTAAAATTGTTTTTTTATTAACTTTTATTGAGGAGTGAAGAATGCTCAGGTTAAGATTAAGCGAACTCAAACAGAGGTATACTTTAGGGAAAAGAAAGTTTGCTGATATTGACCTGAGTTGTTTAGATTTGAGTGGATTAAATCTAGAAGATATTGATTTTTTAGGGGTTAATTTACAAGGAGCAAATTTACAAGGAACTAATCTAGAAAGAGCTATTTTTAAAGATGTTAACCTTGCTGATTGTAATCTCTATCGTACCAATTTTTATCGAGCTAAGCTTAACAATTCTAATATAATCAATGCTAACTTAAAAGAAGCAAATTTTCATGGTACTTTAATAGAGAATAGTGACTTTGATAACGCTTGTTTAGAAAGAACTGATTTGAGTGAGGCTTATTTACGCAATGTTTCTGTTAAAGGCACTCGGATGAATAAGACTGATTTAACAGATAGTCACCTAATTGATGTTAATTTGAGCGAAGCTTATATCAGTGATATCTATTACAGCAAACTCACCAAATTATGCAACTGTTTTCAAGCTGAATCTATTTCCGAAGATTTCTTTGATAGCATAGAGTTCATGATGAGTTAATAATAATTTTCATAAAACAAAGAATTAATGATTAATATTTGCTTGACGTAAAGATTTAATTGTTTCAATAATTTTTTGACCTACAACATCAATTTCTTGGCTAGTTGTAAATCTACCTAAGCCAAATCTTAAGGAACTATAAGCTAGTTTATCAGAGTGACCTAGTGCTTTGAGAACATGAGAGGGTTTTGTTGTGGTTGAGGTACAAGCTGAACCGGAAGAAAGAGCAACAGTACTTTGTAAAGCTAATAATAAGGCTGCTCCATCTACTCCTTCTATACTAACATTAAGATTACCTGGTAGTCGTTGTGTGGGATGTCCATTAAGATGTATTCCTTCTAAGCTTAAAAGTTGTTTTTGTAATCTATTTCTTAGTTCACTTTGACGCTTATTTTCCGTTTCTAGTTCCTCTAATGCTAATTCAATAGCTTTGCCAAATCCGACTATTTGGGGTGTATATAATGTTCCTGATCTAATCTCTTTTTCTTGTCCTCCACCGTGTAATTGTGGGGCAATATGTACTCTTGGATCTCGACGACGAATATATAATGCACCGATACCTTTTGGACCATAAATTTTATGGGCAGTTAATGATAGTAAATGGATGTTCATTTCTTTGACATCTAAAGGTATTTTACCTATCGCTTGTGCTGCATCGCTATGAAATAAAACATCATTTTTTTGACAAATTTCTCCTATTTCTTTTAATGGTTGTAACACACCTATTTCATTATTAGCTGCCATTACTGATATTAAAATTGTTTCAGGACGAATACTTTTTTCTAATAATTCTAAATCAACTATGCCATCTTTTTGAACAGGTAAATAGGTAATTTTAAAGCCTAATTTTTCTAAATATTTACAGGGGTCTAATACGGCCCTATGTTCGCTTTCAACAGTAATTATATGTTGTCCTTGACTAAAATAAGCTTCGGCAACTCCTTTTATTGCTAAGTTATTTGCTTCCGTTGCACCACTGGTAAAAAATATTTCCTCGGGACTACAATTAATTGCATTAGCTATAGTTTCTCTCGCTTTTTTAACTGCTGCTTCTGCTTCCCAACCATAGAGATGATTAATACTAGAAGGGTTGCCAAAATGTTCAGTAAAATAGGGTAACATTGCTTCTAATACCCGTTTATCTATTGGGGTTGTGGCATGATTATCTAAATAAATAGGACGTTGAGACATAGGATTAATTTTAGGTTGATGATTGTTATTGAATATAGAAACAGTAACACAGCTTTCCAGGCTGTAACAAGCAAGATAGTTATATTCAAGATAGTTATATTATAATGAATAGCAAATACAATCTCTTTAATAGGGTGTGAGGGTTGCCAATAGAAATACAATGGTTAAAAGCTGTAATTTTATGTCAGTTGCTTTCTAATATTTTCAGCCTATTTATGTATTTCGTTATGATAATAAATACAAAATAATTTATATTCAAGCTGCAATATCTGAAAGTATAGCTATTATCATTAATACTGATGGATGATGGGAGTTTGTGTAATGTATAATTTAAAAGAAATGACTGTTACTGAATTAAAAAAATATGCCTTATTTCATTTCATCCAACAGATGATGAAGCTGTAATAAGTCCAAAATTTATAGTAGCTAAACTCACACTTTGCATTGCCCTCAAAACAGCCTTTAAATTGATTTAAAGGCTAACAAATATTGTTGTTCAATTAATTGAAATAAAATACCTATCATTTCTACGTTCTCTGTTGGGAAACCATAAAGATTAATTAATCACATTTATTAAATTCGCCCATATCTTCTAGAAGAGAACACCAAATCGGTATATCAACAACATAGGCACTGCTATTATTGAACATAGGATCCTCAACTGCTTGATTAGCTTGTTCTTCACTTCGAAATTCCATAAGAAGATTATACCGATTTCTCCGCCTATATATATTTATATCAATGACATTATTAGGTCTATTACGAATTTGACGCCTTTCGTATTGTGCAGATGAAAGACTTCTGTGTGAATCAAAAACAATTCCCCATTGAGCCCGAGCTAATGGCGAAATACCCACAAGAATTAATACAGCAAGAATTAAAGTTTTCATGATTTTGGTCCTAATCAACTGTTCGTATTCATTACACCCCTACTATAACTCTTGAAAAAATCTCTTTCAATCCCACTTATAATAAATTTTAGATAATGAGAAATGTAATTAAATAGAAAAAAGTAGTATTAAACGTATGTTTTATAAACCGCCTCCATCTTCAAACTCATAGTTTTGAAAGATCAGCTAAAATGCTTATCTGACAAGGTTTTCCCTTTTTTAGGATTCTGAAGAAAAACTCTAGTTCCCAAGATGGACGCGGTTTAAATCCTCTGCTGTTTGAATTCTAGTCATTTTATTCATGATCGTCTCATCTCGTTTAACGTTTTCTGGCAATTCAGTTTGGCAAGGATGTATGACTATTTCCTGAACTTTGGTTTCATTTTCCTTGGTCTTCACTTCCTTGGTTGTCACCAAACCTAATTTTTTACAAGTGTCTTGATCTGTATTCGGCGTGGTGTATAGAGCTCCACTTATATTAGCTTCACTGAGATCAACTCCTCTTAGATCAGCTCCACTTAGATTAGCATTAGTTAGATTAACTTGACTTAGCTTACTTTTACCTAGATCAGCCTTCGTTAGATCAGCTCCCATCATATCAACGTTGTTTAGCTCAGTTTTAACTAGAATAGCTCTACTTAGATTAGCATTAGTTAGAATAACATTAGATAGCTTAATCCCAGTGAGGTCAGTTTCAGATATATCAGCCCAACTCATATCAGCATTATCTAAAATTACCTGCTTATCTTTATTCGCAATCTCAACTAGCTCAGTCTGACTTAGATTAGCGTATTTTAAATCAGCACCATTTAGATTAGCCTGAAGTAGATTAGTACTAGATAGATTAGCGTATTTTAAATCAGCTTTTATTGTGAACCACCACTTTTTATGTTCACCTAATTTAATTTTTGAGAGATCGACACCAGCTACATCCAAATAAGCAAGCGATACTTCATCTTGATATAAATCTTGTATTGCGTTTCTTCTTCCTGCACCGGCCGTTTTGAATTCTTGTCCATTTGTATTACCTGGATTTTTTTCTGTTTGAGCAGTATTAATTATATTCCATGCTTGATAATGTTTTTGTTGTTTGCGTTCTTCACAACCCGTAAACCAAAATAGTAGACCGATTATAATAGAAAATTCACCTATTCGTTCTAGAACGTCAATAAGGGCAGCGTTTCTGAAAAAATTTGCTAAAAATTCTAAATTTTTCTCAAATGGCTGTTCTTCCCACCATCTTTCGATTTTTTTTATGACATTTTTTTCTAATTGTTTTTCTGCTTTAAGTAAACAATATAATTTTTCTTGTCGCTTTAGATAATTATCAGCTTTACTAGGAGGTGAGTTATCTTTTTCTAATTCTTCATAAGCCAGCTTTTCTATCCTATAAAAATATTCTTCAGCTTGTTTTCGATACTCTTGACTTTCATCACTTTCATTCAATTGATAATTTTGTTCTTCTGTTATTTCCAGAACTTTTTTGTCATTTTCAACAAAACATTTAAATTGTTTAGCACGAAACTCAATAATCTTCTTAAATCCTTCGTTAAAGTCATCATACCAATCATAAACGGATTTTTTAGCGAATTTAATTTCTTTTTTCCAAATCTCTTGGTATTTTTCATAAAGTTTTTTTTCTCGCTCAATATGATTATTCATAATTACTAGAACCATTATTTTTAAAAATGTTTTACAGATTCTAACACATTTTTTTGAAAATTAAGGTTTTTGTGATTAATCTAAAATTGCTAGGATGAGCAAAGTTTTCTGGATCATAAGAGTTAACATAACTTTATATTTTGCCCACCCTACGATTTTTCTATCTTACAAATTAACGGATAAAAATGACAAAGGATTACTCATATTTTCAGAAAATCCAAGTATTCCTTGATCTCGATATTCATATAATAACTCTCCATTTTCATCAAATAAAAATGTTGCTCCTCTTTGGGTTAAATAAGCAGCATTAGGAACATAAGTTTTCCAGTTACTCAATACTTCTGTCATATTCCGTAATCTCAAAGTTGCTAACTCAAAAGGACGCTGAAATTTTTCACCCCCTGCTACGTTAAAAAATGAACCCTTTAAGGGTGGCAAAAGATTTGTATCAACCACCTCTTCATTATCAATTAATTGAGGTGCTTTTTTATCCCCAGTATATCCCCTCAAAACTTCTTTTAACGTTCCTTTACTACCAATACCTGCACACATTAACATTAAATTTACCCAAGCATTTTGACTCTGATTAAGTGCTGGAATATTCCAGGTTAACCCTTCATATAAACCTAATTTTTCATGAATAGTTGCATCAGGATCAACAAATAAGTTTTCTTGAGGAAAATTAGTATAGTCACAAAACTTTAACCCTGAGTCGCGATCGCCTATTCCAATAGCTTTAACTGTGACATTATTAACGATAATTTCTGAATAGTTTTTATTCAACCACCAAGCATATTCTAGGGTATCAAAATCACCTAATTGTGACCAAAGTAAGACCAATAAACGAGAATCTAATTTACAATCATTAAAAAAAGGAATTGTCTTACCATCACTTACTCGTAACACTTTAGTTTCTTTCAAAGAATCAAAAATTTTCATCATTGTTTACACCAAGATAAGAAAGTAATACAATTTTCATCAACTTAGACTACAGAAATTTATATTGTAGGAGTCAACAACTATTGAACCCTAGGAAAAATTTTATAATTATGCTAAGAAGAAAAAACAGTAAATCAATGTTTATTATCTTAAAGTATTAAACTTAAAATTAATCAAAAATTTTCTCAGGAATGTCACAAAATTATGTCAACATACACTACAGTGACATCAATAAACCAAAAAACCTAATCAATGTTAGCCAAAAGAATCTTACCCTGTTTAGATGTTAATGCAGGCCGTGTTGTTAAAGGAATCAACTTTGTTGACCTGCAAGACGCAGGAGACCCCGTAGAACTAGCAAAAGTATATAATGATGCAGGAGCCGATGAATTAGTATTTCTCGATATCACCGCAACCCACGAACAACGAGACACCATCATTGATGTGGTTTATCGGACCGCAGAAGTAGTATTTATCCCCTTGACAGTAGGGGGAGGGATCTCAACCTTAGAACAAATTAAACTTTTGTTAAGAGCAGGTGCAGATAAAGTGAGCGTAAACTCATCTGCTGTCAGAGATCCTAACTTTATTAATCAGGCTAGTGATCGCTTTGGTAAACAGTGTATTGTGGTGGCAATTGATGCTAAACGCCGTCAAGACCAGAATAACCCCGGTTGGGATGTATATGTTCGGGGAGGACGCGAAAATACAGGCATTGATGCCGTAAAATGGGCTTTAGAAATGGATAAAAGAGGTGCAGGAGAAATTTTGCTCACCAGTATGGACGGTGATGGAACCCAGGCCGGTTACGATTTAGAGTTAACCCGTACTATTGCTGAAAAGGTAGAAATTCCGGTTATTGCCTCCGGAGGAGCAGGAAAATGTCAGCATATCTACGAAGCATTAACAGAAGGCAAAGCAGAAGCAGCTTTACTCGCTTCTTTGCTCCATTACGGGCAATTAACCATTGCTGAGGTCAAAAATTATCTCAAAAATCGGCAAATTCCCGTCCGTAGTAGTCCTGATCACATCTTTAGAAAACCTTAATTTTTTAGGATTTGTGATTGTTACCTCAGAAATCTGTATTAAAATAGAAATGAAAATTAACATTTTTTAAAATATGTTGATACCTATTTTAATATTTGACGTTGCCCTAGTTGCTTGGTCACTGCATTTGATGCAGGAGGCCGTCGATAACCAAGAGTTTTCCCTGATGTTAGCAGGCACTTTAGTCGCTTTAGCTGCTGCTGCCATGCTAGTGGTCTATTTCCTCATGGGTCATTGCTTGACCTACTTGACAAATATCTCTTAATATGCTAAGTAAATTCTATAATAAAAAACTTTATAAAAACTTTCACCAACTAAAAAGACTCGGAGTCCACGCCTATCACAAGCATCCCGTATTGCTGCTACCGTCAGGTCCTGACAAGGTTTGGGCGTTGTAATTGCGTAGGTCCAAGTCATTAACTATTATAACATAAAAATATTCCAATTAGACCCCGTAATTAACAACGGGGTCTTTAATTATTCTTCATCGGTGTTGAGAATTTGGGGAACTCTAAAAAACTCTCCTTCTGGGTTTGGGGCCTGTTCTAATAAAGCAGAGCAATCCCCATAAACCTCAGAACTATCCTGACGGGTGATATTGCTTAACTCAATAGCGCGAGTGGTGGGGGCAACATTTTCCGTATCCAACTCGCTTAACTGTTCAAAATAGTCTAAAATGCTGCTTAATTGACCTGCAAATTCCTCTTCTTCTGCGTTGGTAATCTCTAAACGAGCTAAATGGGCGATCTTTTGGACTTGTTCAGTATCTAACATAAAAGTTTCCTGTGGTTTGCTTTAGAAAAAGACATCCATTTCCGAGCGTCCTGTAATTTTCAGCCAATTTTGGGCTTCAATGTAATTATTGGGGGCAAGACGGATAGCCTGTTTCCAGTATTCCCCTGCTTTATCAAACAAAGCCTCCGCTTCGTTTTTCTTGCCTTCTGACTTAGCTTGTTCCCCTTGATAATGGTAGATAACAGCAATATTATTTAAAGCTGAAGGCATTTGGGGGTTTAAGTCAACCGCTTCTTCATAATAATTGAGGGCTTTTTCGTGTTCCCCATTACTAGCGTGGATAATGCCGATATTGTAGAGGATGAAACTGCGATCGTTGCCATCCTCTTCTAATTTCAGTGCTTCATAATAATTATCTAAAGCTTCGGCATATTCCCCGTCTGCTTGGGCTGACATACCATCTCGATAATAGACAAAAGCTTCTTTAGCCTTTTTGTTGGCCGGCAGAATTTTGAGGATGATATCTGCCATTACCGTAAAGCTTTTGTCGATAAAATTATCATTACGTTGGGTTCTAGGCATAGATTTACGGTGAGAGAGAAAATAATACTCTTATCCTATCAAAATTTTACGGCAAGCTGAAAGGGGAACTAAAGGCGGAATCTCGAAGTTCTTATGAATAATTCGGTGATTGCTATAGGTAGAGTCATAATATATATCAATGAAAATTGCTGTAAGATAATACACTGTTTCTCGAAACAATAACCTAAGAATTTCAGGTTAAAAATTAAATATAAAATTTTTAGCTTTGATTAAAATTAACCTTTATCATATTAATTAGAAGTAATATTTACTCAGTCTTGAGCGCGAATACTGAGTCAGCTTACTTGTTACGAATTCATGACAATTCGCTTCCCTGCAAGAATACAAATGGCTGTTACTAAGGATAAAAAAAAGCATTGGTTTATCCCCCACGACCAAGCTATTCCTAGACCCAATGATGATCCAGAAATTACACAAATATTAGTGGGAATTTATACGTTAGATTTAGCAAAAATTAATGAAGTAGAGCAAACAGTTTATATTGATTTTTATCTAGGATTACAGTGGTATGATTCTCGTTTAGATTCTGCTTTATCTAACACTAATCTTGCTCCTTATCAGTGCAAACTAGAGGAGGTTTGGCATCCTAATCTGCACATTATTAATCAACGTAATTTAAACAAAGAGTTAGAGGAAATTGTCCATGTAAATTCCCAGGGAATTGTTACTTATAGACAACGATTTTATGGTAAATTATCTACCAGCCTAAACTTAAGGCGATTTCCTTTTGACGAACAAACCATTAAAATTGAACTAATATCTTTTAGTTATTCTCCCGAAGAAATCCATTTTATCGAAGCAGAAGAACTCAATGGTATTAGTCCTGAAATTTCTTTGGTTAATTGGTCTATTGTCGGACTGAGTACCCATAGTCATGCCCATTATTTACAACCAGAACAACAAGATTATGCTAGATTTGACTATCAAATAAAAGTGAAAAGACACTCCAGTTTTTATGCTTGGCGAGTGCTGTTTCCTGTAGCTTTAATTGTATTTATGTCGGACTTAGTTTTTTGGTTAGAACCCACACAAATTATTCCACAAATTACCCTAGCTACTGCCACAATGGTCAGTTTAATTACTTATCAGTTTATTTTACGACAAGAACTGCCTAAAATGAATTATCTCACCGCAGAAGATAAAGTGATTGTGGGGTCAATGTTATTAGTATTTATTGCTTTAGTAGAATCTGTTACCAGTATTAACTTAGTTGCCGGGGGCTATCGTGATTTAGCCTTATATTTAGATGATATTTTAAAATGGGTAGTGCCTATGGTATTTATGGGTTTAGCGGCTTTTGCGTTTTGGGTCTAATTAAATTAATTAACAAAATTTTATTACTTTTTGTAATCTAATTTGATGGAAATAATATTTCTTAAAAATTTGTACCAGTTATATATATTTTGTATATCTTAGAATATGTTTCCTCAAGAAGTTTCCTAGACCAATGCTTATCAATAATATCCATACTTGTTCTTCTAAAGTCAATATCTGGTAATTTATTTGAATTAAGCTTATCAGCAATAATATCTGTTGCAAGTTCGTGAACTGCATAAGAAGCTAGAAAATTAAATTGTAACGCATAGGTTTCTACTAATTGTATATTTGATCCAAACAAATACTCCGTAAATAACAAGCAGAAACACTCCATTACCTCTTCGTAAAGAAAACGAATCCAGCTAAATTGTGGATGATTACTCTCTTCGTTTAGTATGATGTGAGAATCTTCCCATTTTTCAGCCAGTTTTGTTGTATAAAATTCGTTTATTAATTCGCCTGGGAAAAAACTAACGTCTTCATGAAAGTAAAGCATAGTTTTTATCTCTGTAGTAATGAAGTATCGAATATGTTCTGAAAGATGAAACCACTCTCCATGTAGTCGTTTTTCTTTATATATTTCATGTAACGCCTTCTCCAAAGCAAAACAGTTTATTGTCCATTGAGTAAACACTAATTTTAGGAGAATTGGAGAACTCGTTTGTAGGTATTGAAGTCGTTGATGAGGATTTTGCGATCGCCCGATTTTATATTTTTCTGTTCCTTCTGCCTGTATTAGATAAATCCATCCGCTACTCTTTTGACATTCGGCAATCATTTCTTGAGAGAATTTAGCTGACATACGTTAGTAGGATGAGTTAACAGAGATATTTCTTTATCTAGGAAAACAGACTTTTTCTTTAAACAATGTGAGTTAAATCACTAAACACTTGAAATTAAGTCACAAATAAGATTATCCATCAACAAAAAAAGAGGTTAACCGCAGTTAACCTCTAATCCTATAATTATTAATGATTAAGCATCAGGTTTAACGGAACAGAAGCTAAGATGAATAAGATTCCGTTTCCAAGGATGCGCCTGTATTTCCTTGATAACTGCTTGACCGTTCCAAGATAAATCAGGAATATTAACATCGATCACTGTTTCATCAACCGTTACTCCTCTAAGCATTAAAGCTGCTTCCTTTTGATTGACAACTAATTGCATAGATTCTGTACCCTTATGACCGTATAAGGTAGCAGGAATTAAGCCTTCACGACGTAAGGCATTACCTTTAGCATTTTCGGGACGTTTTTGACATTCAATAGATAAAGACATAAGAACTACTCACTTTTTTTGTGTTAATTAACTTTATTGATTGCTCGTAAGCAGGGCGCGTTTTGGCCCATGAATAGGATCTTCAACGATAATAGTTTGATCCCGACTCGCCCCCAAGGAAACGATCGCAATGGGTACGTCCATCAATTCCGCTAAGAATTTGAGATAATCTAGGGCCTCCTTGGGTAAATCTTCTAATTTACGACAGTTTTCCGTAGATTGTTGCCATCCCGGTAAGGTTTCGTAGATGGGGGTACAACGGGCAAATTCACTGGCGTTGCTAGGGAAATGATCACAACGTTTACCGTCTAAATCGTAAGCGACACAGACTTTAATCTCTGCCAACTCATCGAGGACATCCAATTTAGTGATAGCTAAACAGTCTAACCCGTTGACTCGTACTGCATAGCGACCAATCACCCCATCAAACCAACCACAGCGACGACGACGGCCGGTAGTTGTACCAAATTCTGCCCCGCGATCGCATAATTGTTCCCCTATTTCCCCGTGTAATTCCGTGGGAAAGGGTCCTTCTCCCACCCGAGTAGTGTAGGCTTTAGCTACACCAATCACTCTATCTACCACCGTTGGGCCAATTCCTGATCCCACACAAGCTCCTCCTGCAATAGGATTGGAAGAGGTAACATAGGGATAAGTCCCGTGATCCAGGTCTAATAAAGTTCCTTGGGCCCCTTCAAACAAAATGTTCTTTTTTTGTTGAATAGCTTCATAAATTTTCAGGGAACTATCTACCACATAAGGTTTTAGTTGTTCTGCATAATCAATATATTCTTCAATAACAACTTGTGGATCTAGGGGATCGAGATTATAAAGCTTTTCTAAAATAACGTTTTTATAATTAATTGTCCATTCTAATTTCTCTTTGAGTTCATCGGGGTTAATCAAATCAACCACACGAATACCTGTCCTTTCTGATTTATCGGCGTAGGTTGGGCCAATACCCCGGCCAGTTGTGCCAATTTTCTTTTCCCCTCGTCTTTGTTCTGATGCTTGATCCAAGAGACGATGATAGGGCATGGTAACATGGGCTGTTTGGGAAATAAACAGGTTATCCGTTGCCACATTCAGGTTTTTAAGTTGTTGTAATTCTTCCAGTAACACTTTCGGATCAATTACCGTCCCCGAACCAATAATACATTCTGTTTCGGGATATAAAATGCCTGAGGGGATCAGGTGTAGCTTAAAGGTTTGTCCCTGTACAACGATTGTATGGCCTGCATTTACCCCTCCTTGGGGGCGTACCACTACATCCGCCGAACGACTCAATAAGTCCGTGATTTTCCCTTTTCCTTCGTCACCCCATTGAGCGCCGATTACAATTACGTTAGCCAAAATTCTAAAAAGTAGCTAGAGTTCACACAATCTATTATTGTAGATAATTAGGACTCATTTTGTCAATAGGTAATCATATCAGTAAAGAAATTAGAGCTGGACTAATTACACTGATTAGAAGTTTCAGACATTTCTTGTTGACGCATAGGCATAGTATCAATTTGTGCAAAAATTTTCTCTATTTGTGGTACGTCAGATAACTGATTTTTGGGTTTTCCATCTTTACCAATTAAAATAACAGCAAACTGATTAGATTTAATGTCATATTTTTGTCTCAATTCTGCTTCATCGTAGGAGGAAATAAGATCATTTCCAATGCGACTGGGTGCATTCCGTGTCAACACACCTAATAACAAGTCTCGATCTTCAAACTCGCATTCTACTGCTTGTAATGTTTGTTTTATGGTTGTTAAGCGTTGGTCTTGAACTTGGGGAACAAATACTAATAAAAGTCGATTTTTCCAGCGATAAGATTTTAGGATGTTATTTTGTGCTATGACAGGTAAGTTACTTGCTACAATGGCTGCTGAAAAAAGCATGAATGAGAGGATTTTTTTATACATAATTATTAGTGGAAATGTGTGAAAAAGTAAGTCAAAAAGAATTTTAAAAGAGGCTCAGGATCTTAAGCTCAAGTATAGTAGTTAATGATTAACAAGGGTTAAAACATGACTAAAATTCAGCAACAGGGATTAAACCCCCA
Organism: Crocosphaera sp.; assembly: GCF_030064895.1. GTDB lineage: Bacteria > Cyanobacteriota > Cyanobacteriia > Cyanobacteriales > Microcystaceae > Crocosphaera. Next base: position 49,785 of record NZ_JASJEB010000011.1, on the reverse strand, counting down.
CTTTGTTTAGGATCACCTCGATTACTATTTTCCCAGTCTTGGTCTTCTTTTTCAACATCAACAACAGGAGAGTCATTAGAAAGGTCGGGGGAGATTTCATACTCAAGATTTTCAGAAATGATGCCGTCACTTTCTTCAATATCCCAAGACCATTGTTGATCATCTTGGCTTTCTAGTCCCTGTAAATCTTGCCAGTTTCCTGTAGGGGTTTCTAGGGGTTCAACGTTTTCCACTTTCGTCACTGAGGGTTCATTGGCTAGTACATCGGGCAAAGAAGCCACGATCGCACTTAAAATCACCATACTGATAAAAGCAGGCCAAACATAATTCACAAATCGTAAAGGGTTCATAAGTTATAGTTATCTAGTAAGTCAATCCAAATCAGGACTAGGCTAATTAGCCCTTCTTATTAAGATAATCAAAACTCAAAAATATGCAATGTATCAAAAGTAACCGATAACTGGTAACTGCTCACTAACCAGCCCTGGTAAAATGTAGCTAAAGTTTCTCCAATGCTAGAGCATTAGGGTGCAAAATGAAAAGAAGATCCCTATCTAGTAGATCAAAGTGGAACTCAAACAAGTTATCATCGCCTATAAAGCAGGAGACCCAGACAGTCAAAAATGGGCGCAACGCTGCGCGAAAGAACTAGAAGCCCTTGACTGTAAAGTATTAATGGGGCCAAGTGGTTACAAAGATAATCCTTATCCTGTATTTCTTTCCTCTGCTTCAGAAAAAATCGATTTAGCCATCGTTTTAGGGGGAGATGGCACTATTTTAGCTTCTGCAAGACAACTGGCTCCCGAAGGTATTCCAATTTTAGCGGTGAATGTGGGGGGACATCTCGGCTTTTTAACCGAACCGTTTGAATTATTTAAGGATACTGCACAAGTATGGCATCGTTTGCAAAGCGATCGTTACGCTATGTCACAAAGGATGATGTTAGAGGCGCGGGTATGTGAAGGCGATCGCTGTTCTCCTGAAACGACTAGCGATCGCTACTACTGTCTCAATGAAATGTGTATCAAACCGGCCAGTATTGACCGAATGCCCACCGCTATTTTAGAACTAGAAGTGGATGGAGAAATTGTGGATCAATATCAGGGAGATGGCTTATTGGTTGCTACTCCTACCGGTTCGACTTGTTACACTGCCTCAGCTAATGGGCCAATTATTCACCCAGGAATGGATGCGATCGCTGTTACGCCTATTTGTCCTTTAAGTCTCTCGAGTCGTCCTATTGTTATTCCTCCGGGGTCTATTGTTAATATTTGGTCCTTGGGAGATTATGAGTTAAATACTAAGTTATGGACTGATAGTTCTTTAGCTACTTCTATTTGGCCAGGTCAATGGATATCGGTCAAAATGGCGGATCGTATGGCTAGGTTTATTGTTTTACGAGAAAATTATTCTTTCTATCAAACCCTACGAGAAAAGTTACAATGGGCTGGAACCAGAATTCATTTTGATAATAATCATCGGGTTAATTAGATTGTTGACAGTTATTATTACTGATACAATAATACCATTAAACTGCCTAAACTTGGATGGGTTAAGTGGATACTATCTCGAAGGTTTTTCTGGGAAAGTTATTGACTTAATTTCTTGCTTTTAAGGCAAGAATCTTAATCATTTAGAATTAAAAGTTTGAAATTGAAAAAACATTGTTTCGGAAATATATCAAACACTGAAAAATCCTGGGAAACGCCTCATTCTGGCTATCATTGGGATGGTAGTTCAAGGCGTTTTTTTGAAGGTTGGTATTATCGAGTTACTTTGCCTCAATGGGGGCAAAGTTTTGCTTTTATGTATTCTATTGATGATCCCATCGCTGGAAAACCTCATAGTGGAGGTGCAGCACAAGTTTTAGGGCAAAATGAAGATTATTTATATCGAATTTTTCCTAATGTTAAAACATTTTGGGCTAGTGATAAAGAATTGGCTTTATGTCATTGGAAACAAAGGCATTTGACTTTAAAACCGCAAATTATTCAACCAAATATTTTTGCAGAAACTGTTGATCAAGGTTATCAAGCAACTGCTACTTTAAATCAAGGTTATCTTGAAGATCCTGTTACTAAAAATTATTGTCGTTGGTGTTATGAAATAAAACCGATTGATGGTTGGGGAAATCGTTTTTATCCTCAAGAAGCAACGGCAGGATGGTTATCTTTTTTACCTATTTTTGACCCAGGATGGCAAGTTTTAATGGCGCATGGATTGGCAACTGGTTATATTGATTGGAATGGAAAAAAGTATGAGTTTAGTGATGTTCCGGCATATAGTGAAAAGAACTGGGGGCATTCTTTTCCGAGTAAATGGTTTTGGATCAATTGTAATAGTTTTGAACAAGAATCTGATTTAGCTTTAACGGCTGCTGGTGGCATAAGACAAGTTTTAAATTGGCAGGAGTCTGTGGGAATTATTGGGTTACATTATCAAGGAAAGTTTTATCAATTTACTAGAGAAAATAGTCATTTATCTTGGCAGATTAAACCTTGGGGAAGTTGGATTATGCAGGGAAAAAATGCCGATTTTGTGGTTAAAGTAGAGGGAAAAACTAAGGCATTGGGGACTTATGTTAGGGTTCCTACGGCTGATGGTTTACAGTTTCTTTGTCGGGATACTGTTCAAGGAAACTTAACCCTAGAATTGGCTAATAATGAGGGAAAAATACTATTAAAAGCTAACAGTTGTTTAGGTGGTTTAGAAATTGGAGGATCTCCTTGGGATCAAGATTGGATTTATAATTGAAAAAACAAATATAATCTAAGTTAGTAAGTTATGGCTGATATTAATGGGGTATGGCTTGGAACCTATTGGCAATATGATTGTCCTACTCGTTTTGAAATGACTTTAGTGCAGGGGAAAAATACTCTTAGTGGTAACATCTTAGATGATAGTTCTCTCGGAGAAGCTAATGTTACGGGAAATATTAGTGGCCGTACGGTTACTTTCCGTAAATGTTATCTTAGTGGTTCTCGTCATTGTATTGATTATGTTGGGACGGTTTCTTCTGATGAAAAATTGATTAAAGGACAATGGCAAGAAGGTGTTTTTAACCAAGGAAAATGGGAAGCTTATCGTCAAGATGATAATCTTACTCTAAATTTAGAAAAGGTTAAATCAAGTCCTTTATTAACAGTTTCTTGATCTCAATTAATTGTTACTAGATTATAATATTGAATTGACCGATTCTCATCTTAAATTTTTCACTTATCATTAATTTTGTTATCACCAAAGGCTGTTGATTTTGAGGAATTCTTTGTAAGATTTTATCTCTTTCATTTAAAGTTTTTTCTTCTGAGAAATACAATTGAGTTATCAATTCTTGCTGACTAGGAAGTGTTACTTTAAAATGAATATGAGGAGGTCTTTTCCAAGACCTGGTAACTGAGTATCCCCCCGGTTTAACAGTCTTAAAAACATAGGAACCGTCTCCACTGGTATTTGTCCAACCCCAACCTTGAAAGTTAGGATCAATTGGCGCATTATTAGGATCATATTCGTGATTATAACGTCCTGAAGAACAAGCTTGCCAAATTTCTACTTTTGCCGAGGTAATGGGTTGATATTCCCTAGTTAAAACTTTACCCATAATAATAATTTTTTCTCCTAATGCTTGGTTTTTCTTGTCAGCTATCCAGGTTAAATCATTATCATCATCTATGGGAAAATTTATGGGATAAAAAGGCCCTTCTATTTGTTGTGGTGTTAAATCAGATATTTGCTTTGTTCCTGCTAAAAGTAGGGTTATATACCCTATACTAAAGCTTTCGATTTGTTTGAGTAATTTTCTTCTTGCTAATATCATTATACTAATAGAATTAATCTAAATAATAATCACATTGTTCATTGTTCATTATCCATTAAGATGATTTCTTTCCATTCTTCTAAAATAAAATAAGGAACTTTGATTGTACTAGATTCACCATCTTTTAAAGGTAATTCTAACAACCAAAAACTATTAGTTTCTAAGCTTTCTAAAATAGGTTTAAAATCATATTGTCCCGTGTTTGGCGAAAATGCTTCTTTGTCACTGGCAAAAATATCAGGAACTTTAACAGTAAAATTGTCATTAAGTTTTATTATTAAAGGTTGAGGATGTTTAAATTCAAACAAGTCAGGAAATCCCACTAAACGAAGATTTATTGTTGGTTGATTATCCCCTCTTATTTCTTTATAAAAAATTAATTGCCAAGGATTTTTAGATTGATCTCGCCATGTTTGTATTGATTTATAAAGGAGAATGTCAGGAGGGATTTTACTTTCTCTAATGACAGCAGAAGCAGGTTGTATGAATAATAAAAACATCAACCCCAAGACAAAAATTAACTTAAAAACTTTCTTACTCATTTTTGTATATAACCGATAACTGATCACTGATCACTGATCACTCATAACTGTTTAAATATTGCCACATTTTTGATTAGCAGGAACTGCTTCGCTCATCTTTTTTGGATCAGGTAAATTCAGATTATTCATAAAAGTGATAAACTGAAGGCGATCGCGTCCAACAAAACGAGGATTATATTGTTTTTCTTCCCCAATGCTAGAAACGCTGTTACCCTTATAGTCATGACCAGGATAGACTAAGGTTTCATCAGGTAAAGTAAATAGTTGTTGTGTCACTGAGTCGTACAATGTTCCTGGATCACCGCTTTGAAAGTCTGTCCGTCCACACCCTCTAATAAATAACGCATCTCCCGTTAAAACAGCCTTCTGATTCACTAAATAAGCAGCATGGCTATCGGTGTGGCCAGGGGTAGCGATCGCTTCTATGATAACATCCCCCAACTGTAAGATTTCTCTATGCTTAAGAAAACCATCAGCACAGTTAACTGGAGCATTTTCAGGTACAATTCCTAAACATCCTGTCATTGCGCGTAATTTTCCTGTTCCTGTAATATGATCGGCGTGGATATGGGTTTCTAAACAGTATTTCAAGGTTAATTCTAGCTCATCTAGCAGTTGGTGATCCCGTTCAACTTGTTCTAAGACAGGATCAACCAATAAAGCTTGTTTGAGACTGCGATCAGCGATTAGATAAGTATAAGTAGATGATTCTTCATCAAACAGTTGACGAAAGAGCATAATTTGCACTAATTTTCCTGAATTAATCTAAAGATATCTTAAGTATGTTGAGTTTAGCAATTTTTTGGGAATTCTAAAATCAGAAGGATTCAGCCTCTACCTCCTTTTTGATTTTAGTTAATGCCATGCTAAAAATTAAGTTATTTAATCCGCAACATCCCCTAGAACATCAAGAACTAGAATTAAGCGATCATCGTCTGAAAGATGAGGGTTGTTTAATTGGTAATTCTCCCAGTTGTGGGTTAATGCTTCCTAGTGTTAAAGTTCAGGAAATTCATGGCAAATTATTTACCGATAAAGGTAAGTATTACTTTCAAGATTTAACAGAAAAAAACCTTACTCAATATAATGATGAAACAGTCAAAAAAAACAAAACCTATCCCTTAGAAACAGATGATATTATTCGTATCGGTGAATTTGTTTTAATTGTCGATGGATTACCGATTAAGAAAAAAATGAAATCTAGAAAAAGTAAAAATAGAAAGAATAATAAGTCATCCAACAAAAGAAGTTTGCAAAATATTAAAGCATTAACTAGAAAAAAACGCCATTCGACTGAGAAAAAAACCGAAAGATTAGAGCCATCAAATCCAATTATTATTGACCCAAAAACAACACTGAATAACTATCAACTAGAATCAGCTTCTTCTAGTGTAAATGGAGCTAATGGCACCATTATTTCTCCTCCTTCACCCAGAGCAAAAAAAGAAAATAAAACTTCCCCAAACCCTCAAAAAAATACCCAGACTATCGGTGAATATAAACCTCCCAAGCTAGAAGGAATCAACTGGTGGAATAAGGGAAAAATAACCGTTCGCTGTCTTAATATCATTGAAGACACCCAGGATGTTAAAACCTTTCGTTTCATCGGCACTTCCCCCACCCTATTTAATTATAAACCAGGTCAATTTGTTACCCTAAATCTAAATATTAATGATAAGATAGTAAAGAGATCTTATTCAATTTCTTCTACTCCTTCTCGTCCCCATACCTTAGAAATTACCGTTAAGCGAGTACCACCCCCGGCAGACGTTCCAGAGGCACCTCCTGGGTTAGTTTCTAATTGGTTACATGATAATCTTCAAGTAGGTGATGAAATAACCCTTACAGGGCCATCAGGAAAGTTTACCTGTGTTGATCATAATGCAACTAAATTGTTATTTATTTCGGCAGGAAGTGGAATAACACCAATGATGTCTATGTCCCGTTGGGCCTTAGATACAGTAGCAGAGAGAGATATTACTTTTGTCCATAGTGCTAGAAGTCCGAGAGATATTATCTATCGAAAAGAACTCGAAGCGATGGCAGCAAATCATACTAATTTTCATCTGGGTTTAACCATTACTCGTCAGACAAAAGGAGACCCTTGGTGGGGTTTTCAAGGACGGTTAAATGAGGTTTTATTACCGGCTATTTGTCCTGATTATAAAGAAAGAGTTATCTATGTTTGTGGTCCTGATGGTTTCATGAAAGGGGTCAAAAACTTAGTAGAAGGATTAGGTTTCCCGATGGAAAACTATTATCAAGAAAGTTTTGGAAGTTCTAAGAAAAAACGTTCTCCATCTTCTCAAAAGAAAAATGATAATTCATCTTTTGTCGCACCCCAGAACAATATCACCAACAATAGTCATAATACTACACCAAAACCTGCTCAGGTTTCGAGTAATAATACGTCTTATCCAGTGGTTTTTGCACAGTCAGGAAAGGAGGTTCTTTGTAATGAAGAAATGTCCTTATTAGACTTAGCTGAGGAAGAAATGATCGAGGTTGACTCTAGTTGTCGTAGTGGAGGATGTGGGAGTTGTAAAGTTAAGAAACTAGAAGGCAATATTCGTTATGAAGGTGAACCCGATGGTTTAGATCAGAGTGATGCAGAAGATGGCTATATTTTAGCTTGTATCGCTCATCCTGAAGGAAAAGTCGTTATTGATGCCTAGAATGTGTCTGCAAAGTTCAAAAATCTTAGTAGAGGGAGGTAGAGGAAGCAGAGGGGGAAAATAGTTTATTTTTAATATTCTAATAGTTTGCAGACAGACCCTAAAAAAGCGATCGCCGAAAATTTACTTTTGGCGATCGCTTGCTATTATAGTTAGCACATTTTTTATATCCTTAGCTGTCATTCCAAGGTACGAGGAATCTCTTTAACTTCCTAACCATAATGCGTAGTGCTATGGAAGAATATTTACATGGACAATTGATCAAGAGACTGACTATTGGCGATGGTTTCTTGAGGTTGATTAGACTTGAGAATAACGTATAAATTAGGTACGATATAGCCTTTTCTTTCAAAACTAATCATTTTAGTTTCTTTAACCCCATATTCTTGCTCAATGTTGCTCAAAGCTTCATATAAAACTTCTCCTGTAGGATCTCCTGTGATGTCTGGATCGGGATGGAAGAAGTAACCATAGTTGGGTTCAACAATGGCTATATTAGCTTGACGATCCACCTTAACGAAGTAATCTTGATCTTCAATACGAGATTGGGCTAAGTTTTTTAAATTTAAACCCAAAATGGTTAAATTTGTAATAGCAAAGGCAAGTACAAGGATTGGTGCAATAACTTTTTTTATCATAACTGGTTTATTAATTTCATTAAGGTATTACGGACTTACTGTCCGCACTTCTTATTTCTTATTGTAACTTAACAAAACTTAATATTAAAGAAAAATTAATTTTAGGGAGACTCCTGCTCATCTCGGAATGAAAGTTTAGGAATGCGCAAATTTAGAATTAATTTTTTTCATTGTCCATTATCCATTGTTCAAGAGATTCCTCGTTACCTAGGAATGACAATTATTGATTATTCATTGGTAACTGCTAACTGATCACTGACAACAGCAGGTAAATTTGTATTATCTGATTTGGATAGGATATAGACTCCTCCATCTCCTCCTCTACCAATGCGTAAGGTTTCATCTAGATAGGTAATATCAAAAACTGGGACTCTTCCTTTAGGATTTTGGGCTGGTACAATTTTAAGAGGATTTAACTTAGGGGTTGTAACACCACTAATTTTATCGATGGCTAAATAACGTTTTTTGAAGTCGATATTCAATCGTTTGTCGGGGAGTGGGGCGTTATTTTGTTTGGCTACTTCAAAAGTTGCGGTTATGAGAACATATCCTGATATTAATCCTAAACGATGTTTAACAAAAGCTTGATTAAAAAAGGATTGAGTTTTCAGATCGATAACTTGATAAACTCCTCCAACTTTTAAGCCATATTTTAACTTGCTTAAGGAACGAATTTCCCTAGAGGTTGAATATTGCAAGTGCCAAACTCCATCTAGAAGCTCAACCGCATAACGTAAGGGAAATAAATTAGGGTTTTGGGCTTCTAGTTTTCCGGTTAACCTCTCAATTTCTTGAACGGTTGTAGCTTCTAAGTTCACATCAGTAATTGGAGAGCCAAATTTAACATCTGTAGATGTTTTTAGCTCGCCAATTTTTTCCAGTAGTTCTTGTTTTAATCTCTTTCTCTTTTCCAAACCCTTAACCCGTCTTTACTAATTAATTATCCATTGTCCATTGTCCATTATCATTATTTACAGTCCAATTTGTTGAATTAACTCTTGAACAATTGCTAAATTAACTGTGTCACGAATGATAATGAAGATTCCCAAACTAAGTAACAAAACTAAGCCAGTTTGCATGATTCCTTCTTGAAGTTTTAAGGGTAAAGGTTTACCGAATAATCCTTCGATTAACAGAAAGACTAATTGTCCTCCATCTAAAGCTGGTAAAGGGAGAGTATTAATAACAGCTAAATTTATACTAATCAAAGCACCAAACTGAAACAAATTACCCAAATTATTTTGAGCAATACTAGCACCATACTCAACGATTTTAACAGGGCCTGCAACTTGTTGAGCATTTTCTTGAAAATTACTAACTAATTGCCAAAATCCTTGTAGAGTTAATACGGTTACATTTTGGTAAGCTTCTGCTCCGTAACTGAAAGCTTGGAGTAAATTTTGAGCGCGGTTTAATTGAACATTGGGTAATAATCCAACCCCAATTTTTCCTTCTCCTTGTTCATTACTTTGGGGAATTACAGTTAAGTTTAAAATCTGTTCTTCCCGCTCAACTTGTAACTTTAAAGGTTGCTCAGCAGCGTTTTTAACCTTATCAATAAAAACTGTCGTCGCTTCAGGAAAGTTGCCTAAAGATTGATTATCTACTGAGACTACTATGTCCCCTGATTCCATTCCTGCCACCATAGCTGCGGAATTTTCATCCACTTGAGGGATCATTAAACCGGGTTGTAAATCTTGGATACCAACAGTAGCAGTTTGTCCAACTAACAGGAAATAAGCGAAAATAAGATTAGCAATGACTCCAGCACTGATAACGATCGCCCGATCAAAAATGGGTCGATTTCGCAGTAAATCGGGGTCATCAGGGGCAATATCGCTTTCGGGATCGTCATCAGGAAAAGCGACAAATCCTCCTAACGGGATAGCGCAAAGGGTGTATTCGGTTTCCTTGCCTTCGTATCGAGCCAAAACAGGGCCAAAACCGATGGAAAAACGAGTTACATGGATTCCCTGTAACCTAGCTGCTGAAAAATGGCCCAACTCATGCACAAAAATTAATATGACTAAAACTGCGATCGCCGCCAAAACTGACATAATAAACTAAGGGATTATCAAATATTTAACAAGTTTTTTGGTAAAAAAGCAGTGAAAATTATGGTTAATCTCCACTGCTAGGAATTTTAGAGGACTTTAAGGGATAATGGGCTACTAAAAGCCTCATTTTCCCTAATCGTCGTAAACTCGACATTCAACAGCATCAGGATTCTCATCACAATATTTTTCAAAACCGGTTTTGGGGACTTCTTTTTCCCGTTGGTGAGAAGCTTCTGCTTGAAGTTCCTCTACTGCATCCCAAGCAGCAGCACAGTCTCCGGAGCTTGATCCTTCGGTGCTACAAACGGTTCTAGCGTTTTCTGTTTCTTTTTGAATTTCTTGCTTAATGTCTGTCATAATGGCTAATCTTTTAAACACTCCTATTGATTATAGTTCATCAGGATGAGTTAACCTCTTCTCTGATAAATTATTAGCTGACTTTCTCTTTTAGGGACTTGAGATATTCTGTATTAACCCCAGATTCACGGGTTAGGGCAATTTTTCCTGTGCGGGCAACTTCTTTAATGCCAAACTTGTTTAACATTTGCACAATGGCCACCATTTTCCCAGGATCACCCACAACTTCTATGGTAACGGTATCATCGGAAATATCGACAATTCTGGCACGGAAAACCTGAGCGACTTCTATCACTTCGGCACGGTTAGCCGCACTCACATTGACTTTTAGTAACATCAATTCCCTTTCTACGCAAGGGGTTTGGGTTATATCGTTAACCTTGAGAACGTTAATCAATTTGTAGAGTTGTTTGGTTAACTGTTCAATGGAGCTATCGTCTCCAGGTACCACCATGGTAATGCGGGAGACTCCTGTTTGTTCGGCCGGTCCGACGGCTAGACTCTCAATATTAAACCCACGACGGGCAAATAAACCGGCAATACGGGTTAAAACACCTGCTTCATCTTCAACTAGGACAGAAAGGGTATGTTTCATTGTTTTTGTTTCAATCTTTGACAATTATTTCGGGTAGAGAGTGGTTTTGAGCGCAGAGGACGGACTAAAAAATATATATTTACCCTCTCTTAATCTTAAACTAACTTGCTGCTGTTGAGGATCTGAAAATTTTATAGAAAATCTCTAGATTTTAAGGCGTGCTATTTTAGAGGGGAAGAGGAGTGGCACGGTTAAAATGCTGTTGATTATTGGTTCATTATTTCGTTTTTTGTTGTTATTATTGTTGAGCTTTATTTTAACTTTTTCTTGGTCTAATATTTCTTGGAATAAAGTTATGGCTGTTTCTCCCGTTTTGCTACAGCAGGAACAACAGGGAAGGGAATGGTATCAACAAGGAGAAGTCGACCGCGCTATTGATACTTGGTTAACCATTATTGAAGATTATGAAAAACAAGGTTATATTCTTGGTCAGGGTCGAGTTTTAAGTTATCTGGCTTTAGCTTATAGTTATTTGGGAAAGTGGCAACAAGCAGATAGTTCTATTAATAAAAGTTTGGAGTTATTACAGTCTCAACCACAGGACAATAAAATTACTCCTATTTTGGCTGAAGCTTTTAATATTCAAGGTACTTTATTTTTAGGTAAGGGCAACCCTTTGGCTGCTCTTTCGAGTTGGGAACAGGCTACAGCTAGTTATGAAAAGGTTAAGCATAATTCTGGTATTTTACGCACTAATATTAATCAAGCTAGGGCTTTACAAGCTTTAGGATTATATACACAAGCTTGTAAAAAATTAGCGGATAATTTAATTAATAACAGATTAGAATGTGATGATTTAACTGTTGATGATATAACCTATTATTTGTCAAATAATTTAACTTCTTTACAACAAGCAGGATGGTTGAGTTTAGCGCAAATTTTACGTAAAAAGGGTAGTTTGGAAAGTTCTCAAGTAATACTAGATAACATTTTAGCTCAAGTTTCTTCTCAGAAAAAAAAATCATCTATTTTCTTAAATATAGGACAAGTTTTAGAGTTACAAAATAACATTGAAGGCGCAAAAGATAGTTATCAGCAGGCTATTATTACTGCGCCTAATCTTGAGGGTAGGTTAAAAGGTCAATTAACTCAACTCAATTTATTTATCACAGAAAAATCCTGGACTGAATCTCAACAATTATTCACTGATATAGAGAAGATTTTATTACAATTACCTTTGAATCAAACTAAAGTTGATAGTCAAATTTTTTTAGCTAATCTTTTACTAAAATGGAGTAATCTAGCTAATATTTATGATTTGTTGCCTTCCTGGAAAAATATTGAAAAGTTATTAAATAATGCTCAAAAAAATGCTGAAATGCTTAACTATGAAAAAGGACTTATTTATGCTGTTGGTGATCTAGGTAAACTCTATGAAAAATTAGCTATCAATCAAACTTGTCAAAATAATAACAGTTCAATTGCTGATGTATATAAGTGTAGCAATAATTATTTTTTTTCTGATAGTTATCAAATCAATTTCAGCAGTAATTTATTAAATAAAAAAGCTAAAGAGTTTACTGAACAAGCATTAATAAAAGCTCAGTCAAAACAAATTCCTAATACTACCTATATGTTGCAGTGGCAACTAGGAAGGATTTTGTATCGCTTAAATTTGAAAGAAGAAGCGATCGCAGCTTATTTAGAGGCGGTAAGAAATTTGCAAACTCTCACAGTTGATTTAACTAATAATAGAAATAATCAATTTTCTTTTCAGGAAAAAGTTGAGCCAGTTTATCGAGAATTACTAAATATATTATTACCTAGAAATAATCAACAAATTGTTGAAGAAAAAAACTTAGAACAAGCTCGCCAACAAATCGAAGCCTTACAAGTAGCACAAATCAACAACTTTTTTAATGATATTTGTGTAGAAAATAAAGAAATAGATGTCTCAGAAATCGATCCTAAGGCTGCTATTATTTATCCAATTATTTTAAGCGATCGCTTGGCTGTTTTAGTCAGTTTACCCGATCAATCGTTAGCAATTCATATCACTAAAATTAATCAACAAGAATTAGAAAAACAAGTTAAACAATTTCGCTATAATATTGTCATACGAAGTCAAAGAGAATTTTTTAACGAGGGAAAAATTCTCTTTGAATGGTTAATTAAACCTTTCCAAGAAACTCTACAAAAATTGCAAATTGAGACCTTAGTATTTGTTCCCGATGGAGTCTTTAGAAATGCTCCAATTGGTGCTTTATACGATGGTAAAAAATATCTGATTGAAAACTATCAAGTTGCAGTGAGTCCTGGACTAACTTTATTATCCCCAAAGCCCCTACAAAATCGAGGATTAAAGACACTATTTGGGGGACTAACAGAAGCCTTTGAACAAGATGATTTTGTTCCTTTATTTTATGTAGAACAGGAATTAAAATCCATTCAGAAAAAAGTACCTAATATTGCTTTACTTAATGAAGAATTTACCCTAGATAATTTAAAAAGTGTCTTTAAAAATAACTCCTTTCCCATTGTTCATTTTGCTACTCATGGTCAATTTAGTTCTGACTTTGAACAAACATTTATCGTTGCGTGGGATAGTTATATTAATGTCTTAGAATTAGAAAAATTACTCAAAGAAAATGACCCGAGAGGAAGCAACCCCATTGAACTATTAATCTTAAGTGCTTGCGAAACAGCATCAGGAGATACTAGGGCTGCCTTGGGGTTAGCAGGGTTTGCTGTCCGTGCCGGGGCCAGGAGTACCTTAGCCACATTATGGTCTGTTAATGATCAAGCTGCTGCGGTGATTATGGGACAATTTTATAAACAATTATCCACTAATAAATTTTCCAAAGCTGAAGCGTTAAGAAAAGCACAATTAACAATGTTAAAAAATCGTTGGTATCGACATCCTTTTTATTGGTCAGCTTATACTTTAGTGGGAAATTGGTTGTAAAAGTCATTTCATTTATCATTTATCATTCGTTTGGAAGTAGGCTTGAAACCTCTCCCAAACTTCTTTCTCCCTGAAGGGAGAGGCTTGAAACCAAAATGAAAGATGTTCAATGTTCAATGTTCAATGTTCAATGTTTGGTCAAACTCCAAGATAAGTTTTTTGTAAAAATGGGATGCTCCTGGCTTGTTTGGGTGGACTTCTTTGTTATTTTGGCATCTCTGATTTAACCAAAATTCAAAGTTGATATTAGTTAATTTACACTAACAAAAACGGCTGTGGTTCTTGCCGGAATACTAAACTCCCCATTATTGCCGTTAAAATTAGCATTTTTAACCACATTATCTTCAGAATTAAGTTGTACAGAATGTAAAGATAAGTCCATTCCTTGAGTCTCAGAAATGGTAATATTTTGAGTCATTTTGTTGGCATTAAATAAGACAACAATATACTCGTAATTGGGATCTAAATCTTCACCCGTATTATCCACAATAGATAAAGCAATCAGTCCATCTTTTTGATTGGAACCCATATTATGAAAGTGAACACGATTTTTAATTTCCTCAGAAGTTTCTAAGCGAAATAAAGGAGAACTTTTGCGAATGGCGAGAACTTCTTTTAGGTGTTGAACACTTTTGTTAATATCATCAAAACCAGGTTGAAGATCATTATTGCCTAACAATGGTCTCATAATATTCCAACGAATTCCATTATTTTGTTCAATGGGTAAACCTACGCCAAAATTATTGTTTTGATAATTAAAATCCACTCGGTTGAACCAGTCTCCCGAATTAAAACTATCCCGATCTAATGACTTAGAGCGTAACATATCACTGGCCATCTGGAAAAAGGGAATTCCTTGGGCAAACCCAATTACATCTAAGGCCATATTTTGCGCTCGCACTCTTTCATCCATACTGGTGAAAGGAACACCTCTTTCTCCAAAGGGGAGTTTAAAAACATTCAAATCATAGAGGGTTTCATTATCGTGTTTCGAGACATAATTGATACTTTCTTGAGGATCTTTTGTGTATCCGGTTCCGTTTAAATCTCGTCCTTTGACCCGATCATTATTTTGATCAATAATTTCGTAATCCTGTAAACTACCAGCTAAGGTAATTCTTAAACGGTCCATGAAATAGCGTAAATCTCCTTGATAACGGTTGTTATATTCATAGCCATTCCAATCGTAGGATAGACCATTAATAAACCCTTGATGACGAATTTGTAGGGGATCTTGGTCATATCCACCATGAAGAGAATCACGAATTCTGTCGTTAAAGGTTCCTATTCCAGTTCCTGCCATGTTAAATTGAGCAGCGTAATGGATTCCTTTTTCTTTGGCCGAACCAAAATCCCAACCTTCCCCATATAAATAAATATCTTGACCGTTAATTCCATCATCATCTAGGGTTAATTTATGAATGCGATCGTTGATCGCAGTCATGGTTTCCACGGGATGAAGGTTCATTAAATCAAAGCGAAACCCGTCAACTTTGTAAGCTTTGGCCCAGGTAACTAGGGTATCTTCCATTAATTTGTCCATCATGGAAAATTCAGCGGCCGTATCGGAACAACAGCTAGAATTGCGTAAATTCCCATTATTATCGTAGCGATAGTAATAACCAGGAACCACTTTATCAAAAACAGAAGTCTGATCTAACCCACTGGCAAAAGTATGGTTATACACCACATCCATCACCACCCGTAACCCATTTTCGTTGAGGGTTTGTACCATTTTGCGGAATTCTATAATGCGAGTGGTATCATCAGCATTGGTGGCGTAACTGCCTTCGGGAACCCCATAATGATAGGGATCGTAACCCCAGTTAAAGCTATCTTGGTTCTGGGTTTGGACAACCTTCCCTTGTTGTTGATCGGAGTTGGCACTATATTGGTTGAGTTCTTTATAGTCAGGATCTTGAACTTGACTCGGATCTTCATTCACCGAACCAATATCAAAGGCCGGTAGGAGATGAATATGGGTTAACCCTGATTGGCCAAGGTTAATAATATGTTCCATTCCTTTTGATAAAGGGGCGTTGCCATTACGTCCATCGTAGGTGAAAGCGGTAAATTTTCCCCGATCCTTGGGGACTACGGTTTGATCGTCTCTGCTAAAGTCCCTGACATGAACTTCATAAATAGCCATATCTTCGGGTACGGTAAAGGCAGGTTTGCTAAAGCTATCCCAACCATCCGGTTTGAGGGTAGGATCGTTGTAGATATCTAAAATTTGACTACGTTGACTGTTTTGGGACAAGCTAATGGAGTAGGGATCGGTGACTAAATTGGTTTCGATGCGGTTAGTATTGGGAGTATAAACTGCTATTTCGTAAAGATAATATTGTTTATCCCAACTGCGATCGCCTGTCAGACTCCAAACACCGGTATTCTCATCAAAGTTCATGGCAGTGTCTTCGGAAGTGGTGGCCGAGTTACTATCATTAAAGCGATGGAGAATAACTGATCGCGCTGTGGGGGCCCATACTTTCAATTCTGGTATGCCATCGTTATAAATGACCCCAAGTTCCCCAGAATAGGCGTATAAGTCATCGAGAACCCCTTGGATTTGTAGACCTGTACTATCGATTAAGTTTCCCGAATTATCATAAGCTGCGATGGCTATTTGACTTTTGAGGATGTCTTTGACTTGTGATAATTGATCGTTAGGAATACGCAAGGCTAAATAGTTATCCAAATTAGGAAATTTTGGGTAATTGTTCCCCGATAATCTGCCCTCTCTGTTTAGAGAAATTCCTGACCCCGAACGATTAGGAATGGTTAGATTACTATCAGGATCATACAAGAGTTCATAGGTTGCAGCATTGTCATTATTCCACGCAATTATTGACTCTTCTAGCCAAAATCCCCGACGATCTTGAATGGATAAATTATCGGCTAAGGCCGAATTTGAAAAACAATTAACCATTGATATGGTTAACAAAGACATAATACTCAATAGTAGTATTCTTTTAATTTCTTTGTAGAAATTTATCATTTTAGTTCCCATGATTGTTAAGGTTTACTTTGCGGCTAAAGTATTTTGAGATGCGTTAATGTCACGGTCATGTTTAGTCCGGCATTTAGGGCCTTCCCACTCCCTCTAAGTTTACAATGCCGATAACCCCGGTAAACATAAGTTTTCTGGCAAAAGAATTAAACGGGGTTTGTATCGAACAAAAGATAAACATTTAGTTTCTAGCGATATTAACGGAAGTGCCAATATTTTGCTTAAAAGTAAGCACAGACTCAGTTTTGAGCGAGTGTCTAGGGGGTTTTTGGCTAACCCTAATCATGATTTTTGTCTCTTAAGAATCCACGCACTTTTAAGGTGTGGAGTGTCAATCTATTCGTCACTCGTGGTGATATATAGCATTTCCCACAGTCATGAGGTACACCTCATATATAACTCCGAACTCCGAACTCCGAACTCCTAAAACTAGAAAACTGTGTACCTCACAAGTATGGGAACTGCTATATAATGATTTTAACTGTTGCGCAATAGTAAAATGACAATAACTTATATTGGAACAACTAAAGCTGCTTGTCGACTTCACTTATCCATTCAGCGTGTCCGAAAACTAGCTATGGACGGTCGTATTGAAGGAGCCTATAAAAAAAATGGTCGCTGGCAAATCCCTGTATCTTCTAATGGAATGCCGAAAATAAGCCGTAAAAATAAAGGGCCAAAAGGTCGCTGGCGAGTACAAAAACAAACAATCAACACCTTTATTCATGTTAATCAGACGATAATCAGGTCGAATAACATGAATAAGACCGATCACCCTGTTATTACCGTGAAAATGGGGGGACATAGTTTCTTGTGTAATGAGGTGAAAATTCCAGGGGTTGGCCGCCTGATTTATGATCCAGAACACCAGAAAAACTGTGGCGCAACAGTATGGTTTGATATTGATCCTGATATTCCTTTGGAAATGAACAGCTTTATTGAGGTTTTTTAATTTAATTAAAGCTTATGCAGAAATATTATAAGAAAAAACGAAACCAGTGAACTTGATAGAATCACTGGCTAAAATTTAATGGAGAAGAAATGAGCTTTTTCATTTGTTCACCTTAGTTTGTACAAGTTGTTAATCCATCTGGATCATACCCTTTATCAGAACATATTTCAAAATTTTGCTTCAATATTAAACATTTCTGCTTACATTCTCCCTGAAAGACTGTTTTATCAAGGAGTATTAAAAACCAGTTTGGGAAGGTGGGCAAAATTTTCTACATATTAAGTAGTCCAGATATAGCGTTTGTTGGACTCAATATGTACACTTAATATCGCGCTTCCGAACTCCGAACTCCTAACTCCTAAAACTAGAAAACTCAGTAGATCACAAGTATGGGAACTGCTATAAGTTTCTAACTTGCCCACCCTACTTGAATTCTCGACTAACTTTTGGGTCCATGGCCAGGACAAGGAAGGGGAGAAACGGAACGATCTAACCATCCAGCGGCCTGATTAATGTGGGCTAAAGCCTCATCAGGTTCATTGTTGAGTAAAAATACTAAAGCTGTGGCCAGTTGTTGTTTCGCTTGTGCTTGGCGATCGCCTTTAAGACGGTGCCAATCTTTGGGGGTAATACTTAACTGTTGCGCTATAGTTTGAGCTAATTCTAGGGAAGAAGCGGATTGTAGTGACTCGCTTTGAGAAACTTGAGACATAGAAGACATGGTTAAGTTTAAAATAATAAGAGAGCAATTTAAACACTGCTCTACCTTAAGTTTACCGAATAACTGTCTTTCTATGGAATCGAATCAGTCCCCAAACCCTGACGAAGAATTTGAAACAACTTTGATGGAAGTGGAGCGATCGCTGCTCAAACTCAAAGAACGTCATAAACAGGTTCAACAGTCACAAAAGCAAAAATTAGACTTAGAAGAAAGATTAAACACTGTTTCTCCAGAAGATACCGCAGAAGTAGAGAAGATAAATGAAAAATTGCAAGAGTTAATCATTGATCTAGAAACTACTTTATTAAGCGATCAAGACCTCAATACTCTATTCTGGCAGGGAATTCGTCAGGGATTATTAGGTGAAGTATTTTGGCAAATTATTCGCTTTGGTGGCTTAGGAGTTGTTGTCGGATGGCTATTAAAAACTTGGGCAGGGTGAATGAAGTCATAACTTAATAACTACTCGGTTAAGCTGGAAAAATTAATGAAATGGGGATTATGGGGATTATGGGGAGTATGGGGAGTGTGGGAAGATTAGAACCAATATTAATTATTTTTCTAAGGCTAATTGTAGTAATTGATCAACTAATTCTTCAAAACTGATACCTGTTGCTTGCCATAGTTGAGGATACATACTAAATTTAGTAAATCCTGGCAAAGTATTGATTTCATTGATATAAATGGCTTCGGTTTCTTGTACATAGAAAAAGTCCACTCTACTTAAACCAGCAGCGTCAACAGTTTTAAACGCTTGGACGGCCATTTCTTGGATTTGAGCAACAATTTTTTCTGGTAAATTAGCAGGAATATGTACCTGAGAACGACCTTCTGTATACTTAGTTTCGTAGTCATAAAAATCACTATCAAAAGTAATTTCTCCCACCACAGAAGCTTTGGGGTTATCATTCCCTAACACAGCACATTCTAACTCTCTGGCGTTAACTCCTGCTTCGATAACAATGCGTCGATCGTAACTTGCTGCACTATCTAAAGCTGCTTCTAACTCGGAATGCGATCGCACTTTAGCAATACCCACCGATGACCCCAGATTAGCTGGTTTAACAAAGCAAGGATAGCCCAACGCTGCTTCGATATCGTCACAGAGTTTAGGAAAAATACAGGGGTTAGACCAAATTTGCGATCGCTCAACGGCCTGATATTTAACTTGAGGCAGTCCAGCTTGAGCAAAGGCCATTTTCATAGCAATTTTATCCATACCCACGGCTGATCCTAACACTCCACTGCCCACGAAAGGAACCTGCATTAAGGTTAATAACCCTTGAATGGTGCCATCTTCTCCATTGGGACCGTGTAAAACGGGAAACCAGACCTCTACATCTTGAAGTTGCGAGGGAAACTGCCATAATTGAGAGGGGTTTGTGTCTTCTGGAGGGAGAGGGGTTTTGCTTTCTAGAACTTGATTTGCTGTGTCTCCTGCGATCCAAACACCATTTTTTTGGATATATACGGGTATAATATCGTATTTATTGCTATTATCTCCTGTTTGCAACGCTTGAGCAATAGCTTGTGCCGAATTGATGGAAACCTCGTGTTCTCCTGATCTTCCACCGAATAATAATCCTACCCGTATTTTAGCCATTGCCACTACTCCCATGCTTTTCTGCTTAATTATCGTTATAATTGACCCTTGTTATGGGTTTGACGTTCCCTAAACTTAATTTAGCTTAAAATAAGGTAAAGTATTGGAAGGAATTTAGAGAATTAAACGAATGCTTAGCATTTTCATGTACTAGCTGAAAGATGAATACTGACTGCTAAATACTTACAAGTATTGTAAATTTTAAATCCTTGAAACTCTTATTATGTCATCACCTACAATAGCTCCGTTTGGTTCTTGGAAATCGCCGATCACTTCTGATTTAATTGTTGCCAAAAGTATTGGATTAGGCGGTGTTTTTTTCGATAATAATGATGTTTATTGGTTAGAAGGAAGACCCCAAGAAAAGGGACGAAATGTTTTGGTTAAATATAGTTCTGATGGTCAAATTACAGAGATTACGACCCAACCTTTTAATGTTCGTACTCGTGTCCATGAATATGGCGGTGGTTCTTTTTTAGTGAGTAATGGGGTTGTTTATTTTGTTAATTTTCAAGATCAACGTCTCTATCAAAAGTTACCTAATGAAGAAGCTAAACCTTTAACCCCTGATAATCAATTTCGTTACGCTGATTTTATATTAGATAATGCTCATAATCGCTTAATTAGTGTCTGTGAAGATCATAGTTTTATTGATAGGGAATGTGAAAATAAAATTGTTGCTATTGATCTCACTACTGGAGAAATAAATACACTAATAGAAGGGGATGATTTTTATTCCTCTCCCCGTTTAAGTCCAGATGGCAAACAACTTGCTTGGATTAGTTGGAATCATCCTAATATGCCTTGGGATGGAACAAAATTATGGTTAGGTAATATAGAAAGTGATGGCTCATTAAAGGATATAAAATGGATTGCAGGGGACATAGATGAGTCTATTAATGAACCTAAGTGGTCGCCAGATTGTCAATTATATTATGTCAGTGATAAATCTGGCTGGTCTAATCTTTATTGTTACAAAAATCAGGTTAATAACGTCCCTATTTTTCCTTTAACTGCTGAATTTTCTTATCCTCATTGGGTGTTTGGATTATCCACTTATACGTTTATATCGGAAGAGGAAATTATCTGTACTTATACTCAGGATGGACGTTGGTATTTAGGAACTTTAAATATTCCTGATAGACAACTGAGTATTTTAGAACTTCCTTATAGTAATATTGCTTCTCTTCATAGTCATGGAAATAAGGTTGTATTCATTGGTTCATCGACAATAGACCCTACATCTGTTATTTATTTGGATTTGAATTTAAGTCAAACTAAAATATTAAAGACTTCTAGCAATATTGATCTTGATTATGGTTATTTTTCTGAACCAGAATTGATTGAATTTCCCACAGAAAATGGATTAAATGCTTATGCTTGGTATTATCCTCCCCAGAATAAAGATTATAGTTTTCCTGATGGAGAATTACCGCCTTTATTAGTAAAAAGTCATGGCGGTCCCACAGCAGCAGCAAACCCTAGTTTCAGTTTGAAAATTCAATATTGGACAAGTCGAGGATTTGGTTATCTTGATGTTAACTATGGGGGAAGTATAGGGTTCGGAAAAGCTTATCGTCAACGGTTAGATAAAAATTGGGGTGTTGTTGATGTAAATGATTGTATTAATGGAGCAAAATATTTAGTTAATCAAGGTAAAGTAGACGGCGATCGCTTGGCTATTTCGGGGGGAAGTGCCGGCGGTTATACTACTTTAGCAGCCTTAACTTTTGATGATACTTTTAAAGCAGGAGCCAGTTATTATGGGGTGAGTGATTTAGAATCATTGGCTAAAGATACCCATAAATTTGAATCTCGTTACCTAGATAGGTTAATAGGTAAATACCCCGAAGAAAAAGAAATTTATGAACAGCGATCGCCCATTAATTTTACAAATAAATTAAATTGTCCTGTAATATTTTTCCAAGGATTAGAGGATAAAGTAGTGCCTCCAAATCAAGCAGAAATGATGTTAGAATCTCTTACAAAAAAAGGAATTCCAGTGGCGTATGTTCCCTTTGAAGGGGAACAACACGGGTTTCGGCAAGCCGATAATATCAAGTATGCTTTAGATAGCGAATTTTATTTTTATTCTCGTATTTTTAAGTTTACTACTGCTGAAACTTTACAACCTATTACTATTTTAAATTATGATTACTAAACAAAAAATAGCCCTCTCTTTATCTAATTTATTAATCATTGGTAGTGCTGCATTTTTATTATTATTATTGTGGCAACTAAAAGGATTAATTATTATTTTGATGATTGCTATTGTCATTGCATCTACCTTAAGTCCTTTAGTGAAAAGTGTTGAAAATGTTGGAACTCCTCGCTGGTTTTCTGTTATTTCTGTTTATTTAATGTTGATATTATTATTAACAGGAATAGGCTTATTATTGGGTCCAACTATAATTGCACAGCTTCAACTTTTATTAGAAAAACTACCAGGATACATAGAAACATTAAACAAACAAATTGAATTGTTCATGACAAATAAAGGGTTTACAGAACCAGAAATACTAGAATTTATTAATCAACAATTTAATTTACAATCTGTTGTATCTTGGACATTCAAATCAAGTCAAAAATTATTAATCGGGGTTAGTGATCTAACGCGGGGTATTGTCGGAGGAATTTTAAATGTGTTTTTAGCAATCCTCTTATCGGGTTATATGTTATCAGGTTCCCAAAAATTAATTAATGGTATTGTCAGTTTATTTCCTACCCCTTGGAATGAGAAATTAAAAGCGCAGGTAATACCAGTTAGTCAAAGAATGGGTGGATATATTCAAGGAAGATTATTAGTTTCTTTTATTCTCGGTTTAGCAGTTAGTTTGGGCTTAAAATTTTTAGGAATTGGTGAGTTCGCTTTGGGTTTGGGAACCATTGCTGGAATTACTAATTTAATCCCTTTCTTTGGTCCCGTTTTAGGTTCTATTCCTGCTTTAATTGTAGCGGTTGCTCAAGGAGGATGGTTATTTCTTTGGGTACTTTTATTATTTTTAATTATCCAAAATGTAGAAACTTATGTCCTTGATCCTTTATTAGTTGGTTCCTCCGTTAATGTCCCTCCCTTGTATCAATTATTAGCTGTTTTAAGTGGGGTTCAACTATTAGGAATTTTAGGAGCATTAATTTTGCCTCCTTGGGTTGCTGGGGCAGGAGTATTATTACAAAATCTTTATTTAATTCCCAAATTAGAAGCAGAAAAACCAATAACAAAAATAGACTAAACTGCTCTTTAGAAAAAGAAACAGAAACAATGAAATTACTCCTTGATTTTAAGTGAATTAAGAGGTATTTTTGGGCATTTTATCTTTTATGCTAAAATAGGCATATCACGATATCTAAAACAAAAAATAAAATGTCTGTTAAAATATCATGAAAGCTCAATATACTCGTTCCCAAACAAAAATTATTCGGGTACTAAAGTCATTAAATGATGCTATTTCTGCCCAGGACTTATATATAGAACTCAAAAATAGAGATCACCCTTTAGGACTAGCAACAGTTTACCGTGGCTTGGAAGCCTTAAAAGCTCAAGGAATTGTGAAATCAAGAACTTTAAGCAGTGGAGAGGCACTTTACAGTTTAGTTTCTCACGATCAACACTACATAAATTGTGTTAGTTGTGGTCAATCTTTCGCGATCAATGAGTGTCCTATCCAAAATTTAGAAGAGCGATTAGAGAAGACTTATAACTTCCAAGTCTACTACCATACATTAGAATTTTTTGGCCGATGTCATCAATGTCATGCAAAATCTGTTCCTTAACTAATTTTCTCTATTAAGAAGTATTACAAAGGCTCAACCCCCCAACTATTCAGCATTCAACAATGCCCTATAATACAGTGTGCAGAGTATCGTTACACCTCACGTAAGGCATAAATATTCATGACATTTTATCAAAGAGCTAGTGGGATTTTGTTGCACCCAACCTCTTTACCCAGTCGCTTTGGTATTGGTGACTTAGGTGAAAGTTCCTACCGCTTCATTGACTTTTTAGCAGCTAGTGGGCAAAATTTATGGCAAGTATTACCCTTGGGACCAACAGGATTTGGCAATTCTCCTTACCTATCCTATTCTGCTTTTGCCGGCAACCCTCTATTAATTAGTCCTGATATTCTCTGTGGAGATGGGTTACTGAATCAAGCTGACTTAGATACTTATCCAACTCTTCCGGACGATCGAGTCGATTATGATTTAGTCATTAAGCATAAGTTTCCTTTACTCAAAAAAGCGAGTGATACCTTTAAAAATGGCAATTTTCACGAACTAAGAGGACAATTTGAGCAATTTTGTCATGCTAATACCTACTGGTTAGATGATTATGCCTTATTCATGGCTATCCATGACGATAACCCCGAAAAAGCATGGTCTGAATGGGATCGAGACATTGCTACAAGGGAAAACCACGCTTTAGACGCTTATCGCGCTAAGTATGCAGAGGCAATTTTCTATCATAAGTTTCTCCAGTTTGAGTTTGTGCGTGAGTGGAAACGGGTAAAACAATACGCTAACGACAGAAATATTGGCATTTTTGGCGATATTCCCATCTATGTAGCCTACGATGGCGCAGATGTTTGGTCCCATGCTGATATTTTCTGTGTTGACCCAGAAACCTTAGAAGTAAACTTAATGGCAGGGGTTCCCCCGGATTATTTCAGCGAGACCGGTCAATTATGGGGTAATCCCGTTTATAATTGGCAAAAACTTCAAGAAACTGGTTTTAGTTGGTGGATTGAAAGGTTTAAAGGTACTTTAGAATATTATGACGTGGTCAGGGTTGACCATTTCCGAGGTTTTGAAGGCTACTGGGCGGTTCCGAAAGGAGAAAAGACTGCAATCAATGGCCAATGGTTACAAGCCCCTGGAGATGCCCTTTTTGCTCGTCTCAAGGACACATTAGGAACCTTACCCGTGGTTGCTGAAGATTTAGGGGTAATAACCCCCGAAGTAGAAGCTTTGCGGGACAAGTATCAGTTTCCAGGGATGAAGATATTACAGTTCGCTTTTGACTCGGATCAGTCTAATCCTTTCTTACCCTACAATTATTACAATCGCAATTGTGTGGTTTATACAGGAACCCATGACAATGATACAACCCTGGGCTGGTTTTCTGCCCGAAATTTTGAACAACGGACTAAGGTGACAGATTATTTAGGGGGTATTTCTCCTCAAGGGATACATTGGGGTTTAGTTGCTTGCGCTATGGGTTCAGTAGCGAATCAAGCAGTGTTCCCCTTACAGGATATTTTAGGTTCAGAAAGTGATTGTCGTATGAATACCCCAGGTTTAGCTGCTGGTAACTGGGAGTGGCGATATCGTCAGGAAATGTTGACCCCCAAATTAACAGAACATTTGTATAAGATGACCGAATTATACGGAAGACTTCGCTCTTAAATGTCTAGAATAGAATAGCAGTAAAGAGACACGGTAAGTCTATTTATGGGTTTTTCACCTGAACGCTATCTTGATAACAAAGACGGGATGGGAAAGTTGATTAGTTTTCCCTTCTTGTGTTTAGCCATTGTTATCGTGACTTATGGTACTTTTGGTTGGTATGTAGGGAGTTCTGCTATCACCTGGAGTCATTGGTTCACGAATCAAGGAGAAGCTTGGGGATGGGTTTTAAGAGAAGATGCCATCTTCTTGCTACTTCATGTTCTAGCAGCAGGAGTGGTCTTACTAATAACCGCTAGTTTGGCTGCTCCTGTTGCTATTATAACTATTGTTTTTGGTAGTAGCTTTAAATCAGATACTAAAGCTATTGTCGCAGTTTTATTATGGTCTTTTGTTGCGGTTGTCATGATTCGTTGGATTGGATATTTTTCCCGCATTCTTTTGTTACTTTCTGCTGCTATTTTAGCTAAATTGGAGTTACAAAAACTAGGGTATGCTCAGTGGTTAGTGATGTTGCTATTAATCCTTATATGTTTAGGTGGGTTTGCTTTAGGATTACTGGGTTATTACCAGTTACATTAAACTTCAATTATTTATAGCGAGTCACTGGTGTTTGTTGGCGAAGAGAGCGAGTTTGTTCTAGAATATTCTCAATGTTTTCTTGGGAGAGATTTTGAATATAGTTAATTTTGATTTCTTCTAATAAATCATTGAGTAAAGATTCGATTTGCTCGATACTCTGTTCTGCTTGTAATTCGTCGCCTAAAGATGTACTAAACTTCTCGACTAACTTTTCTAATAGTCGATCGAATTCTGCATCTTCTATTAATAGTCCTTGCAGTCCAACGGATAAACCTTGATAGAGTTGAGACACTAATCTTTCTGTTAGTTGGCTTTGCATCGTTTTAATCCCTGGCAGGTTTTCTAAACCTCGATAGGCAGGGGTTTGAATTAAAGCTTTCTCCACATTATAGCGTAAAAATTGCTCGGCCTCGGGACGAATTTCAGGAAGAACTTTATTAATGATTAAGTTGGCCATAAGTTTCACTAATTCCGAGGTCTCGTTGACATCATTAATGTCAATATATTGAGTGGTATTTTGTTGAATTAGAACTTCACGAATGGTTCCATTATTAATAGTTCCTTGAACTTGATCTACAACTTGAATGATAACAACTTCTGTAATATCTTGAGCAATTCCAGCTACAAATCCTTGACTAGCTTGTTTTTTAATTGCTTTAAAATCAATTAAGTTTGCTTCGTCTAAACGAATAGTTAAAGGAATAATTCTCAGGAAACGAAAGATAGGGATAAGCAAGAAAATATCGTACCAACGCCATAAGGTAGCATCGAACCAACTAACCCCTGTATGACGACGACTAATGAACCATGTTCTTGCTAAAAATTCCATTAAAAATAGTATAAAGAAAGGGGTATCAATTAAGCCAAAATTATCAAAAGGTTCACCACTTTCTCCCACAGGACGAAAATAATTGGTTGCAATTAAAGGAGCAATCTCTTGGTCGAAAAAATTAAGCTCGTTTCGCCAACCATTTTGTTGAAAATTTTCAGCACTCCAAAACTTCCTAAAAGACTCTTTGGCAGAACTTTCTTCGTTATCAAAAACGTGTCTTCGCATCTTATTTTTAATGCGTTCTAATGTCCCTGTTTTATTGGCTATTTGAAAAGGATTTTGTTCCACCATTGCCACACTTCTTTGCCTAATATCAGCTAATATTGTCTCAATATTCTGTTGTAACTTTTCAGTTTCTATTAAGTCAGAATCTGCAAATGCTTGTTGACTGATAAGTTGATTAACTGCTTCATTCAAATCTTCTACTCTTCGTAAATATTGAGCAGTATCTCGATAAGGCTCAATCCCTTTGATAATATCATACTGAGTAATGAAGTTTGACAAACGAGGAGGTATAGGTAATAGGTTAATTTGTCTTTCAAATGTACCAATTTTTATAGACCAAGTAATTCTCTCCTGTACTAAAAAATCTCGTAAAGGAACGTAACTTAAATCAAAAATTACTAATGTATAGTTGGCTAAGACTATCAAAGCCATGATTTTATCAAACCAGAGACGAGGACGCAAAAATTGTTTTTGAGAAACCGAAGACACTTTTGTTATTGTCATAGAAGAATCACACCACCTGTAAAAATTTTACTAAACTTATTATAAAGGAACTTTCTTATTTGTCTAGGAAGTCTAAACTTTTATATCTTATACTAGGATTAGAGATTAGCTATTTTTTAAAATTCTCACACCGGACAACTAATTATTATTAATAATGACTGCCAATATTGAAAAATCCTATAGCTATAAAGTGGGTGGAAGTCTAGGTTTTGACCATCCCACTTATGTAGAAAGACAAGCAGATAAAACTCTATTAAAGGCGTTAACAGCAGGTAAATTTTGTTATGTTTTTAACTGTCGTCAAATGGGAAAATCAAGTTTAAGAGTGCGTGCAATGCACCAACTACAAGCACAAGGAATGAGTTGTGCTTCTGTGGATATTACCAGTTTAGGCAGTGATATTAGTCAAAAACAATGGTATAGCGGGATTATAACACAGTTATTTTTAGGCTTTAATTTAATTGGCAAAGTTAACTTAAAAGTTTGGCTGAGAGAACGAGAAGAATTATCAGGAATTCAAAAATTTAGTGAATTTTTAGAAGAGGTTTTACTGGTTCATTGTCGGGGAGAAAAGGTTTATATTTTTATCGATGAAATTGATAAGATTCTTAGTTTAAATTTTTCTCTAGATGATTTTTTTTCCGTAATTCGTTTCTTTTATAATCAAAGAGCAGAAAACCCAAAATTTGACAGATTAGTATTTTCTTTATTTGGAGTTGCCACCCCAACAGATTTAATTAAAGATAAAACCCAAACCCCTTTTAATATCGGTTTTCCCATTGAATTAACTGGTTTTACTCCAGAAGAAATGGAACCCTTAGCCCGGGGTTTAATGCCTATTACGAACAATCCCCAAGAGGTTCTTAAGACAATTTTAGACTGGACAGGAGGCCAACCTTTTTTAACCCAAAAAGTTTGTGATTTACTATTAACTCAAACTAAGATTATTGGTCCTGGTCAAGAAAAAGAATGGGTCAATAAACTTGTCAGAGAATTTATTATTGAAAATTGGGAATCCCATGACGAACCTGTTCACCTAAAAACCATTAGAGAGCGAATTTTTAGGCAGGAAAGAAAAGCAGGAAGACTATTGGGAATGTATCAACAAATTTTGCAAAGAGGGTTTTTGAAAAGTGATGAAAGTCCCGAACAAACAGAATTAAGACTATCTGGTTTAGTAGTTAAAAAAGATGGTAAATTAGTAGCTTATAATAAAATATATCAATCTGTTTTTAATCAAGAATGGGTTAAAAAGGAATTAGAAAAAATTAGACCTTATTCTGAAATGTTAACAGGTTGGATGAATTCTCACTATGAAGATGATTCTCGCTTATTAAGGGGAAAAGCACTCAAAGATGCTCTAAGTTGGGCAGTGGATAAAAGTTTGAGTGATCTTGATTATAGATTTTTAACCGAGAGTCAAAACTTAGATAAACGGCAAGCAGAAATTAATCTCAAAGCTCAACAACAAGCCAATGATATTTTGACCAGAGCTAACCAAAAAGCTCAACGAATGATTCGCCTAGGAATAGCAATTTTAGGTGTGTCTCTAGTAGGTGCAACCATTGCCTTTACCCAAGCTAGAATAGCATTTCAGAAACAAAAAGAAGCCCAAATAGGAACTCAATTGGAACAAATGGGTGAGAGTGCTTGGCGACAATTTGAATTTCAACAATTAGATGGATTAATATCAGCAATAGAAGCTAATCAACAATTAAAAAATATTGTCAAAGATGAAAGACTCTTAGAAGATTATCCTGCAACTAGCCCCATTTCTGCCCTAGAACAAATTCTTAATCGTATCCAAGAAAAAAATAAATTAATTGGCCATCAAGATGCCGTCAATAGTGTTACCTTTAGTCCCGATGGTCAATGGATAGCCACAGCTTCCAGTGATGGGACCGTTCGTTTATGGAACCAACAAGGACAACAAAAAGCTGTTTTAACCGGCCATGAAGGCAATATTTATGGGGTAGCCTTTAGTCCCGATAGCCAAACTCTAGCCACTGCTGCACAGGATAACACAGCTAGAATCTGGAACTTACAAGGAAAACAACTAGCCCTGCTTAAAGGTCATGATGCCTCCGTTTATAGCGTTACCTTTAGTCCCGATGGTCAAAGTCTCGCCACCACCTCACGGGATAATACGGCTAGAATTTGGGATAAACAAGGAAATACTCTGATAGTGTTGAAAGGTCATACAAAATCGGTGGATGACGTTGCTTTTAGTCCCGATGGTCAACACATTGCTACGGCCTCACGGGATGGAACCGCAAAATTATGGGATAATCAAGGAAATTTAAGGAAAACTTTACAAGAAAAAGCAACACCTTTGTTCAGTATTAGTTTTAGCCCCGATAGTCAACGTATTGCAGCAGGGGCTAGAGATGGAAGCATTAAAATTTGGGATAAACAAGGAAATTTGAGCTTAAATTTGAATGGTCATCAACAATTAGTCAATAGTGTTGTCTTTAGTCAAGATGGCAACTGGATAGCCAGTGGTTCTAGTGATGGAACCGCTAAACTCTGGAGTAACCAGGGACAAGAAATAACAGTTTTAAAAGGACATCAAGATCCTATTTATGATGTAGCTTTGAATAATCAAAGCACAGAATTAGCCACTGCTTCAAGTGATGGAAAAGTTAAATTATGGGCTATCAAAGCAACCCTTAATAATGGCTTTAATACCTTAGATACGTATGTTACCAGTGCCGACTTTTCTAAGGATGGTAAATTATTAGCACTCGCCAATGAAATCGGTCAAGTTTATGTTTGGAATTTACAGGGAAACAAACTAGCTAAATTTGAGGCACATGGGAGTGGAATTAATGCCATTCGTATCTCTCCTAATGGTCAAATAATAGCAACAACTGCTAATAATGGGGTGGTAAAAATATGGGATTTGCAAGGAAATTTAGTAGGAAAATTAAGGGACAATAATGTACGAATTTATAGCCTTGATTTTAGTTCTGATAGCCAAACCCTAGCCTTAGCCAATCGCTCAGGAGAAGTGGAATTATGGGATCTACAAAAACAGCCATACCAATTAATTAAAAAATTTCAAGCTCATGAAGATACCATTAACCATATTATTTTTAATGAAAACGATGCAAAAATAGCCACAGCATCCGCCGATAGAACAGTAAAAACATGGGACTTAAAAGGCAACTTACAAAAATCATTATCTGGACATCAAAAAGCAGTTAACTGGTTAAGTTTTAGCCCAAATAACCACTATTTAGCAACTGTATCCGAAGATAGCACAATCAAATTGTGGGATACAAAAGGAGAATTAATCAAGACCTTAGAAAGCGATTTATTCCCCATTTCTCGTGTGAGTTTTAGTTCCAATGGAGAGTATTTTATCACAGCCTCTCAAGATGGAACAGTAAGATTATGGGATCAACAAGGAAAGCTACATACAAAGATGAAAGGTCATCAAGAATCCCTGGAAAGTGTAAAATTTAGCCCCGATAATCAAACTATCCTGACAGTAGCCAGAGATGGCACAGTAAAAATGTGGCCCTTAGAATCAGAATTTGCCCGCTTAAGTTTACTATTAGAGCAAGGATGTCACTGGTTAAAAGATTATTTAATTAGCCATCCCCCCGAACAGCAAAAATTATCGAGTTGTTCTTTTCTAATGGGACAAAAAAATCCTTAACTTAATATTAATATTTCATTTTGTAACAAAATATAGGGGTTTACACTGCCCAAGCTGACCAGGCTATGTTAGGGTATATAATGATTGAGAGTTTTTCGAGTTCGGTTTCAGCATTGGTTATGATTAGTAATTGGTTCGTTCCTGTCTATATCGCCTGGTGTACTTCCGAAATTTTAGTTGATTCTCTCCTAACCTTCTAATCTATTTTGGAGATATCCCATGACAATTTATGTAGGCAACATATCGTATGATGTAACCTCAGATGATTTAACAGAAGTTTTCGGCGAATATGGTACAGTTAAACGGGTTTCCTTACCCACAGATCGCGAAACAGGAAGACCCAGAGGTTTTGGTTTTGTGGAAATGGAGAGCGATGAGCAAGAGGAGGCTGCGATCGAAGTTCTAGACGGGGCTGACTGGATGGGACGGCAGATGAGAGTCAATAAAGCAAAACCTCGCGAGAACTCAGGCCGTGGTAGTTTCCCTAATAAGCAGAGAAGTTTTTCTTAGTAACATACTGCTTAAAAAGCATTTATAGTTTAGTTAATTCTTCGCGCTTTTCGTCCTCACAAAAGCGTGTTTTTTCTGATCAAAAGGAAGTAATTTTAGTAGTTCCCATACTTGTGAGGTAAACAGTTTTCTAGTTTTAGGAGTTCGGAGTTAGATAAGCTGTTAAGCATCTCAATTACTATAGGTCTTAACCATATAATAATAAACAGAAACTCAAATACTCCATCCATGAGGAAAAATCGATGTTAGAAACCTTAAAAAAAGCTTATCAAGAAAATCCTAATCGTACCCTTGCTATCGGAATAGGAGCTTTAGTATTAACCCCTATTGTGATCCCCTTACTCAAACCTGTGGCCAAAGCAACAGTAAAAACAGGGGTCATTCTTTACCAAAAAACTAAGGGAACTTTAGCAGAAGCAGGGGAAGTTATGGGAGATATTATCGCCGAAGCCAAAGCAGAAGTCTTGGCAGAACAAGCTGAAAAAAACGCTCTCCCAACCTCCGTAGGCCAAGTATCTAATGTAAATCAAGATTAGTTCTTAAAAAATTGATCCCCAACCTAGGATTATAGGACTTCTTGCAACATTTTTGTTAATCTAATGGTGTCTTGCCAAAACTTTGTTATTAACTAACCTATGGACTTTTCTAGTAACATTGCCAGTCAACTAAATGCGGTGACAATTCTACCAGAAGGAATTGTTATCATTACCTTGATGCTGGTTCTCATTGGCGATCTCATTGGGGGTCGTAATGCCAGAATGTGGCTACCCTACGGCGCGATCGCAGGTTTATTGACCGCTGTATTTGCCCTTTATCGGGCTTGGGATAGCCCTGATACCTTGGGATTTCTCGGGGCGTTTGATGGGGATAATTTAAGCATTGTTTTTCGTGGGATTATCGCCTTATCAACTGTTGTCACCATTCTCATGTCTATTCGCTACGTAGAACAGACGGGAACATCCTTGGCGGAATTCATCGCCATCATGTTAACGGCTACTTTGGGAGGAATGTTCCTCTCTGGGGCCAATGAGTTGGTGATGATTTTCATCTCTTTGGAGATGTTGAGTATCTCTTCTTATCTGATGACAGGATACATGAAGCGTGATCCCCGTTCTAACGAAGCTGCCTTAAAATATCTGTTGATCGGAGCTTCGAGTTCAGCTATTTTCCTCTACGGTAGTTCTTTACTATACGGCTTATCCGGGGGAGAAACTACCCTTAATGCCATCTCAGAAAAAATTTCCCTCAGTGATAGTAGTTCTTCATTGGGACTGGCCATCGCTTTAGTATTTGTTATTGCAGGTATTGCCTTTAAAATTTCTGCTGTTCCTTTTCACCAATGGACTCCCGATGTCTATGAGGGTTCCCCAACTCCGGTAGTTGCCTTTCTCTCCGTTGGCTCGAAAGCGGCCGGGTTTGCCTTAGCTATTCGCTTACTGGTAACTGCTTTTGCTTCCATTGTGGATCAATGGCATTTAATTTTTACTGCTTTAGCTATTCTCAGTATGGTTTTGGGGAATGTGGTAGCCTTGACCCAAACTAGCATGAAACGGATGTTAGCTTATTCTTCCATTGGCCAAGCAGGGTTTGTGATGATCGGTTTAACCGCCGGAACCGATGCAGGATACTCTAGCATGGTGTTTTACTTATTGGTGTATCTGTTCATGAATTTAGGGGCTTTTAGTGGAGTGATTTTGTTCTCCCTACGCACAGGAACGGATCAAATTAGTGAATATGCAGGACTTTATCAAAAAGATCCTCTCTTAACTTTAGGGTTAAGTCTTTGTCTACTATCTTTAGGGGGTATTCCTCCTCTGGCCGGATTTTTTGGTAAGATTTATCTGTTCTGGGCCGGTTGGCAAGCTGGACTTTATGGCCTAGTGATACTGGCGTTAGTGGCCAGTGTGGTTTCTATTTACTATTACATACGTGTGGTGAAAATGATGGTAGTAAAAGAACCCCATGAGATGTCTGATGCTGTGAAAAACTATCCCGAGATTCAGTGGAGTTTAGAGGGAATGCGTCCTTTACAAGTGGGCTTAGTGTTATCGGTTATTGCTACTACTCTAGCAGGTATTTTATCTAATCCTCTGTTTACTTTAGCTAACAATTCTGTCACCAGTACCCCTATTTTGCAATCGTCGGTGGTTAATACTCGTATTTCTCAAGTAGAAATTCCTTCCCCTAACATTAACCCATAATTTTCAGTAGGGTGGGCATTGCCCACACTACTTACTACTTGATCAACTTACAAACCTGAGTTCGATATAAGGAAATTTATCTCATGGAAAAAAGTCGAACTCCGAACTCCGAACTCCTAACTCCGAACTCAACTCGCAAGTAATCCTTCAAATAAGATCCGCCCTTCTGTCGCCCTTGTAAGGGGATCAGAAGCCCTTTCTGGGTGAGGCATCATTCCCAAGACATTGCCCTGTTTATTGCTGATTCCTGCGATATTAGAAAGGGAACCATTGGGGTTGGTATCCTCGCTTATTTCTCCCGATAGGTTGCAGTAGCGAAAAATAATTTGTTGGTTATCTTCTAACCCTTTGATTGTCTCTTCATCCCCATAATAACGTCCTTCTCCGTGGGCAACCGGGAGTGTAATGACTTGTTGAGGGGTATATTTTTTTGTCCAAGGTAATTGATTATTTTCTACCCTAACAGGAATGCGATCGCAGATAAAATGTAAATCTCGGTTGCGTATAAGGGCCCCTGGTAATAAACCCACTTCCGTCAATACTTGAAACCCGTTACATATACCTAATACTAATTTACCTTGGTTAGCGTGTTCGATAAGCGATCGCATCACAGGGGAAAAACGAGCGATCGCACCACAACGGAGATAGTCACCGTAACTAAACCCTCCAGGGATGACCATAACATCAATATCGCTGATATCCGTGTCTTGATGCCAGATCATGCGCGTGGGTTGATCCAGTAATCCTTCTGTAACGGTTGCTAGATCGCGATCGCAGTTTGATCCAGGAAAAACAATAACTCCAAACTTCATGAATGACTCCCACTGGTTTCTAATGCAGTGATTTCATAACAATAATTTTCGATCACAGGGTTGGCCAGAAGGCGATCGCACATTTCATCGGCTTGGGTTTCGGCCTGGGTTTGATCTTCTGCGGTCATGGTAAGCTCAATGTACTTCCCTATTCTTACTTTTTCCACACCTTCGTATCCTAGCTGATGTAGTCCTGATTGTACTGCAACACCAGCCGGATCTAAAACCGACGGTCTGAGGGTGACATATATGCGACAATGGTATTCTTGAGACATTGGCAGTCAGTGATTAAGCTATATTTTTTATAATAATCTATAATTGAGGGTGATTAGAGCATATTTTTTAGGGTTGATCTCTAATTTCAATTAATCATCAAAACCCAGAATACATAACATATCTTCGATTAATTTGTTTCCTATGTGCATGGGATACGGATGACTGATATTACCTTTGGTAAATGCGGGGGAAGTTCTTAAATAGTGAACGACTCGACAAAGTGATGTAATGTTTTCTTCTATTTGTAAATCATGGCGAATAAAAAAGGGTAGCATCTCGAGCATTTTCTGATGTTTGTAAGCAATATTAGCTGCATAAGTAACACCTTCATTTTCTATTTTACTCATATTTCTCGCAGTGGGTGTATTTTGTTTTTTCTTTTGAGTTTCTGGTATTCTACCGATGGAAAAATAATGTAATAATTCTGGAATAGTTTTGTCTATAAAACCACTTAATTGAGTGAAGTCTTTAGTTTCAGAATCTTCATCCCATCCCTGTCTATTAGTAACATATTGAGGTGTTTCGTTACCACTACGAAGACGAATAACACCCAATAAATTATTTAATCTTTCATCATCTCTTTTATATTTAAGATTATGACCAGAAACATCGCTAAAATTCAAAATATCTCGCTGTTCTAATAAATATTCATTTTTTAATTGAAACCAAGCTTGATTATTGCTGTTGTATTTACTACGTTCGTTACGCCAAACATCTGCTTCAATTAAAGTAATAGTAGGATTTTCTAAATAGTTAACTAAAGTATCAGCGACAAATTTTACTAAATCTCCACCTTTCATTTGTAATTTTTCTATACTCTTATAATCTTTTTTTCTAGCTTTATAAAATAATTCCCCTATTTCTATTCCTGCTTTAGAATAAGGAATCCATTTTTTATGGTTAGGAAGTACAACATCTACTGTTCCTGCTGCGCTGAGACGTACTGCGATCGCATATTGAAAAGGAGTCTTATCAATATAATTATTTCTCTTTATTCGACAAAAAGCAATTATATCTAATTTTGAAACAATATTTTCTGGTATTTTTGCTGCTTGATAAATTTCTGAAGGTAAACCATATAAAGTACCTGTTTGGCGTAAGGTTATATCTAAAACTGCGTTTAATGTTTTGCCTCTATTTTCTGGACTATAAACTGTATTATCTTTCTTAGTCGGTTTAATTGTTTGTAACATTTGAGAATTGATATTTTCTAATACACAAGCTTCTCTAACTGAACCACGAATATTTTGTTTGGGATGTATTCCTTTAACTTGAGTTTTTCCAATTTCTATGATAGCAAAAATATTAGCATTATTTTTATAATTTACTAACGATAAGATATTTTTTTGAAGAAATTTTTGCCATAATTTCCGTTTTTTATTATGTCCTTTTTTAATTTCTTCATCAAAATCTTTATTAACAGAAGGTAATCCATTTACAGGTATTCTCTCTAAAAGAGTTTCATCGTCTATTAAAACATCTTCTATAATTAAGTATTCTGGAAATTCATCCGTTTCTTCTAATAATAATGATTCTCGTAACTGTTGACGAACTAATATTTTATTATGTTCTTCTTGATAAATTATAAATAGATATATTGGTTTATTGTTTAATGAACGAAGAAAACTATTATTGATAATAGTTTTTCTCTTTTCTAAATCCTCTTGTTTCTGTTTGACAACTTCTTCTACCCCTAATTTTTTGCGCTTGTCAGGTGAAAAATATAAATCCTTACTTATAAAATCATAATCACGCATTGCTAAAGGCATTTTTTGACCAGTTGGTGCTTTAATATCATCACATTCCATTGGTTTATCTGGAATTAATACACCGTCTAAAATTTCCAAAACTTTACTGGTAATATCTGCCCGTTCTTTTAAACTAAAACCTGTATCAATATTATGTCCGTGTCCCCTACCTTTTTGTTCTTTTTCTTTGTATTTATATCCTTCAGTATGAATTATATAATATTCGTCTTTATTCCAATTTTCTACATTATCTAAATTGCCATATTCAGCAGGATTATTTAATATATCCTGTGGTTCGATTAGGGGACGCGCTTTAAATTCTGCCAATAAATCTGGTAGTTGTTTTTGCCACAGTTTCTTGTCATTATTTTGAACAGTTAATTTAACTAAAGTTGAATCAACAGGATAGTTATCTATACGTGCATTTTTTACAGCCATTAAAATAGAAATATCTCGTCCATGATTAGCATTTACTAAAGGTTCGTGAGCATATCTTTGACAACTTAGGTGTAAAAATATCCAAGGTTTTAAATGATCTGTATTATTAAATCTCCCTGCTTGAGTTTGTACATGAAAATCTAGACGATAAGCAAAATAACCTTCTTTTTCTTTTTCGCTGTCGTCTATATAGTTTGCTTTGAAAGATTGACTAACTAAATGTAATCCTGTTTTACTCGAACCACCACCTTGTACTTTTCGCCAGGTAATTTTTTGTTCTCTATCTTTTAACTTTATCGTAATTATCTGTTCGTGTAATAAAGTGGCGAGTAAACTAGGAATAGCTTGATATCCTAAACCGTTATTTGAATTAATATCTTCAATTAATTTTTCTGGTTCGATATATTCCCATTGCCAATCTTCAGGAATATTATCTATAGCATCTAAAAAGCGATCACACGCTGTTTTAATCTCGTCTTTATTACCTTTTGTATTATTTGTATATTGCTGTGTCCAGGTTATAGCCCAAGTGTAAATGAGATCCTGTATTTTTTCTTCTTTTGGAAGTTTATTTGAAATTTCTTCCGCTTTACCAACTGCTAACGCCCGATATTTAGGAACAGAATTAATGGTTTCTAAATATTCAAAACCATAAGTTAGAGTTGAACTACAAGTAAGTAAACCATTATTTAATTGACGATACGGTGCATAAACTTTTTTATTATTACGTAATACTTTCTGAATATCGTTACAAAAATCCTGAACTTCCTTGGAAAACGGAAACATTAATACAGCAATTTTTAAATCCGTAAATGCGTTTTCTGCTAAGTTCATACGGGCAGGTAAAGCGACATTAGAATTGTTTTTTTTGGCCATAATATTTCTCTAAATAAAATTGAACTGTAGGGTGGTGTTTGTTGAATGGTAGGGTGGGCATTGCCCACCTTAGGAATATTTTTAAAAGAAAACATTTTCAATATTTTCTAAAGCATCAGCAAGGGGTATATATAAAGCATTCCCAACAGAATCATCTTCCCAAGCATAGTCACAAACTCTTAATATTGTTGCTACCAGCAAGCTACTTTCTTCGCTGTCATCATTAATTTGACTGACATCCTCACCTGTTCTTTTAGCAGCTAGTTTTTTCGCACTATTATCTGCCCAAGCAGAATCAACAAAATAGCCGTTAAAGGGTACACCACCGCGAATTAAACGCCCTACAGCCTGAATAATTCGACCTAATGTTGTCGCTGCTAAATCATAACGAGGAAAAGCACATAAATCTGGGTTATCTCGTAAAGTTCGATAATAAGAACGGTGTTCTACAGATCGCCAGTAACTATTGGCCGTTTTCCTCAATATTTCGGCACTTTGGGCAATTCCGTCTCCTTGTTCCCAGGCAATAAAATCTTCTTTTTCTAACCATTGGTAAGCGCGTCGATTTAACTCCTGTGCGATCGCTGCTGTATCGTTGGGATGAGGATAGGGACGAGTGAAGAAATAAACGGCACCAAAAGCTGCTTTACCTTTATTGTTGAGGATATTGAAACCCCGTCCGATGGAATTTGTGGGGGCAACCAGTATCTTACCTCCAGTATTAGCAAAAGATTCGATATCTGCTCTTTTCAGTTCTCCTGGGTTAGTTTTACCCTTTTTGTCTGGTTCGAGATTATCCCTTTCCAGGTTCTTTATCTCATCGTGGGGATAGGGTGAGTAAGTTCGTAACTCATCGGCTACCCATTTAGACTGTTCATAAGAATTAACTAAAATCAAAATGCGATCGCGATCTGCCCAAAGTTCCGGTTCATCTTCACCTAATTGTTTTAAGGTTTGTAATTCCGTGATAATTTGATAGCTACCGCTTTGAACAACTAAAGATTTAGCAACCTGTTTTAGTTTGGCAGAAGCTTTTACTTTATTACTCAAGTTCCCAGAAACACGAATTGGCTTGTTTTTATCGTTAAACTGGGGTAAAAATTCAAATTTGCTTTGAGAGATCGCTTGTTGTGCTTTTTCTTCCGGCATTAATACACCTTGAGGATCACCAACATGAAAAGTAGTAGAATCTGGTAAATAAGACGTTCCTGACAGTGCGAGAACATTGGGACCTTTTAAACCATCATAATCCGTTAGTAAGCGATGAAAATTGAGTACATAATCTCGCCCAATATTAGAATAAGCAAACAAACTAAGAGTATCACTCCCTTTACTAGAATAATATGTGCCGAATTGTCTTCCTGTCACTGGTAAGGGCAATATATTAAGCATTCCTCTCGGCATCCTGCGATGGGGTGACGGTTCACGAATATTGTTTGGTCTATTTTGCCATTCATAGAAAACAATTTTAGTATGGCGATCTAACAGGGTAATAGTAAGGGTAAACTGCAAGCGATAAGCAAGGTGTTCAATGGTATCGATCTCTTCTTCCTTCGTGAGATAGGGATATAGTTGTTCTGAGTTTGGTTGGTTTCTAAGACTCTTTAACTCACTTTTCAGGCGATCTAAGTTGCTTTGCGTGTTAGGAAAAAAAGTTGTTATCCAGTTACGACAATCTTGTTTGATCTCTTCATCAGTAGGACTTTCCCCTTTATTATTAATGTCTTTCACGATTTCTAATAGTCTTCTAGTGGCGAGATTATCACTACTGCGCCTTAGTAAAGGATCTTCTTTAAGAAAATCATCTACAATTTCCATCATTGGCCTGATTCTGCCTTCATCCTCTGTTAACTGGTGTTCTGATTTTTCATAGGTGTTGTACTCTTCCAAACCTGCCAAACGACGCGCTAACTTATAAAAAAGAACGTGAGGAGTAAAATAACCTTGTTGTACCCAGTCTTGTAAAATCTTCTGTCCTAAATCTTCACCCAGTAACGTAAGCGTCATATTGATAGCTGTTTGAGCATCTCTTTGCACTTTACTCCATCTAGATGTTAAAGGCGATCGCAAAGCTTGACCTCGTGTTGATTGTTCAGTTTTAACTCCAATATGATCAAAAACACCGTTTCTACTGCCATCTGTTAGGGTAACTTGTTCTGCATAAACTTTATCAAACCATTCAATAATAGTATCTGCTTCGTCAAATACTACAATATCCGATTGTTCATAAACCAATTCGCCCATTTTAATTGGCCGTACTTCGCAATGAGTTGGCATTCCTCCATAGGCCATTCCTCCAGGAGTAGTAATCCAAACTCGCGCTTGAGGCATATCTCTATAAGTTTGTTGTGATGGACAACTATAGAAGAAAGGACATGAATAAATATTTTTATCATCCTCGTCAATGCTTTTCAATCCCTGACAGGGTTCTGTTCCTGGTTTGAGGGGTTTTCCTTTTAAAATATTTTGGCGATCGCTATTTGATATCTTAGCTTGTAAAGGACACACGGTACTTAACCAACGTTCCCCCCAATGAGGTTGTTCTCTTGTTAGATGCGATCGATAATCATCAGAATCAGTAAATCCTTGCAAGTGTTTGTGTCGCTGACTTCTACCCAAAACTGGAACGGCTACAGGTTCGTCATTTTCTGGATCATCGTTAAACCACCAATTAATTTGATTGGCTATTTTAATCGCTGACTGAGTATCTCCTACAACTATCGTTATACGGCGATCGCTCAAATTTCTAATTACATGACTAGCTAACAATAAAGATAAAGTAGACTTTCCCGATGCAACCATCCCTGCAACATGAGTCAAGTCTTCTACGGTCAAAGTTTGGGCTGGTTGTTGTTCAATAACGTTATCTTGTAAAACTTTGTGATAGTTAAGTCGCTTAAAACGTTTTACCCAATTTCCTCTACTTATTTTAGATTCGTCATTATCATATTGTTGTACTAAAACTTCTTCTCTTTCATCTAATAAAATTGCTTCATCTCTTAAATTTTCTAAATTGATAGTAACAGGAGTTCTAGGTTGTACTCCATCAAACCAAGATGAATTATTTGACCCAGTAATATCATCTTCTTCAAATTTAATTTTTAATGGGATCTTTTCATTTTGACTGTATGGAAAAAACATATATTGTTCGTTTTCTGATACATATTTATATTCTCTTGTTCTATACTTTAATTCTGCACTCAAACAATTTTCACAAATATTTCTATTTGTTCTCTGTTGTATATTCCTTGAAGCATCGATAATTTGATTGTCTAAATCTTGAATATCAAAGTCATAGTTGCGCCAACTTTTGGGAACATGAAGAATATAATCTC
The DNA here is from genome assembly GCF_030064895.1 of Crocosphaera sp. Lineage (GTDB taxonomy): Bacteria > Cyanobacteriota > Cyanobacteriia > Cyanobacteriales > Microcystaceae > Crocosphaera. The sequence goes on along the minus strand of NZ_JASJEB010000011.1, from coordinate 8,510 downwards.
GTAGGGCATTTAACCAATTGAAACGAGAAGAAAAAGGTACAATTTGTCTACAATTAGCGATCGCTCTTCTCTTTTCTTGACTCAAATTTTCTAACCTGGGATGTTTAATAAACATTCCACTAAGAATTGCCCAAACTACCGTAACAGGTTCGTCATCGAGTTCTAAATATTCCATCAAAGCAAAGCCTAATTCGACTTGCAAAAGCAATCTTCTTTCTGCTGGCTTATCTTTTAATTCAGGAATTTGATCTTTTAAGTCTTGAATTCGATTCCTAAAACTAGCAGGAGGTTCAAACAGAGTATTAGAATCTCTAGTTTTAACAGTCATTTAAACGTTACCTCCTTTTTGTAATTGAGTAATTTTTTCCATGACTTGTTCTTGAAAAAATTGGTCACTAACTACCTGAGTTTGTTTAGGTAATTTTTTGGCTTCTTCTTTGACAATTTTGGTATATTCAGGATAAATATCTACACAGCGATCGCTAATTACATAAAAACTTTGGTCATACCGCAAATTTCCTTCGCCATATAAACCATTCAGATCCTTTGCCAACTTATAAGGATTACGAACATCTTTGAAATCAATTGCCCATACTGTTTCGTCAGTGAAACGCAACTGAATATCGTAGCGATCTAAACCTGGATACAACCGAATATCTTTTAAATATTCTGAATGTTCTGTTTTGAGTTTTTCTAAAGCAGAATACAAATTAAGTTCCGGCATACCAGGAAAGCAAACTCGCTGGCGAATTCCTTCTTTTATTCTTACTAAACCGTTTTTCGATGTTACTTTATGGACATAGTTTAGGTCTTGATGATGATTACCACACAATCTAGGTTTTAATCCTTTTAATTGCCCATTTTTCTCTGTCAAAATACCACAGCGATCGCAATACCAATAGTCTCGATTTTCTTCGCAGTCTTCGTATAATTCTCCTATCTCTTCAATAGAAACATATTCAATACGTCGAAAAGTTTTACGAATATCTTCAATAGTAGCGTATTGATTTTCAATCACAAACCGACGAACTTTTACATATACTTCTTGTGCTTTTTCAGGCTCATCTTCTGTGTAAGCTTTTCGTAATCTGTTTAATATACGAATAAATTTTTGATTATCAATTTCTAACTGCTTAAATATCGTACTAAAAGATTGCAAAATCCCATCTTTTGTTAATAGTATTTCCATCAAATAATCATTGGCTTCTTCACTAAAACTACCCATATCTAATAAACCAAAATCTCGATCAAATTCTGAGGGAATCCAATTAGTAGGAAGATAATCTTTTACTGGTTCTTCTAGTAATTTCAAAAAACCTCGCATTGTCTTAGGAAAAGAAACAGTTTTTGTTATTTCCAGAGACAAATTATTCATTCCCTGATGTAGCAGATCGGGATAGGGATATTTTTTCTTGGAATGTAAATATTCCTTTACACCAATTAATAAATAATCGAATTTACTGCTGGACATCATTTTTATACACTCGCTTTTGCCTTGAAGTTACGCTTGCTTTTTTTCTCATATACGATACAATCGTTTCATATATCGTACACAACTTTTCTTTTTGTGTCAACAATGAAACAAAATATTTTTCAGTGAAACAGAACCATGAAAAGTCATTTGAACGCAGAGAAGTTAGCAAATTTGGTGCGTAGCAAGCGGGGAACTCGCGGACTAAGGGAGACAGCTAAAGACATTGGTAATGTTAGTCCTTCTACTATTTCACGGATAGAGAAGGGTAAAACTCCAGATATGGAGACTTTTTTAGCATTATGTGAATGGCTGGAAGTTTCTCCGGCGGAATTAATTCAAAATACTGAGGAGGAACAAGATTTAGACACTCCTGAAGCGATCGCAATTCAATTGCGCGCCGATAAAAACCTTGATCCTGCGATCGCCAATGCTTTAGCATCTTTAGTTAAAGCAGCATATCCAGACCTATCTCAAAAGCAAGAGGTTAACAGTGACAAAAATGAAAACCCTCTGTTTTCTAAACCAGAGTATACTTTAGAAGAATTATTGGCAGGAGCAAGTAGTGAAGACTTTGCAGGTGAATATGATTGGGGAGAAGTTGTAGGTGAAGAAATCTGGTAGTGAAAAAAATCTTTATATTCCTAGTCGCGGTGATATTGTTTGGTTAGATTTTGATCCTCGTACGGGAAGGGAACAATCGGGCCATAGACCAGCGATCGTCATTTCTCCAAAAGAATTTAATGGTTTATCTTCTCTAGTTTTTGTCTGTCCTATTACCAGTAAAGTAAAAGGTTTTAGTTTTGAAGTGCCTTTGACAACAGAAACAAAAATAGGAGGAGTGGTTTTAATTCATCATTTGAGAAGTGTAGATTGGAGAGCCAGAAACATAAAATTTATCGAGCAAGCACCTGTTTCAGTTATCAATGAAATTTGTGCTAAATTAAAACCTTTGATGTTTGTAACTTAATCATAGTAAAAGTAGTAATGGGATTAATTGAAAGTTTAACTACTGAAAATAGACAAAGATTAGAAGCGATCGCCAGTGAAAAGCGAAATCTTCTAAGCTTTAAAGCTTATGAAAGATTACCAGCAGAAGTTTTGTCCAAACATTTTCAAGCAACAATTTTTACTGCGGAAACAGTACCCAACACAGAACCAGAACAAGTCAAAATATTATGTAATAGCGATAATTGGTCGGCAGGAATTATTAGGACAAAACCAGTTTGGATTGTTCATAATTCCCGTCATACACCAGTACGCAAACAGTCTAATTTAATGCACGAATTTGCCCATATAATTTTAAAACATAAAATGGTTGGTTACGATCCTAAAACTGGACTTCCTCAACGTCGACAACAAGATGAAGATGAAGCCGTTTTTTTGGGGGGATGTTTACAAATTCCTAAACGGGGTTTACTTTGGGCAAAGCAGAAACAGATGAATGTCTCTCAAGTTGCTGTTCACTTTAATACCAGTAAAGAGATGGTGAGATTTCGTGGTAACGTTAACGGTATATTTTTGAATTAAGAGAATTTTTACTTTTCTAGTAATTCCCAAGCTAGTTTAGCTGCACCCACCATTCCTGCTTGATTACCTAATTTTGCCGTTAATAGCTGTAAGTTTTGGCGAGAACTAGGCAAAACTCGTCTTTCTATTTCTTCTAGAGTAGCTGGAAAGAAAAACTTTGTACTACTGCTAATACCTCCCCCAATAACGATCGCATCACAGGGGAAAAACGAGCGATCACACCACAGCGAAGATAGTCACCGTAACTAAACCCTCCAGGGATAACCATAACATCAATATCGCTGATATCCGTGTCTTGATGCCAGATCATGGGGGTGGGTTGATCCAGTAATCCTTCTATAACGGTTGCTAGATCGAGATCGCACATTTCATATGCTTGGGTTTCGGTAAGCTATATTTTTTATCAGGTAAAAGTTATACAGTTACCCAATGGGGAGATATTCTATAGTTCACTGCATCGGGGTTAATATAGCAATAGACAGGCTAGTTAGGACACATAAATTATATTTTAAGGGAACAGGGAACAGGGAACAGGGAACAGAAAAATGTCCTAATAGCTTTGGCGACTGCTATATTATCTAATTACAAGTTGTTATATTGTCGTCTACACCACTAAAAAAAACATCATAACTAACGTAATTCTTCAAAATCAGTTCTTTATGAGGATCAAATGGTTCCCATCCTATATTAGGCATATTTAATAAAATACTTCTCACACAAGGATATGACCAAACAACACCAAGGCTAGAATTATTCCATACCCAGCTTTCGTAGCTCTGCTTGACAATTGTTTCTTCGATTGGAATATACCCTTTGTTTGTATTAACTATATCTATAACTTGCTGGCGAAAGTCTTTCCAATTACCTGCAAAGCGGAAGTTTCCTATGGCCATAAGCAATACAAATAGAACAAGAATACGAGTGCTAGTCTTATTCGACTTGATATTATAATAGCAGGAAACTATTGTACATATAAGCAGTAAAGGTAGTAGTGTTAAAGATAATGTTCTACTGCCAAATGATTCCCCCGCTGTAAGACCGCGAGTCCTGAACAACAGAAGATAAACGTAGAGGGTCATAGGAAACAATGAGACTAAGATAAGAGAATTTTTGCGGTAGATTAATCCAATAGTCGAGAAAAAAGCAAAGCTTGCGCTTACCAAAGCCGCTTTATATAGTCTAATCCTCAAAATACCTGAAACAAAGCCTGATTTATTGGATTCAGATACGGGGTTAAGAATAAAATATAAACTAATTGGTAAAGTTAAAAAACTTAAAAACAAGGATATACTGTATATGATTACTTGCTTTTTGTTTTGACGAGCTTTATATAACTTCACAACTGAAATAGCTGAGAAGATTACTGCTGGAATTATTGAGGTTTCATAAGTACGAGAAAAGACGGCCAATAAGATCCAAAGAAGCCACCCATCCAACCAATTTAACGGTTCTTTCCGAAGTAAGAGTAAGAGAATAGGCCATGACAGGAGAACCATAACATGGTGTTCACCAATCAAAATATAGTCAGCAGATAAATTTATTCCTATGATGCTGACTAGGGGGAATACTAAAGGAAAGCTATTTTCTTTACGAACTGCATAAATACAAAGTAAGTATGAAACAATGTAAGGGAAATAAAGACCAGTGGCATAAACCTGTGTCAGCAATGGAATATTCTTTAATCCCGTTTTGACAGCTAATACTAAAGGCCATTGAGTAATGTAATTTGAAAACTGACGTGACCAACTGATATAAGTAAAATCTTCTTGATCGAGAATACTTGTTAAATAATAGACACCGTCAGCTGATAAGTGTTTTTCAATTGAAAATGAGTATATTAAAGGGAGAGAAATCAATAAGAATAGTAATAGGTATAGTAGTGTATCAGAATAAAAGGTCTTATTTTGAGATTTCTTAGTCATCTTAATTTAATTGAGAAGAAAAATTTAACATTTTAACAATCTTGTTCCATTACGAGGACGTAATTTATCTTTTAGAGCAACTTGGACAACACTAGACGCATTTTCTTGAGGATGTTGTTCTAAATAATAACTCAATTGTTCCTATAGTTCATCTGGTATGTCTAATGTCAGTTGCATTTATTTTTTTCTTATAATGTTGTCAGTACCCTAACATATTATCTTAGATTGAGTAAGTTAACTATTATTTTTCACTAACAAAATAATGTTAATAATCAAGAATAAAACAATACATCAGAATTTTTACTTTTCTAGTAATTCCCAAGCTAGTTTAGCTGCACCCACCATTCCTGCTTGATTACCTAATTTTGCCGTTAATAGCTGTAAATTTTCGCGAGAACTAGGCAAAACTCGTCTTTCTATTTCTTCTATAGTAGCTGGAAAGAAAAACTTTGTACTACCGCTAATACCTCCCCCAATAACGATCGCTTCTGGGGTCAAAACATAGATCAAACTAGCTAAACCGGCACCCAATAAACAACCGTAACTTTTCCAAAATTCCAGGCTTTGTTTATGGCCTTTTTCCGCTAATTTTCCTAATTCTGCTGGTTCTTTTCCCGTCATGCGGCGGATAGCTTGGATGGAACCATACTGTTCTAGAGAGCCATTATTTCCACTGTTACACATAGGGCCATCAAAATTCAAGGTAATTAACCCTAATTCTCCTGCTGCCCCAAAATGACCGGTAAATAGATGACCATTGAGGATAATGGCACCACCAACCCCTGTTCCCAAGGTCAACATAATCAGGTTCTGATAGTCTTTCCCTGCACCTAACCAAGCTTCCCCTAAACCGGCACAGTTCGCATCATTAGCGATGGTTGTGGGTAGTCCTGTTTGCGCTTCTAACCAGTCTGCTAGGGAGACATCCTGCCATCCAGACAAGTTAATGGCTACCTTGGCGATTCTACCACTTTTATCAGCCGGTCCTGGGGTTCCTATTCCTAAAGCAAGACAGTTTTCAGTGGGGTTAAGTTGAGCGATCGCTTCCACCATCCTTTTTACCACAGCTTCGGGGGTTGCTGGTTGGGGAGTAGCAACGATTAAGGAGTTGATGCAGGTACCATCTGCGAGAAACTGTCCTAGTTTAATGGCAGTTCCACCGAGATCAAGGCCAATGACTGAGGGTTTTTGCATACAATTTAATTTAAAAGTGATGGTGTTAAGATTTATGTATGATTCAACTTGCAAATTTATTGCAATTAATTATTCTAAAGACTTAGCCACTTGGTTATTAGGAAAACCAATGGAATTAACGGAAATTAAGCCATCAGAGTTATCCTTGGAACCAATAAGGGCGGATAGTTTAATCTTTTTAGAGTCAGAGAACATTGTATTACATATTGAGTTCCAAACTGATCCAAAAGATGATCTTCCTTACCGAATGTTAGATTATGCGGTCAGACTCTATCGACGCTATCAAGAAAAAGACATTCATCAAGTGATAATTTATCTGAGGCCAACTCAGTCATTTTTAGTCAGACAAAATTATTATCAACGAGGTAAGACAAGACATGAATTTAATATAATTCGCCTTTGGGAAACCCCTTCTGAAAGCTTATTACAATTTCCTGGACTATTTCCCTTTGCTATCCTTACTCAAGTAGAAAATAGGGAAAATTTACTTAGACAAATTAGCCAAGAAATTGAAAAAATAAGTAACAAAACAGAAAAAAGTAATCTTGCTGCTTCAACTGCTATTTTAGCTGGATTAGTATTAAATAAAGACATCATACGTAGATTATTGAGGAATGACATCATGAAAGAATCAGTTATTTACCAAGAAATTAATGCTGAAGGAAGACAACAAGGAGAAGCTAATTTAATCTTGCGTCTTTTAAAACGACGTATCGGCGAAGTCTCTCCCCAATTGTGCCAAAAAATTCAAAGTCTTTCTATCGAACAATTAGAAAATTTAGGAGAAGCTTTATTAGATTTTCAATCAACAGATGATTTAGAGAAATGGTTTAATGGTTCATCTCTTTAAATAGTTATCTAATTGTTGAGGACGGTGGTTATCATCAATGGTAATAACTAAATCAACAAAACTTTTATTTTGGGCTAAAGGTGTTATAAATAGTTCAGGATGTAAAGCTTTCCAAAAATAGTTAACAAACTCTTCTATTTCTTGCTCATTCATCCCTGTTTTACCTGATAAGATCATTTTTTGTTCTGCTTCTTTGCGCCATTGTTTACTAAAACGATAATCTTTAGGGTAGAGAATAATGAGGCGATCTAATTTTTCCCATAAGGGTAAATAAGCTTTTAACTTCTCATTAATATCTTTAGCAAACTGTCTATCTTCTTCTGTCTTAATGGGTAATGGTGCGTCATTAAATTTAGTTTCATTGATGGGTTGAACTCCCAAAAACCAGCCTTCAAATAGAACAATATCAGGTTTATTATTAATCATTTCTGATTCTTTTCTATCCCCTTGACCATTCCATAATGATTTATCAAAACGAGGAAGATAAATAGGTGACAAATAATTAGGGTCTTTTAATTGGTTTAAAATATTAATTGCTAATTCTAGATCATGGGTTACTGGAGGTCCACGCCAAATCAAACGAGGATCAATTTCTTGTAATTTTTGACGTTCACTATAGGTTTTGTAGAAGTCGTCAATAGAAATGGTAATAGTTGTATATCCTAATTGTTTTAAAATTAAACAAAGAACTTTTGATAAAGTTGTTTTTCCTGTTCCTTGTCCTCCTGAAATTCCTTGTATTAACGGTGTTTTTTGTTGACTTTTTTCTTGACTTAATTGAATAGCTAATGGTAGCCATAGTTTCCACAGAAATAACATTATGTCAAGAGTATTAAAGCCTATTTTTTGACAGTATTGCTCAACCGAAGGATAACTTTTTTTCCATAAATCAAGACGATTATTTATTTTTTTTCTGCCATTTTCTGAATTTATATTAAATATATTACAGAAATATTTATCTTCTAAGTCTTCCTCTAATAGAGTGTTTATATCAGAGGAAGATAAAGCAGAAAATTGATTGATTTTTTCTAGTAACTTAAGAGATTCCATGCTATAGCAATCAGTTATCAGTTGTCATTTCATTTATCATTTAACATTTATCATTTATCATTCGTTTGGAAGTAGGGTTGAAACCTCTCCCAAACTTCTTTCTCCCTAAAGGGAGAGTCTTGAAACCAAAATGAAAGATGTTCAATGTTTGGTCAGTCTACTATAGTAATTTAGATGCTTAACAGCTTATATTTTACGATCCCAATTTCAGGGCTTCAATATATAAACTATAAGTTACCCCAATTTTAAAAAGATTGAGAATATCGAGACTGAGTGATCGCCCTTCTTTTTTATTTCTACTATAGGTAATTCTGCTAATTCCTTCGGTGAAAATTAACAGGAAAATACCTACAGTAATATCCCAATAAGCTTCTTGTCCTGCGGTAATAGAAACAGCCTGACCGACAAAAAAGCCTAGAAGAACACTAATTAAACTTAAAGAGATACGTCGCCAAGGATTACTAAAAGTTTCATTAAACTTGGTTTGAGTGAC
>NZ_JASJEB010000143.1 GCF_030064895.1 Crocosphaera sp. | reverse complement strand
CCTCCAGTTAATATATCTCCACCGAGTCCCCCTGTGATAATATCATTGCCATCTCCTCCATTGAGTACATCATCGTTACTTCCTCCGGTTAAGTTGTCGTTTCCGTTTCCTCCTTCCATGACAACAGTGTAGTTACCAGAGTGGGTAAATATATCATCTCCGTCGTTACCCATAACCATTTCTAGGTTAGCGTTTCCTAAGTCGAGGGTGACAGCATCAATAGTGGTAACGATCGCAATATCTGTACCGTCTCCTCCATCAATAAAGTTGTCTTGTGCGTCGATATAGATTAAGTCGTCTCCGGCAAAACCTTCTAAGCGATCGCTTCCTTCATCTCCTACTAACCAGTCGTTTCCGTCGCTTCCTAATAGGGTGTCGTCTCCTGCTTCTCCTGAGAGGAAGATATCATTATTTGCTGTGGTGTAGAGATAGTCGTTACCAATGTTTCCTATGGCAACTTGTAGGTTAGTGTCTGCGAGGTTGAGGGTTAAATCTGTTTCGTTTTCATGGATAAAGAGGGATACTGCTGTGTCATCTTCGGCTAATATTTCTATTCCTGTGTCGGTTTGGTTGACTTTAAACCCTGTTTGGGTGACGAGGAAGGCAATATCGGATATTTCCCCACTGGTTCCGTCATTACGGTTGAATATTGAGCGTTGTTTGATTATATTTCCGTCTTGGATGATTTCAGTATTGACACCGTTAAGGTTAATGCTGGTGATACCGTGTTCTGTTAAGGTTTTGAGTTCGTCGGGTTGACTAATTCCATCTTGGTTAATATCTTGCCATACCAGTATTTGATTAAACTGGGTATCTGTTGCGGAAATAATACCGTTTTGGTTGCTGTCTAGGGTTGCTAATGCGTCTAAACCAGAGTTGGGAGAACCATCGTTAAAGTATTCTGAGAAAATCTCGGTAATATCATTTATTGTGCCGTCTTGGTTTAAGTCTAGGGCTAGAATACCGTCTTCGGGTGATACCCATGCGGTGTTTTCAGCATAACCATCTGCATCGAGATCAAAACGAATTAAGGAATTATCAAGATTGATGAGGTTGATTCCATTATCATCTAAATCAATGATAAGAGGATCTATTTGTTCTGTAATCCAATTAATCGGTTTAATAGCTAACTTAAATAAAATATCAACGAGACTATTTATTTCGTCTAAATCAGAATCAAAAAGTTCTCGAAAACTTTCACGTATTCCAACTCCTACTATTGCTGATAATACTATACTTTCAATTCCATAAACAGATTTATTCCAACTATTAACATTCTTTTGTTGTTGATTAAACTTCCAGTCAAGAGTAGAAGTCACGTCATGAAATGCTGTTCCTTGCCTCCATTTATCACTATTAGATTTCCAATGAATATCCTTGGTCCCTGTAAATCCTAAACCTGCTAGATTCTTTGATATTTCTGCAGTAGGAATACCTGTTAAAAAGTGAAAAATAGCTCTGGAATCTTGGTGTGCGGAAAAATCCTCATAATTCTGGTAATTTGTTGCAAATTCAGAATGTTCTTCTTGATCCTCTTTAGTTTTAAAATCTTCAATTTTTAATTTGCTTGTTTCTATGATTTGTGAGTCTGTTACATCTGGATTAAAAATAAACTCATCAAAAAATCTTCCCTGTAACTCCTCTTTCGTAAAATCACTAGAAGACATTTCATCATAATCATAATTTTTAACTCGCTCTATTATTTGAGATAGAGCCTGTTTTAATTCCTGAATATCTTCTGGATTTTCTGCTTTACTTTGCGCAATTTTTGTGATAATTTCTTCATCTATAGAATTAATAGGTGTATTAGAAGAATTTAATCCAAATATTGAACCATTATCACTGCCACCAGATAAGGTATCATCACCGCTACCACCAGATAAGGTATCATCACCGCTACCACCAGATAAAGTATCATCACCGCCACCACTATCAGATTTATTCTCTTCTATTTCTTTTTGCTGTTGAAAATAATTATTTACTCCACCAGCAAGTCCTTGAATACCTTGTAACCAACCTTCTAAATTACCATCTTCAACAATAGTTTTAACCCCATCAACAACATTAACGGCTAATTCGACTGTGCTTAAAATATTAAGAAGCTCTTCGGAAACTCCTAAATCAATCTTCAAACTACCATCTGTTCCATTTAATCTTGAACCTAGTGAAAAAGCTGAACTTAAAAAGTTGGAAGTGGCTGCCAATAATTCTCCTTCTTCTACTAATTTAACCCCACTCTCAATACTCAAAGCAGCTTGTGCCAGATAAGTATATTTCGAGAGTTCTAATACCGGTAAAGCTCCGCTAACAAGATTAAGAAACCCTGTTAATCCATCTCCATTATCAATTGCCTGATAACCATTATAAAGTCCCGATAAAATTTGTTGAGATTCTTTAAGCCCAGCAAATCCTAATGTTGCCATTCCTGCATTAAATATTGCCCCTTCTAGATCACCATTATAAGCAGATTGAACAGCACTTAAAGAAGCATTGATTGTATTTAATGTAGTTACAAAAGTGCTGGTTGCGGCAGTCGTTGCTGCTGAGGCGGCGGCACTGGCGGCCGCAGAAAAAGTTGCACCGTTACTAATTGCTCCTGCAAAGGCTGATAAAGCTGTTCCTGCGGTATATACGGCTGCTACGGCAGCAATAACCATAGTAACAGTGCCAAAAATCTGATTAAAGGCGGCTTTTTTCCTAGCTTTGCGTTCTTCTATCCTTCCCTCAATAATCTGATTTAAAATATCCTTAGACTGTTGGGCTAACTCACTGGAAAGATCGATCGCCCCTTGTGCAAAACCAATCTCATACAAGATTTGCAGATTTTCCTGGGTTAAAATAGCCTGTTCAGCGTCTAACACCCCATTCGCTTGAACTTCATCCCATAACTGTCGACTAGCAGTTTGTAAATCATCATTAACCTGTTGGAGATCGGCAACTAACTGTGTTTCTTCAACTTCAAGTTGAGTAATTTGACTTTGTAACTGTTGCGCTTGAGTAACTAAACTATTGGCGGTATTTAACAAGTTCTCTTGAATAGTCTGAGACTCATTCCCTTGCAATACCTGATGAATATCCCCTTGAGTTTCTGCCAACAGGGTTTTAACATCTTGGGGTAAATCAGGGTTTTGTTGCTCTAAGGCTTCTAAATCACTAAGAAAACCGGCTAATTGTCCCTTATATTCGGCTAAATTAATAATATCGGCAATAGGGTCTAATTCTAACTCGGAACGCAAGTCATTGATTGCATCTTGTAGCGCGTCTTCGGTTTCAAGTTGGCTTAACTGTTCAATTTTAGCCGTGGCGATCGCCCTTTGTCGGTTAATATCTGCCTGTTGTCGTTGCAGTTGTTGTTCTTGATAAAGATCAATATTCTCCTGACGGTTCTGTGCAATAGTTTGAGCTAACTGTGCTTGAGCTAAATTTAACTGTTCAATTTGCAACACTTGTAGGTTAATTTGTTCTGTCCAGTCACGGAAAGCTTTAATAACATCGATGCGTATTTCAGCAATTTCTAACTGTTGGTTGAGATCATCAATGTTCTCAGTAGCATTAGCTAATTGCTCCTGAACAGAAGTAAATTCCCCTTCAGCTTGCCCTAACTGCTCCTGTATCAAGTTTACCTGGGTTTGCAGGTCATTTTTGAGGTTATTATAGTAATCTACCTGTTGTTGCGCATCTTCCTTCAAAGCCCGATATTTCAGCATTTCTTGATAGTAGCGATCCGCTTTTTCTTTGTCATCAGGACGGGCGATACCACCAGCACAACCTCCTCCTGTATCGGTAAGTAGGTCACTATAGTCACGCCAGTAAATTTCGGCGGCGGTTTCTATATTCTGGTTACGGGCGACTTCTAAGAGTGATTGGGCTTCCTGACTTCCAGCTTGGTTGAGTTCTTCAAGACGGACAATCAGTTGAGTTTCAAGGGTATTTAATTCTAACTGTTTTTCCAAGGCTTCGAGGGTATAATCTTCTCTCAGTTCTGTCTGTTCGATTAAATCTTGTAGCAGTTGATGTTGATTATTTATTGCGGCTAAATATTGGTCATTTTGCAGCAGTAAATGGGCTTCTAAGGCTTCTAAATTTTCTGTGAGGGCGTTACTACTATCTTCGGCCAGTTCGGCTAACCGTTGCGCTTCGGTTAACGCCGCTTGGGTGTCAAGGAGAAACGTTTCGAGTTGACTGGTATCGGTGTCAGGGTTAATGAGAGTGGTAGCGAATAATTCAGCTTCTGCATTGATGACGGCGCGTTGGGCATCGAGAAGGGTTTGTTTTTGGGTTAAATTAGCTTGTTGGGCAGTGAGGATGCTTTCTTTTTGAGTGAGGAGGTTAAGGGAGGTTTCAATTTGGGCTTTTTGACTGAGAAGGTGATCGTTGTTAGGATTATTCGTTAATTGGCTTTCAATGTCTGCAATTTTATCGAGTAAGGGCTGTTTTTGCTGCTGAACTTCTGGTAGTTGACTATTGATGACACTGGTTTCTTGAATTATCCAAGCTTCTACGTTGGTTATTTGTTGTAGAAGTTGTTGGGTTTGACTTTGTTGTAAGAGCAGGTTTTCTTGAGTATCAGGGTCTAATAATTCATAGTCTAAAACCGTTTCTAAGGTAGCTTGATAGACTTGTTGACTGGTTTGGTATTCGGTTCGTTCAGTTTCTAAGGTTTGTTTGGCGTTAATAACTTCGGTTTCTGCTTGAACTAAGTCTTGTTGGAGAGTGGGAAGCAGTTGTTGAAAAGCTTCGATTTGCAGTTGTTCAGCTTCACTGTCACGTTGTGCCTCAAGGGTCTCAAGCATTTCGACAAATTCATTGTAGGTATATTCAGCTTGATCTGCAACGTCGCTGGCTTCATTCCATTGGGCAAGGGTTTCGCTTACGATATCTTTGAGGTCGGTTTCTTGATCAACATCGTTTAAGAGATTTTTAGCATATTCTCTGAAGCTATTAGCTTGTTTAGTATAGTTGTCGTAGATAATCCAATCGTGGTCTACATGAGTCACTGTAATGGTTTTGCTACTTCCTGATCTTCCTTTACTTTTACGATATTCATTCCAAGTCGGCCCTTGTTTGCGACTACGTTGATAATGAAATTCTGCTTGTTCTTGATACCATTCAGCTTGGGATAAGGCGGCGGCAGCTTCGGCTTCTTTTTGCTGAATACTTGCTTGTAATTCGTTTAATTCTTGGGTATATTCTTCTTGTTCAATTTCTATTTGTTCCTGTAAACTACCTAAAGTTTCTAGGTTGTTTAAGTTGGGAAAAGAGGTTTCTAAATATTCTTGAAGTAAGTCAGGATTAGTGTTAGCAAGGGTTATGGAATAGGCTGTTTTAAGGCGTAAAGATTGAAAATTGTTTATTTTCTCATCTTGGTTTACCGTAGATTGGAGTATATTTTGTTGTTGGTTTTCTAGGTAGTTAGCTAGGGTAGTTTCAAGATAAGTTTCTTGATTTTCTAATCCTTCTAAATCAATTTTAACTGTTAAATCTTCGATTTGGTGGTTGATTTCTTGAGATAGTTGAGTGAGAAGTTGGGGACTTAATATGGCTACATTCTCAGGGTTTTCAGAGTAGGACTGATAATATTGATTTTCCAGGGTAATTAAATCATTAATTCGACTTAATTCTTCAGAAATTTCTTCTCCTTGTTCAATTTTCTTTTGTAAAAGAGCGATCGCATCTTCAAGATCATCAACCGCATTCATTAACCCATCTCGTCGCTGTAATACTCCATCGTAGATTAAATTTGCTTCTTCTAACTGAATAGAATTAAGAGAATATTCTTCAAAAGGACTGTCTAAATTTTCAATTAAATAACCACTTAAATTATCAAATACTTCTGAATGTGCTTGAGAGGAATTATAAATTTCTAGGGTATAATTATGGGACTCTTCTAGATGGTCAACCCAAATATCTATTAATCCCTGAGTTTGCTGTCCTAATTGAGTAATTAAGCTAACATAACTCTCAATTGTATTAATTTCAATTGCTTGATTGATTGCTTGTTGTCCATCTGTTTCTGTATCTAGAATAGTTTGCTGTTTTTGACTAAATTCTGTTTCTTCTAAAACGATAGTTTCTCGATAAGTTTGTAACTCAGTTAAGTATTGTTGCTGTTGGGCTATTTCCTCTTGCTTAAATGAGATCGCTTCACTATTAACTCCTTCTTGTTGTAAAGCTTGTAATTCTGTTTCTAAGGTTATAATCTTCTTCTCAATGTTATTGACAAAGAGTGATAGATAATCTGAGTATTCTGAGTAATTATTCCGATAAAATTGAAGTTCACTTAGATTGTTTTCTTGTTGTTCAAGTTCTTCTTGCTTACGATTAATTTTATTTTTTTGATTTTCAATTTCTGCCCGTTTATTATTAATTTCAGCTTGTTTATTTTCAATGGACGTTAAATTATTTTGATTTTCTAATTCTTCTAACTGGATTATTAATTGATTTAGGTCTAATTCTAATTCAGATAAATGCAATTCAAAATCATTCAAATCTGAATTATTTTTTTGAATTTGACTATCTAGTTCAGGGATAGTTTGTGCAAAGAACTTCTTATCTTTAGCGAGTAGAAAAGGATTCTTTTCTAAATAGCGATCGAAACTATTTTTTGCTGTTTGATAATTTTCTTGAGCAATTTCCCATTCTTGTTGAGCTACAGTAAGCTGAGGATTAATGCTTTCTAATACTACTTCTTGTTGAGGTATTTCATTATTTTTTAACTGACTTAACTGGGTTTCTACTTCCGTAATTTGAAAACTCAGTAGTTCTACATTATGATAATAGTCTGATTGCTTTAATCCTAGTAAATTTTGTTCTTGTTGTAATTGCCAATAGTAACTATTAATCTCTTTTAAAATCCCTTCTTTTAGTCCAGTATTTGTCTCTTGTTCCAAGTTATTTTTGGCGATTGCTAAATTATCAATAATAAGATTAATTCTTTCCTCAGTGACTGTTACTTCATTTTGATATTGGTTATCTAAAGCATTCTTTTGAGCGATTAAACTTTCAAGTTGGTTGCCAGAATTTTGTTCTTCAACTAAGAGATAATTTAAGCGATTTCTCTCCGTTTCATTGTGTTGATTAATTAGAGTTAACCTTTCTTCCTTGACTTCTAAAATGGCTTGATTTTTATCGACTATTTTATTCAAATATTGAAACTGACTTAAAGCACTTTGAATGGGTAAAGTAATTAAAACTGGTTCATTATATTCTTCAACAACATCCTCTAGATCAATGGTTAAACGTTGAGTAATACTAAACCCTTCATTATCAATAGAAAGAACTTCTATCTCATAGTTATTCTCAATTTCAAAGTCAAATATATAATTATTAGAAATAATTATTTGATTAAATTCATTAATAGCAAAACGTCCCCCTGCATCGTCAATAAGGGTATAAGTATGGATATCGAACAGATCCGGGTCTATGGTTATTAAATCCCCAACAACCGTGTTTCTAGCACTATTTTCCTCAATGGTATTATTACTGAGAGTGATAGCTGTAGGACCATGATATTGTTCAACAATACTCTCAATATTATCAACAGTCGTGTTGAAGCTTTCATAATAAGAAAATATAGAAAAATCTTCGCTTAACCCGTCATCATAAACTCCATCGATAATGGCAATTAATTCATCAGTTTCGCCTTCTTGAACCAAATATAGTCCCAAATCGAAAATAGAAAAGGGAGAACTGCAAAAACGATAATGAGAAACATCTCTTTGGACTTGAAAACTATCTTGTCCTACGGTAAAGTCAGTGATTAATAGATAATCATTAATTCCTTCGCTTACACTATCATTATCGTTATAAAAAACGCCCGAATTATTTTCTAATATAAAAATATCTTGACCCCTTCCACCTGTTGCAATGTCAATTTCTCCTTCTCCTAAGCTGTGAGAATTTGACTCCACTCCTGTGAAAATATCATTCCCATCCCCACCATTTAAAGTATCATTACCAAAACCACCATCTAAGATATCATCACCAAAACCAGTAGATAAGGAATCATCCCCATCTCCACCATATAAGGTATTATTCCCATTTCCACCATCTAAGACATCATTACCATGACCACTGGATAAGTAATCATCACCATCTCCACCAGATAAGGTATCATCCCCATCACGACTGTATAAAGAATCATCACCATCTCCACCATATAAGGTATTATTTCCATTACCACCAGATAAATAATCGTCTCCGTCACGACCAGATAAGTAATCATTCCCATTACCACCAGATAAATAATCATTCCCATGACCACCATCTAAGGAATCATTTCCATCCCCACCAGACAAGGAATCATTTTCATTACCACCAGATAAATAATCATTTCCATCCCCACCAGATAAATAATCATTTCCATCCCCACCAGATAAATAATCATTTCCATTACCACTAGATAAATAATCATTTCCATTACCACCAGATAAAGCATCATCCCCATCACGACCATATAGAGAATCATTCCCATCACGACCTGATAGGTAATCATTCTCTTGTGTTCCAGTAATTAAGTTATTAGTCTTATCTCCTGTTATGTTTGCCATTTAAAAGTAACCTCTGTTTTTGTTTTTTATTAAGCTAATTGATCTGATTACAGACTACATTTGATGAAATAGGGAGTGTGGGAAGTGTGGGAAGAATTAAGCAATACATAATGTTTTCTCTTCCCCCTCTTCTCCATCCCTGTCTCAACAGACAATTTTATTAACCGAACAGTATTGGGTCGCCCTCTTTTTACCATCTCCAATCTGCTTTTCTAGAATCTGCATTTTTCGGTCATAAAAAGCCAACAATGTCTTTTTTTTTGCTGTCTTTTTTTCGCCATATTCTAAAGTAAAACCTTCAATAATGGACAATGGATAATTACCTCTCTCTAAAGAGAAGAGGATTGGATGGGAAATCATACTTTTAACTTTTTTCTGCTTAAAAGCAGTGCAGTCGGGTCTTGGGGATTTCCATCAAAGAGGAACTTCACCAAGAAGGAGAGGTTTGTTACCGAATTAATTATCAATTGTCAATTATCCATTATCCATTGATAAATAGACAGTGATTCTAACTGGGAGCATCCCAAAGTTGCAAATTGTCCTTGATTGATAATAGTTGATCTGATTAATTTCCCCCCGTCTCCCCATCTCCCCCTCTCCCCGTCAAACTCCAAGAATAAGTTTTTGG
>NZ_JASJEB010000058.1 GCF_030064895.1 Crocosphaera sp. | reverse complement strand
GGACACATAAATTATATTTTAAGGGAACAGGGAACAGGGAACAGGGAACAGAAAAATGTCCTAATAGCTTTGGCGACTGCTATATCTTTAAAAATCCTCTACTAGATGTAGAGGATTTTTTTACTTTAATTGTTGAAAACATCATTCAAAATCCATAAGGTAAAATCAGGCTTAGATAAAATCAGGCTTAGAGGAGTCTATTTCTTTCTTCTCCGTTGATTCTATCTTTATCATTACAAGTGATTACGCAGCCCCTAATTTTCGATTATCAAATCCGTGCTACCTTACGTCGCAAACATCATAATCCTCCAATCTGGACAGACAATCATTGGCATGATTTTCAAATTACGTTACATCTTCGCGCTCAACGTAATCCATCTGATATGTATGGATTAGATATGGTCGAGATGGAAAAGCGATTACAGGAATGGGGAGAGCGTTTACCGATAATTGTCAACGATTGTCCCCTATGTCCTGGAGGAACAACAGAAGAACTCTGTTGCTACTTTGCTTCCATTCCTTTAGAAAGTGATATTACGTTAATTGGAGTTTCCGTCGCTGAAAATTCAGAACGACTCACTTATCTGTCGATTAGCCAGAAATCAAAAGGCTAGTACGTAAATTTCTCTACGAACAAAAAAATATTGCTCATCTGTTGGATACCCACCACATTAATGATCTGATCATTAATCCATATCTGATATCTTATCATGAGAATGATTATCATTCTCATGATAGTGTAAATTGATAATAATTATCGAAGTATCCCGAAAGAAATTCACTTAAGACTATGACTCCTCTAAATTTCAACCTATCCGATGCTCTGCCATCTTTACCAAAAAGTGGAATGCCAGTCACCATAATTACTGGTTTCTTAGGTAGTGGCAAAACCACTTTACTTAATCAAATTTTAGAGAATAAAGATAACCTGAAAATAGCGGTATTAGTTAATGAGTTTGGGGATATTAATATTGATGAGCAACTTCTTATTTCAGCCGAATCAGATATGATAGAATTGGATAACGGTTGTATTTGTTGCACCATCAATGATGGTTTTGTTAATACTGTCTATCGAGTTTTAGAAGCAGAAGAAAAAATAGATTATTTAGTCATTGAAACAACGGGATTAGCAGATCCATTACCAATCATCTTGAATTTTTTAGGAACAGAATTAAAGTTTTTAACTCGTCTTGATGCTGTCATTACAGTTGTAGATGCAGCCGCTTTTGATGCCAAACATTTTGATAGTCTAACCATTAAGTAACAATATAGCGTAGCATATAGGGGTAAATAGTAACTAAACGGACACGGTGTATCTAACCCCTAAGCAAGGACAAGAAAAATTTGGCTATCATCGGAAAATTTTATCTCGTTGGAACATAGTAAAATAGGTAAAGGAGTTCCCAAAGTGTTATGAAAAGAAAAGCCATCAATCAAGTGGATGAATATTCTGTTACCAGAATAGGTTACTGTGTTGGTGGTGATGTGGAAAAAGCTTCAATGATGGCAAAACGAGCGGGTCGTTTACGTTCAGATATTTGGAACAAATACGGTAGTCTAAAATGTTGGGGAATTTCCCATCAAAAGCTCTACAAAGAATTTCAAAAAAGCAATCCCCCATCAAAGTATAAACTACCTCAAAAGCAATGGCAGAAAACTTTTGAGAGAGTTATTAATGATATTCATGCCTGTATTGAAGCAGCTAAAACTATCGTAATCAGGAAAATTTATCGTTATTTTAAACCTGAAAAAGATAGGTTCGGAAAAGCAATAAAAGCTACTTCGTTCCGAGATGAATTGATTAAAAGTCTCAGAACTTTAGAATGGATGAAATATCCTTTACTTCATCGTTGGATGAGACAAGCTTATCATCGAGGTCATAGTTATGTTAATAATCAAATTTGTGTAGGAATTAGTAATGGTGCGGTGGTTAAAAGAATTAGCCGAAATGTTATTAGTGTCACCATTGGAGGGGATTTACTTGGGAAGCGGAAGTATGAAAAACTAACCCTACTATTTAAAGTAGGACGAATCACCCCAACTGGCTTATTTCAAATTATTTTTGATGAGCTAAATGATGAAATTAGACTACATTTTCCTAAAATTGTTAAAAGAAGTCCCTCGGTAGGAGTTGGTAAATGTGGCTTAGATAAAGGATACACAGAAGCTTTTACCGATTCTCATAATGAAATTTATGGTCAAGGGATTGGTAAGGTAATGTCCCAATCAGTGAAGAAAAGACATACCAGGGGTCAGGGAAGAAATAAGTTATATCAAATAGCAATGAAGAAAAATAAGCGACACATTTTTCAATGTAACTTGACGAAAAAACGTCACCAAACCTTAGAGAATAAGAAAAAACAAACTCTAACAACAATGGTCAGAACTGGAGTTAATCAATTCTTTGATAAGTATGAATATGCTATTACAGAAGACTTAAGTTTTGTTGTTAAGAACAAAAAGATTTCTCGGCGAATTAATCGTAATTTGGCCGAATGGTGCAAAGGAACACTACAGAAAGCACTCGACGAGATTTCCTACCGTCGTTCGTCATCAGTGACGGTAGTAAATGCAGCCTATACCTCGCAGGTTGATTCCCGTTTTGGAGTCCTTTTAGGAACTCGTTGTGGGGATCAATTCTTCACCTTTGATGGGGAGGTATTATCGGCTGATGGTAATGCTGCACGTAATATTGAAACAAGACTCGATGACCCTAAGATTACCCGATTTATGAAGTCGACTGATGTTAGAAAAGTTTTGATTGAGCGTACAGTATCCTTTTTGTTGCAAAGGGATTTAACCATATTTGATGCCATTGAAAAAGGTTGGTTTGACCCTAGGCATCTAAGAGGAATCGACAAAAGGGCAATGGGTTGAGAGTGAACCCCTAGGGGCTTAGATAGACTTCAAGGAGAGTGGCCATCATTCGTTTTTACTTGAACTCACTCAAGCCGAAAAGTAAATTACCGAGAGCGGTAATTAATAGACAAGCGAGATATTACGATTAACAACCTTTTATTCCGTTTTGCTGCTCACTCTAAAGCAATATCGGCCATCGCTGGTTCATCTTCTCGCTTGAGGTCATTTACTATGGAAAACATTAAGTATTGGATTTTGTGATAGGCTGCCTACAGTGTCTTGGTAAATAAGAGGAATCATGAATCCTAATACAGAAGAACTGATGCAACAATTAGAACAGCCATACGAAGGGGTTGAAATTAAGCCTTTATACACGGCTGTGGTTACTGTAACGCCAGGTTCAGAAGGACACGCTCGAATGTCAGGTCATGCAGAAAGTGCTGATGGATTATTAACTTTAGATCTTGCGATGCCACGAGAGTTGGGTGGGAATGGTCAAGCAACTAATCCAGAACAACTGTTTGCTGCTGGATATGCTGCTTGTTTTCATGGATCGCTTACATTGGTTGCCAGAAAGATGCGGGTTGATGCGTCTCAATCAGCAGTGATATGTGCGATCACGATCGGAAGAGATCCAGCAGACGGTGGATATAAACTTGTGGCTAATTTGAAAGTGGAGATGCCAAACTCAGAACGTGAAAAAGCAGAGCAAGTCGTGGCTCAAGCTCACCAACTTTGTCCTTACTCGAAAGCCATTGCTGGTAATGTTGATGTGAAGGTGGCAGTAGTTTGATTAGTACATTGTTTATGCAGTCGGCAGTAGAACAATTAGGTTGCAACGGAGGTGTGATTTCTTCGTCTATCGGCGTTATAATTGGTTATTCACTGTAGAAAAGCGATCTGCATTTTAATAACGCTTATTTAGTTAAAATGCAGATCGAAATAGTCTTTGAAATTGCTTGAACACTCCACCAACTAAATCAGAGATTATAGTTGGGGATTCTTTTTGCACCGAGTGAAGGTGTTACCGAGAAAGGTGGTGTCCGCACCGGACCGCAAGACTTTTGCTTGCCAATCCCTCAGTAAAAGCAATCTTATCGATGTAGATGATTACTTATAGGCAAAAGGTCGTGTCTCCGAATCAAATTCTTTACCGTACCTAGTAAATATGCCCTACCTAGCATCATAACACGAGTTGTGCTTTTTGCTAACCCCATCTAAAATCCTTGATTTAGATGGGGACTGCGCAAAAATTTATGTTCAAAATAGTTTGGCGAGGAACTGCTATCAGCTATAAACCATGCTGGTTTCCCCATTAGGGTGATCGATCAAAGTAATTCCCATTTCTTGTAATTGTTCCCTAATGCGATCGCTTTCGGCATAATCTTTAACTTTTCTGGCTGCATTACGTTCTTGAATCAATTTAGTGATTTGTGCTTCATCGAAGTTCTGGGTCTCTTCTAAGCCGACTTCAGATTTAGCTTCTAATCCTAAAATACCTGCCAAATGAACTAAAGTTTGCCATTGTCGTTGTAAATTTTCCCCATCGCTAGGGGTTTTACCTTCATGGGTTAAGAGATTTCCTTCCCGACGGAGATTTTTGGCTAGTTCAAACAAAACCGCTAATCCCCCAGGAGAATTAAAATCATCATCCACTGTTGCTTTGAATTGTTCTATAACAGCAGAGTCGAGTTCTTGGTTTTTCTCCCAACCTAATCTATTGCCATATTTTTCCCCAAAGAGTAAACCTTGCTCTAAAGTTTGCCAACCATTGGTTGCTGAACTAATGGCCTCTTCAGTAAAATCTAAAGGCTTGCGGTAATGTGCCTGTAAAACAAACAATCTAATTACCATTGGCTCTAGGGGACGATTTAATAACTCGCGAATTGTTGTAAAGTTCCCCAAAGACTTAGACATCTTTTCCCCATTCACCGTTACCATGCCATTATGCACCCAGTATTTAGCCAGGGGTTTACCATTAGCAGCTTCTGACTGAGCAATTTCATTTTCATGATGGGGAAACACTAAATCCCCTCCACCACCATGAATATCGATGGTTTCTCCTAATAATCCCCTCACCATAGCAGAACACTCAATATGCCAACCGGGACGACCCTCACCCCAAGGAGAATCCCAAGCCGGTTCTTCTGGTTTGGCACTTTTCCAGAGAGCAAAATCTGAAGGATGTTTTTTATGGCTATTTGCAGGATCGCTAACTGCTACTCTACCACTAGCCCCCGCTTGCATCATTGACTGGCTACGTCCAGAGAGTTTGCCATATTCTTCAAAAGCTTCCACATGAAAGTAAACGTCTCCATCCGCAGCATAAGCATAATTTTTTTCCAGCAATACCTGAATTAATTGTTGAATTCCAGAAATATTATCGGTGACCCGGGGATATTCATCTGCATCCATCACATTTAAGGGACGGATATCCTCAAAATAAGCTTCGATAAAACGTTCGGAAATCTCCGCCATCGATACCCCTTCTTTTTGGGCGCGACGGAGAATCTTATCATCGATATCGGTAAAGTTCTGCACGTAGGTTACTTCATATCCCCGCCATTGCAGATAGCGACGCACCATATCCCAGATAATATAGGAACGGGCATGACCTAAATGGCAATAATCGTAGACAGTCACGCCACAGCAATACATAGTAACTCTACCAGGGAGAAGAGTTTCAAAGGGTTCGAGGCGACGGGTTTGGGTATTGTAAATTTTCAAGGTCATCGATGTTATGGAACTATCTTTAAAGAGGGAAAGGCGGAATAGGGGCTAAAATGCCTTTTTGTAAGATTTTTGGGTTAGTTTAGACGATTCATATTTTTGGGTTAGTTCCTCTCCTGAATATTGATAACAATCATTATTTTATCTCGTTCTGAAAAATCTGAGACACGGATTTCAGGTTTTCTGATCACTGTGTGGGAAATTCCGAAAGTGTCAGAGACAGGTTCCTAATAGATTGACAATTCAAAGAATACCTCGAAACTGACGCTAACATATTTCCTTTTTGTCCAAAGTCCAAGAGATTATGATTCAAATTCTATTTTTTTGATCATACCAATATGGGCAGCGACAATTTGCCAGGTTGCCCTCTCTGAAAGATTCCACATTCTTGTGTAACGAAAGTCTCCGTTAGTCGGTCTCCCGTTATAACTACCGGACAACTGCATTCGTACTGAAACGATAGCTATCTCTTTATGAATTGAAATGTGTTGTTCAGAAGGTGTTAATTGATCAATCTTAAACAAACCTGATTCATGAGCAGCTAAATCATCATTTTTCGTGAGTAATTGTCCCAGATGGTTAGTAATAATAATGTCAGGGGCTAATAATTCATCTAAAACACTGACATCGCTGGCGAGCATGGCTTGTCTAAGACGTTCTTCAGCCTTAATATAGCAGTCGCCAAAGCTATTAGGACATTTTTCTGTTCCCTGTTCCCTGTTCCCTGTTCCCTTAAAATATAATTTATGTGTCCTAACTAGCCTGTCTATTGCTATAATTTGAATTTCAACAGTTTGAGTCATACTTAATTGTACTCTAAACTGATGCGTGGGTGGGAGAAAAATGGACAACAAGGGTATCTTGCCTCCTGCGGTAAATAACGAGCGCGGCATTCTACTATAACCATTAGTTTTATTTATAATTTATAGGGAAAATTAATGATTATATGATGAACAATTCAGTTAAATTTTGGGACAAAACGGCAGAAAGTTATTCACAACAACCTATTGCGGATGAGGCAGCTTATCAGAAAAAACTGCAAGTTACGCAGGAATACTTTAAGCCAGAGATGGAAGTGTTGGAGTTTGGTTGCGGAACAGGATCGACCGCTATCATTCACGCACCCTATGTTAAACATATCCGGGCAATAGATTTCTCGTCGAACATGATTAAAATTGCTCAGGGTAAAGCCGAGGCAAAAAACATCAACAACATCACCTTTGAACAATTGACTATCGAAGAATTAACTGTAGGTGATGAAACCTTTGATGTAGTTTTAGGGCTTGGTATTTTACACTTACTTGAAAACAAGAAAGAAGTAATTAGCAATGTTCACAAGATACTCAAAACAGGCGGAGTTTTCGTCACCAGTACGGTATGTTTGGGAGATACGATGAAGTGGTTTAAGGGTATAGCGTCAATTGGAATATTTTTGGGTTTGATCCCGTTAGTTAAAGTTTTTACCAGGAAAGAATTGGAAAATAATTTGATTGATGCTGGTTTTACAATTGACTACCATTGGCAGCCGAACAAAAGCAGACGCAAAGGGGTGTTTAAATTAAAAGGAGTGTTTATTGTTGCAAAGAAAGCGTAAGAAATTACAAAAATTTATTCCCATAAGTTAAACTGCGATCGCCTGAACTTTCAAAAACTATTCGTTAAAGCGATCGCACTTATTTACAATTGTGTTGGGTTCGGAGCATCACCATACACCGTTTTCGGGTCAAAAGTTTTCTCCGTTTCGGTAAAAATTAACTGAATTGGTTCCTGGGATTCACTTGCATTTTTTCCCGTAGGAATACTGCGATAAAAACAAGAACGATAACCGACGTGACAACTAGCTCCCGAACCAGCTACTTTAACCTGCATCCACAGACAATCTTGGTCGTCATCAATTGTTAAGTGGGCTACTTTTTGCACAAGTCCACTGGATTGACCTTTATGCCATAATTGCTGACGACTGCGACTGTAATAGTGAGCTTCTCCCGTTTCAATGGTTTTAAGTAACGCCTCTTCATTCATATAAGCGTGCATCAGCACATCACCCGTGTTGACATCGGTGGTAACCACTGGAATCAAACCATTGCAGTCGAATTTGGGAGCAAGAAACAAACCTTCTTCTACTTGTTCTACTGAAATTCTGGCACTAAATAGGGGATTCATATTGGCTCAACTTTTCAATTTTGATAATCATTATCCTGTGAAGTACCCCAACTAATTGCAAAGCAATATAGTTGGACGGTCGCTCCAATCACTCTGAGGTGTCCTCAGAATGCTCAACCTTGCTTTCTACCCTCAAGAACTACTGCCCTTGATATATGGTGTTTCAACCATCTGCTTAGGGGTAGATTTGGACACTTCCTGCCCTATATATCCATTAGAAGATTGTAGCAGATTTTCACTTTAATGTCGCAAGGAGGCTGACGCTATACTAATGTTAGCGATAGAGAGGAATTGCGACCGATATATTAACACGAAGTACAATGAATAATATAATGATTAATAATCATCATCAGCAACACAAATTCCTTTACATTTAATCCCATTACTGGCTGTTCGTTTACAATGAGGACATAAAATAGGGTCTTGCTTAGAGGAAGTTTCTAATATCTGTTTTTTCGTCGTTTTTTGCGACTTTTTTTGAGTGTTTTCTAAGGATGATATCATAATTTTAAATTTAATTAAATGGTCAATATTTAATGGTTGTATGTCGAACAAAAAGACTATTATTTCTGTATTATAATAAAAAATCACCACACATCAATGTCAAGTTTTCTGAGTAACTCTGAATATAGAACCCAAGCACATCACAGCACAAAATACTATCCACAATGGCTTCTCGCCAAGGTAAGATATTGATTGAATGAACTATGATCCTCTAAGCTTAGGATAATAATATTTAGGAGATAAATAATTATGGCTACCCAAAAAACCGAAACCAACGGCACTCCAAGCGCAGAAACCGCAAAAACCACCACTACTAGCAAAACCACCACTCGTAGTAGTCGTTCTACAGCGACAGCAGAAAAGCAGAGTAGTGCCTTATCTGTTAAAGAAAAAACCAGTACAACTGCTCAGGGTATTCAACTCATTACCGAACCTGGCCTTCTTCCTGGAAACCGTCCAGTAGAAGCTAGTCATCTGAAGATAGTCAGTACCTATAAATCTGTTGGTGCTGCTCGTCCCGTTGCTGCTGGTGATATGGAAATCTCGAATACCTTAACCATCTCTGGACAAAGACCAATCATGGTCAGTCATTTACAAGTCAGTGAAACCTATACAGTTATGGGTGATCGTCCCGTTGCTCCTAACGATATCGATGATCCAGCTTTATTAATGGGCTATCTTGATTAATGATAGAAAATCCCCAGGTGTTATGAAAATACCTGGGTTTATTCTTTAATCTTTCACTTTAAACACCGATATTTCCGTTTGTAAACTTTGTGCTGCATCGTTTAATCTTTCTAAGACAAGATGAGTATCGTGGAGAGAATAAGCGGTTTGTTCCGATCCTTCGCTTAACTGTTCCATCGCTTCACGGATATGTTGCGCGCTGCGAGATTGTTCTTCCATGCTTTTACTAACTAATTCAAAACGAGGAGTAATACTTTGCACTTGTTCGATCACTTGGGCAATTTGATGACTAATATTGCCCACATCTTGCACACTACTACTCACTTCTTTATTAAATTTATCCATTTCCATAACCCCCGTAGAAACGGCAGACTGCATTTCTTTGACCATCTGTTCAATTTCTAAGGTTGCTACTGCCGTTTGATCAGCTAAACGACGAATTTCTCTGGCAACCACCGCAAAACCAGCCCCATATTCCCCAGCTTTTTCCGCTTCAATTGCAGCATTTAAAGATAATAAATTGGTTTGATCGGCTACTTTGGTAATAGTTAAGACCACACTGTTAATATTGTGAGCTTTTTCACTCATAACTCCCAATTTAGAAGCAATAGAAGTAGTTGCTTCTGCCAGTTGACGCATGGTAGTTTCCATCCTCCCCAAATCATCTTGACCTTGATTTGCTGCGGTGGCCGTACTTTGGGACAGTTCCGTAATTTGCTCCATAGTATTAACTAATTCTTCAGAAGTATTAGCAATTTCTTGTGCCGTTGTTGTTACCTCATTAGTGGAAGCAATTTGTTCCGTTAAAGTAGCTTCTAATTCTTTCCGAGAAGCAGCCATTTGTGTGGTTGAACTGGTAATAGCAATACCCGATTGTTGCACCTTAGAAATCAAAGAATTAAGGTTAAAAATCATGATTTTTAAAGCTTCTAGAAGTTGTCCTATTTCATCATCAGAAACTACCTCGACTTCTCCGGTAAGATTACCATTAGAAACCTCCTCTGCCAGTTGAACCGCGTGTCCTAAAGAGCGAGTAATGGTTCGAGTAATCCAGTAGCCTAAACTGATAATTGTAATAATACTAATGACGAACGTAACAGAAACAATATTAACAGTATTTTGTTGATGTTGCTTCGCTATTTTGGCAGAATCTTGTGATAAACCAACCACCTGGTTAACGAGAGCAATATTTTTATCTTTGAGTCCATCTTGAGAAGACTGAACTCTGCTGCCAATATTTCTAGCAGAAGCGATGTTATTCCTATTAATTAAACTAAACACCTCCTCAGCCCCAGTATTATAATTAATATGAGCTTGTTCGTAATCGTTCAAACTACTGGCTATCGCTTGAAAATCACTTCTATCTTGTGGATTATTAGCAAGATCTATTTGTTTACGAATGAGACTTTGTGAAGATTCGATCGCAGTACGAACACGACTTTGATTATTAAGAAAGTTAGTACGAGATTGATTAAAATTAGTTTTATTAGACGGGTTATCAACACTATTTAGTCCAGCGATATAAGCTTTCTCAAAGTTAAGCACTTGTTCTAGTTGATTTTCCTGCATTAAAATCAAATTTTGAATCAAAGACAAATCCTCTTCTGACATTTGCCTAACTTCGGCGTACAACTTAGACATTCCCACCCAAGTAACGATGGCACCGACTCCCATAATAAAAGCAGAAAATACCAACAGTCCCAATAACTTGGATTCGATAGTCATCGATTTATAAAATTTAATCATGTCAACCTTGAAGATTATTTAATCGTTGAATGCGATTTTTTAGTATAGCTGCCCCTTGTTTATCTCCTTTACTTTCTAGTAGTAAGGCTAAATGAACTAAAGCTTTGCGATAATTTGGCCGCAGGTAGAGTGCTTTTTGGAAACATCGTTGAGCTTCTTCTTGGTTATCTTGCGCCTGAGAAATTTCCCCCAACAAGACATAACCCTCAGCATCAACCGGATTTCGTTGGAGATAAGTTTGACAAGATTGGGTTGCTTCTTTTAATTTTCCCTGATTAGCGAATTTTTGGGCCATTTCTAGAGAAGAAACTTGGATTTTTTGTTTTGGGGATGTTGAAAGAGGAGGTGATAATATTTTTTTTGTTGTCGATGGCCTGAGAGGTTTACGAGTTTGGCGTAAGTTTAAAGGAACTTTGGCCCTAGGGAGAGAAAGTTTTTCATAGGCAAAAGCCGAAGGATTGGACATAAAGCGAAAATTAGGACTTTTAATTAAGTTGGTTTCTACAGCACCAACGAATAATAATCCTCCTTCCCAGAGAATACTGTCTAAGGTTTTGAGAACGCGATCGCGGGAAACCTGATCTAAATAAATCAATAAATGACGACAAAAAATGACATGATACGGAGGATGATTCGCTGGCCAAGCAGACAGTAAGTTTTTATTAGAGAACTTAACTTGACGGCGAATTGAAGGGGCAATTTGATAACGGTTTTCCTCAACCTCAAAGAAATGTTGATAATCCACTTGATCGTGAGAACGAAAAGAGTTTTTCCCATAAATCCCTTTTTTAGCAATGGCTAATGCTTCTTGACTAATATCCATCCCTTCAACGCTAAATTGTCGTGAGGTTAAAGGCGAATTTAGTAATGTCATGGCAATGGAGTAGGGTTCTTCTCCTGTTGAACAAGGAACACTGAGTATTCTTAGGGTTTGTTGGGAAGCCGATGGAAGCCATTGAGTTTTAACATAGTGACTTAATAAAGAAAATGCCCCTCGATGGCGAAAAAACCAAGTTTCTCCAATGACGATTTCTTCAACCAATTCTTGAAATTCATAGGCTGAAGATTGTAATCGTTGTAAATAATTTGATAGCTGATTGACACCACAAGCTTGTTGACGGATATTGACCGCCCTAATTAACTGATGCTGACCAATTTTATCTGGGCCTAAACCGATTTTTTCTGCCAGTAACTTCTTAATCCCTTGATAGTCTTGGTTCATCATTTTTGTCAGTGTGGGCGATTTTCTGATAACAACCAGTTTCTTTGGGTATTTGAGAGTAATTGATCAACCCGTAACGTTTGAATCATACCGTCCTTTTCAGGAATAATCTCTCCAAAGTAAGCTGCTATCTCAGAGGTGACTTCTTTGGATCTCCATTCGTTTTCTGATTTATAGAGGGTGTCTGTTACTCGTTCTGCCATTAGTCCAAGGTAGCGACTGGTGCCATCAGCCATAGGATAATTTACTATGATAATCCTTGTACTCAGACAATGACGACAGGGATATTCCCCAATTAAATAACATAAATCGATGGCTGGTACTATTTTACTACGATAGTTAAACACCCCGGCTACGTATTTTGGGGCTTGGTAGAGTTTTCTCAGTAGTACTTGTGGAATGATTTCCACGACCTTTTTACTATCGATGGCGTATCTTTCATCACCTAGATGAAATAACAGTAAGAGCATTTGGTGGTTATATCTCGGGTTTTATATTATCTATTATCCATATTATCCATTATTTTTTAATAATAAAAAATCTCTCTAGAAGAACTAGAGAGATAATCTTAAAATAAATTCCAATTGTCTTTAAAACAAGTTTTAGAAGTAAATTGATCCACCCCAGTAAGAATCTAATTTAGGTGCTACTAGAATGTAACCCGAGACATCATAAACATCATCTTCGGTGAAATCTTTTAACTCTGGATAAATGTCAGGACGCGTGACGTTAACATGGAATTCAGTATAGTCGTCCTCTCCATCGTAACTGGTAGGATACTTTAAATAATCTACGATGGCTAAAAGATTATCACGAGGAGGTTCGGCCCCTTCTAAGTCCTCTACCCCCAGACTCACGTTATTATTGGTTTTGGTTTTGCCTTGTAAGTGACACTGGGTACATTCGCGAATAAACAATCTGTTACCATTGGCAATTTGTTGATCACTTAGAGTAATAGGTTGTCCGTCTTCATTTAAAGGGATAGTGCGAGTGGCTTCGTCTAGTTCTAAGGCACTGGCATTATGGATGGGAAATTGTAAAAAGAAGAAGACAGCAGCGATCGCTGTCAGGATGAGTCGTTTTACCATTGTTCTCCTGCAAATTATAATTTTGTGGGTATATTAATCTTTGCGCGCATTACGGCTTTATCAACAATACCATAATTCTACTGTTTCAAATCCCCATTGATATTTTCAGAGGAGGGATAAAGTCGGAGTTATAGAGAACAAAGGGGTTTTTGGCTTGGGAAAAGACCTTGTCTCTCAGAGAAATTAACAGGTCTGATCTTAATTTGACAACAGAGACAGTTTTTTTAACTGTTGCGCAACAGTAGAGAGCCAGCGATGTCCTTCTAAATGACTATAGGTATTTTTCTACAGTTTCAATTTATGGGAACTCTTTATAGTGAACTTGGTTCGGATATTGTGATGTGGTACATACTGAAGACGAGTGTCTTAATGACCAACGAGTCAGTTTTTGATATCATAACCCGTAAAATCATAATTAGTTGATTTCACTTTAGTGGTGTGTGAGGAGAAGTAATGGTGAAAACCGTAGATTTTAGTGGACGGCCGTTTCATTTTATTGGTATTGGTGGCATCGGTATGTCAGCTTTAGCCTATGTCTTAGCAAAACGGCAATTACCTGTATCGGGGTCTGATTTGCGTTCAACCCATATTACTGAACGATTACAAGGGGTTGGGGCGCACATTTTCAGTCGACAAGAAGCGACCAATTTAGAATTATTTAGCAATAGTCCAGAACAAATATTAGAAACCGTATCGGTGGCAGCCAATGGTAACGATTTAAGCTACCGCAACGGTCATACTGAAACGTTTGGGGACTCTAATATTTTATCTTTTAATAAAACGTTACCTCAAGTTATCTGTTCAACTGCCATCAGCAACAGCAACTCAGAATATGCTGCAGCTAGGGAAAAAGGTTGTCCTATTTTCCATCGTTCCGATGTTTTAGCTGCTTTAATTCGAGATTATCAAAGTATTGCGGTGGCTGGAACCCACGGCAAAACCACCACCAGTAGTTTAATTGGTTATATGCTGCTCAAAGCAGGGGTTGATCCCACTATTATTGTTGGGGGTGAAGTGGATGCTTGGGAAGGAAATGCTCGTATTGGTGCCAGAGGAGGTTATCTCGTGGCAGAAGCGGATGAGTCCGATGGTTCTCTCACTAAGCATTATCCTAACATTGGTATTGTTACTAATATTGAATTAGATCATCCCGATCACTATCAAACCCTGGATGATGTAGTTAAAACCTTCCAAATTTTTGAAACCCAGTGTGATATTTTAATCGGTTGTCTCGACTGTGAAACCGTCGCAACTCAACTTACTCCTTCCATTACTTACAGTTTAGATAGCAATAAAGGAGCAGATTACACCGTTAAAGAACTAAAGAGCGATCATAACGGTACAACAGCACAAGTATGGGAAAAAGGGCATTATTTAGGGGAAATGCGCCTAACTATCCCTGGAAATCATAATTTTAGTAATGCTTTAGCTGCAATCGCTGTCGGACGAAAATTAGGCTTAGAATTTTCTGTCATTGCTGATGCTTTATTGACCTTTGCAGGAGCAAAACGACGCTTTGAGCAACGTGGCCATTGTAACGGTGTCACCTTTATCGATGATTATGCCCATCATCCTAGCGAAATTGAGGCCACCCTTTCTGCTGCTCGTTCTAAAGTAGATGGTAAGAATATTTCTCGTGTTGTAGCTATTTTTCAACCCCACCGCTATAGTCGAACAGCGACCTTTTTAAAGGAATTTTCTGCTTGTTTCAACCATGCTGATCTCGTATTTTTAACCGACATCTACAGTGCCGGAGAGGTCAACCTACATAACATCAGTGGCCAAGACTTAGCGATCGCAGTACAAGATAATCATGCTCAAGTCATCTATGAGCCATGCCTAAAGGCTTTAAATGAAGCCTTACCTAGTTTACTGCAACCAGGAGATTTAGTGCTGTTTTTAGGTGCAGGCAATCTCAATCAGATTATTCCTCAAGTCATTTCCCAATATCAAGCAGCTTAGTTCAGTTCACAGTTATCAGTTATCAGATCAAAAGCATCTTACTGTTAACTTGTACCTAATAAGCAAAAACAGTATAAAAACTCACAAAATAGCTAATTATTCTTGATTTTAAGCCAAAATTAGGAACAATTAGTTTAATCTTTAGTCGTCTTTCTCAGATTACCCTCATTAACTGCCAATAGCCATGATTAATGCTTTTAACCCTTCGTCTGAACCCATAATCTACCCCAATGTTTCCCTTGCCTCTCATACATCTTATCGAGTTGGTGGACAAGCTCAATGGTATGCTGCTCCTAGAGACTTCGAGCAGTTACAAGAAACCTTTGAATGGTTCCAAAAACAAGATATTCCCTTGATGTTATTGGGAGCCGGTTCTAATCTCTTGATCAGCGATCGCGGAATCGAGGGATTAGTCTTAAGTACCCGTTATCTACGTCATCGTCGCTTCGATGAGGCCACAGGACAAGTTACCGTAGCAGCAGGACAACCCATTGTTAGTGTCGCTTGGCAAGCAGCCAAACGGGGTTGGAGTGGCTTAGAATGGGCTGTGGGTATCCCTGGAACCGTTGGCGGAGCAGTGGTAATGAATGCAGGGGCGCATAATCAATGTACGGCTGACTGTTTAGTGAGTGCGGTGGTAGCATCTCCAGATGGCAAAGTAGAAACCTTGACCCCAGAAGATTTAAACTATAGTTATCGTACCTCTGCTTTACAAGGAGGCAAACGGTTAGTTATCGAAGCCACTTTTCAACTACAACCTGGCTTTACTCGCGAAGAAATAACCGCTAAGACACAAGAAAACCTTTGGAAGCGTAAAAGTTCTCAACCCTACGATAAACCCAGTTGTGGCAGCGTTTTCCGTAACCCTAGCCCTTATGCAGCCGGTTGGTTAATCGAACAATTGGGATTAAAAGGCTATCGGGTGGGAGATGCAGAGGTTTCTCAACGTCATGCCAATTTTATCTTAAATTGCGGTCAAGCCAAAGCTCAGGATATTTTCCGTCTCATTAATCATATTCAAGAAAAAGTCCAGTCTCATTGGTCTTTATTGTTAGAACCAGAAGTGAAAATTTTAGGGGAATTTTCTGCTCTTTAGGGAGACACCGGAGACGGGGAGACGGGGAGACTGGGAGACTGGGAGACTGGAAGATGGGGGAGCAGAATATTGATATTGTTCTAGTATTCCCTGTTGCTGAGGTTGTCGAAGTACACTTCCCTCACTTCCCACACTCCCCACACTCCCCACACTCTAATCAATTTCGGGTTAACCATTTCTGCCCGTTGAGGCGTTGTAAAGTATATAAAACCATCAAATCGAGGGTAACTTTACGCTCATCGATCATAAAAGATTCAATGGTACTTGGAGGTTTGCCATTAACGGCGTAGGAAAAGGCTTTTGGTCCTTTTATATCCTCTTTGGGGAAGTAGATGTTAAATTGTCGTTTTCCCTGATTCCAAATACCAATGACTTGCCAACAAGCTTCATCAGACATTGCTCCGGGAATAGAAACAGGAGCTTTGGTAAAGGATAATTCAAGATCGTTTAGTCCTTCTTTGGTTAAACTTTCTTTGAGAGTAGGGGTAAAATGCTCCTCCATGAACTCGGTGAAGGGTTTTTTCTCGATCGCAGGGGGTTTTTCTTTTTTTGCGGCTGGTTTTGTTTCTTCTGCCATAGTTGTGCCTCTAATTTTTCCATTACTTATTCTATCGCTAGAATAACTACTGACTCGCAACACCATCTTCACGGGCAGCTAATTCCACCGCACTAGCTACAGCATGAGAGACCCGCTCATCAAACACAGAAGGGATAATATGTTGCCCATCCAACTGACTGGAATTAACCAAAGAAGCGATCGCTTTAGCAGCTTCTAAATACATACGCTCGGTAATATTTTTGGCACGACAATCTAATGCCCCTCTAAATACTCCAGGAAAGGCTAAAACGTTGTTAATTTGGTTCGGATAGTCACTGCGTCCTGTGGCCATCACCGCTACATCATTCATGACTAACTCGGGTTGAATTTCGGGGATGGGGTTAGCCATAGCAAAAACAATAGGATCTTTGTTCATTGATCTCACCATTTCTGGGGTTACCACTCCCGGCGCACTCACCCCTAAAAAGACATCGGCCCCTTGCATGGCATCTTCTAAGGTACCACTGGCACTAACTGCGTAAGCTTGTTTTTGGGGATTCAAATCGTTGCGAGAGTGAGAAATTAAGCCTTTGGAGTCGCATAACCAAATGGTGGTAGCCCCAGCAGTTCGCAATAGGGAGGCGATAGCCACACCAGCAGCCCCGGCTCCATTAATGACGATTCGTACCTCTTCTAGGGGCTTACGGACTAATTTCAGGGCATTAAATAAAGCGGCTAGGGTAACGATGGCTGTTCCGTGTTGATCGTCGTGGAATACGGGTATATCTAATTCTTGGCGTAATCGTTTTTCAATTTCAAAGCAACGGGGGGCGGCAATATCTTCTAAATTAATTCCCCCAAACACCGGGGCGATGCGTTTGACGGTTTCGATAATTTCTTCTGTGTCTTGGGTGGCTAAACAGATGGGAAAAGCATCCACGCTGGCAAACTCTTTAAATAACATGGCTTTTCCTTCCATGACCGGTAATGCTGCTTCGGGTCCGAGGTTGCCTAACCCTAACACTGCACTGCCATCGGTTACCACTGCCACCGTGTTATGTTTAATGGTGAGATTATAGACTTCTGAAGGTTCACGAGCGATGGCTTTACAGATACGGCCTACTCCTGGAGTGTAGGCCATAGCCAAGTCTCCTTGAGAATGAAGCGGGAGACGACTTTCTACGGTAATTTTGCCTTTACGGTGTAGTTCAAAGGTGCGATCTGATACTTTTAATATTTTGACGTTGGGAATTTCTCTAACGGCTGCAACAATTTCCTCAGCGTGTTCTTCACTGGATGCTTCGATGGTTATTTCCCGTTGGGTAATTTCGAGATTATGCTCAATTAAAGAAATTTCTCCTAAATTTCCTTTGGCCCCTGCAATGGACTGGGTAACGTTGGCTAGGGTTCCTGCAATATTGGGTAATTCGATGGTCAATGCAAGGCTATAACTTGCGTTTGGGTTGAGGTCTGGCATGTAACTCCTTAGCTGCATTAGTAGTCATTCGGTCTGAGATGGATGCGATCGCCTGACTATCATTTCTTTTGTTTCCTTCTTAGTTTATCCCCTAAATTGGGCTATTCTAATTCTTTGAATAATAGTTTAATTTCTTCTCCCTCATGGCAATTTTCAATTGAGTGTATTAATATTTTGTTTGAGTGAGTGTGGGGAGTCTCGCGAATGTTGACATTTTAATGTTTAATCTATCTATAGCATTACAAAAAATGGTTAGGATACATATATTTTTGTTTTGGGAAACAGGGAATAGAGAAACAGGCAACAGAAATAAATAAAATCTTCTGACATTAATGCGTAGGGCTATATGCAAGTAAAAACTTTCTTTTCTCAAAGGAAGTTCTCTGTGTACTAAAATATCGGAAATTTTATCCTATTATAGTCTCTATGGCAGTCAGTAATGATATGTGATAACCGAGAATATATAAGGACATGATAGTATAATATCCGTAATAATTATGCCCCTATAGGGGTAAACTACATTGTGTTTTACCCAGCAAGCTCATTTTCTCATAAGTGAAACCTGATTGCTTTAGCTCTCTTAATTGTTTTGTTATCCAATTACCCTATGTCTATTACTAAAGAAATTAATAGTTGTCCTCAAGTTAACAGTTCAGATAATTTTTTAGATAGTATAGAATCCTATTTACAAGAATTTATTGCTCCTGTTGCTTTTGATATTGATCAATCACCTACTGCTTTAAAAAAGGCTTTACAAGGATTAATCAAACTCTCTTTATTATCTGTCAGAATTCCTCAATCTTGGGGTGGTTTAGGATTAGAACCAGAAAGGTTTTATTTATTGCAACAATTATTATCCCAATATTCAGGGGCATTAGCTTTTTTACAACTGCAACATCAAGGGTCTATAAATGCTCTTGTGAACAGTAAAAATGAGCCTTTAAAAAAACAATATTTATCAAAAATTGTTGAAAATAATTTATTGTGTGGTCTGGGTTTTTCTCAACTCAGACGGGAGGGTAAACCCATGATTACGGCAACTCCTATTCAGGGGGGATATAACATCATAGGAAAAGTTCCTTGGATTACAGGGTTTAATTTTTTTGATGTCTTTATTTTAGGTGCTAATTTGCCCGATGGTCGAGAAATTAGAGGAATTATTCCTTTTACTCCCTCGTCTCAAGTTAGGTTTAGTGCGCCGATGAAATTAGGAGCAATGCAGTCTACTAATACTGTAGAAGCTATCTTTGAAAACTATTTTTTGTCTTCAGAAAGTGTGGTTTCTATTGCTCC
Organism: Crocosphaera sp.; assembly: GCF_030064895.1. GTDB lineage: Bacteria > Cyanobacteriota > Cyanobacteriia > Cyanobacteriales > Microcystaceae > Crocosphaera. Next base: position 685 of record NZ_JASJEB010000058.1, on the reverse strand, counting down.
TGCTGGAGCAATTCATGATAATGACAAAAAGGTTGTTCTCTATCCCAGTTTTTTAGTTTTGGGTTGTGCTAAAGCTGGTCTAGATATTGTTAAAAAGGCAGCAGAAATAAAACAAATTAGTTTTATTGAAAAATCCTATGATATTTTGAGTAAAGAATTGCATGATTGTCAAGATAAAATTAGACAAAAAATGCAAGTTGATAACCGTTTTTTTGAAGATGATTTAAAGTTAAGAGTTTGGGCGATTAATTTAGCTCAAAAATGCTCAAAAGCTGCGTTAATTGTTTCTAGTGGTGCTGCCAACTATTATAATCATCCTGCTCAAAGGGTGTACAAAGAAGCTCTTGTTTTTAGTGTTTTTACTCAAACTACTGATATTATGAAAGCGAGTTTAGAACAATTAATTATCGATAGTGTATAATTATTTTTGGGGTTTAAAATTTCTTAAAAAGCAATAAAAAACCTCAGTATACTTGAGGTTTTTCGGAGACAAGATGAAATCAAATAGCAAAGTAACAACAGCAAAAAGTTAAATGATACATCTTCAGAGTATTTTCAAACAGCAAGTCTTTATGACAGAGTGACTTGTTCTTGTCTATATCTAGTCTTCCCAAAAATGAATCGTTTCCTATCACCCATTAGAAAATTAATTCTTAAAGAAAAAAACCTCAGACATAGAGACTGA
>NZ_JASJEB010000009.1 GCF_030064895.1 Crocosphaera sp. | reverse complement strand
ATCAAAAACCAGTCAGGAGGGTTAGAAACTAAGAAATAAGGATGCTTCGCAGTTTTATATGTTGGTCGGGCATTCATCCCTAAGTTATGGAACGTTAGGGAATTCTGCCCGACATTCGGTTAAAATGAAATAACCCACTGAAAAATTTTATAACACGGGACTGTTTATGTTCCTAAACTAGCTAAAGCCATTGCTACTTCTTCTTCACTATATTCTGTTTCTAGAATCAGAGTATTTTCTAATTTTTTTTGTTTACTTTCTATGTATTACTTCAAGAGAAAGAAGTTCAGTCAACCATCGTTTCATTATCAATAGCATTAACAAGTATGCCAAGAAGCGATAAAATGTAGAAATAGACGACACAAAGCCCAAGCATAGCAGTACAAAAATTAGTGAGGATATTTTTTGTCTGTTTAATTGTCATTCCGAGGAAACGAGGAATATCATTAACATAAAACACCATCATGGCTAGTGCTGTAAAAAAAGACAGAAAACTTAGGAGATTTGTATTATTATGAGTTATGATTTCGATCTGTTTGTCATTGGCGGAGGTTCAGGTGGTATTGCAACCGCTAGACGGGCCGCGGAATACGGTGCAAAAGTCGGCCTAGCAGAATATAGTCGCTTAGGAGGAACCTGCGTTAATGTCGGATGTGTTCCCAAAAAATTGATGGTGTATACCTCCCATTTTTCCGCACAGTTTCAAGAGTCACAAGGGTACGGTTGGAGTCCTGTTAAAAGTACCTTAGACTGGTCAAAAATGATCACCGCAGTTAACGAAGAAACTCAACGTCTTAATGGTATTTATCTACGGATGTTAGATAACTCCAAAGTCAAACTTTATCGGGACTATGCAAAACTACTTGACCCCCACACCATAGAAGTAGGAAATAGCAAAATTACCGCCGATAAAATCTTAATTGCAGTAGGTGGACATCCCGTTAGACCAGACATTCCAGGAATCGAACATACTATTATTTCTGACCAAATGTTTACCCTTGCCGAACAACCAAAACGAATGGTAATTTGGGGAGGTGGCTATATTGGGGTAGAATTTGCCTGTATTTTGCGTGGTTTAGGATCGGATGTAATTCAAATTATTCGTCGGGATAAAATTCTCCGAGGTTTTGATGAAGATATCCGTAGTACCATTCAAGAATCTATGGAAGATCATGGTATCCAAATCCTTAAAAATTCTACCATTACCTCCATCGAAAAAACCTCCGAAGGTCTAAAAATTGCCGTTGAAGGGGATCAAAATAATGAGATGGTTCTCGCTGATACTATTGGTCTAGCAGCCACCGGTCGTAAACCCAGTTTAGATAATTTAGGACTAGAAAATACTGGTGTTGAAGTTAACAATGGGGCGATCGCTGTTGATCAATATAGTTGCACTGCTCAAGATAACATCTATGCAGTGGGAGACTGTACCGATCGCATTAATTTAACTCCTGTAGCTATCAATGAAGGACGTGCCTTTGCTGATACCCATTTTGGAGGAAAATCTCGTATTATGAGCTACGAAAACGTTCCTTCTGCCGTCTTTACTACCCCCGAAGCAGCTACCGTCGGGTTAACAGAAAAAGAAGCCAAACAACAGTACGGAGAAGATGCAATTAAAGTCTATCGTAGTAAATTCCGTCCCATGTACTACGTTTTACCAGGAAAACAAGAAAAAACCCTAATGAAATTGATCGTTCATCAAGAAACAGAAAAAGTCTTAGGGGCCCACATGGTAGGTGACTATGCAGCCGAAATCATTCAAGGAATGGCGATCGCTGTGAAAATGGGAGCCAAAAAATCTGACTTTGATGCAACCGTTGGTATTCATCCCACCTCAGCAGAAGAGTTCGTAACTATGCGTTAAAAAAGGCAGGAGTTGAAAGGCAGGAGGCAGAAGATTTTTTTTAAAGAAACTGGCACTCCTCCTTCAACTTTTCAAGCTAATACTGTTAACCCCTGTAAATAATCATTTAACTGGCGATCGTGATCGTGACAAAGGTTTCCCAATGGTAAATCATCCGGCATAAATGCTTTAATTCCTATCACTTCTAAAGTATCTTCGATCAAAAACTCTCCTCTAACTTCTGCTTCCATTAAAATAGAAATTGAGTGAATTCTCGGGTCACGATCCATAGAGGAATAAACCCCGACTAAACGCCGAATATTTAACAACTCTAACCCAGTTTCTTCCTTTAACTCTCGCTCCGCTGTAGTGAGAACATCTTCTCCCCAGTCAACAATACCTCCTGGGAGTCCCCATTGTCCCGTATCCTTTCTTTGAATCAAAACAATACGCCCATCAGGAAGCACTGGAATAACCGTAGCACCAGTAATGGGATGACGAAAAATAATCCCCATTACAGTTTTAATATATCGCCACACTTGACCCATATTAATAATACCCCTCCTTAAAGGTTAATTAAGAAGTTCAGAGAAACTATCTTTAACCTGTTGTGTTTCATGGACAAACCCATAAACTACACTTTAACCTTGAGTGTTTGTAATCTAACTCCTATTTTTACATAAGATGAGATAATGTTACAAATCTTTACTGAACAGTCGGTTATCGTGTAGACTGGTCAGAGACTAGACCCTGCCGTTAACGGCAGGGTTTAAAAAGTAATGTTTATCAAGGAGCAAGAAACAGCCATGCAGTCGGCACAGACGCTGCCAAGAGTACCTAGAGAGTATCTTAAACCCCCAGGAGGGTTAAATCCCAACGTGGTAATGTTTTTTACCGCTTTATCCCTTATTGGTTGTTCAATCAGTGGTTATTGGTTATGGCAGTGGCCTGACTGGATCTGTTTTTTCTGTAGTGTTCTTGCTCTACATATCTCAGGTACAGTGATCCATGATGCTTCTCATAACGCTGCTCACAGCAATCGCATCATTAATGCTATTTTAGGCCATGGAAGTGCGTTGATGTTAGGCTTTGCTTTCCCAGTATTTACACGGGTACATTTACAACATCACGCTCACGTCAACGATCCCGATAATGATCCTGATCATTTTGTTTCCACTGGTGGGCCGTTATGGATGATAGCAGCACGCTTTTTTTATCACGAAATTTTCTTTTTTAAGCGTCGTTTGTGGAAAAAATACGAACTCTTAGAATGGTTTTTGAGTCGTTTATTCCTATTTACTGTCGTTTTTTTGGGTATTCATTACGGGTTTATTGGTTTTGTCATGAATTTCTGGTTTGTTCCTGCTTTGGTAGTAGGAGTTGCTTTAGGATTATTCTTTGACTATTTACCCCATCGGCCTTTTCAAGAACGCGATCGCTGGAAAAATGCGAGGGTTTATCCTAGTGCTATTCTTAATGTCTTAATTTTTGGACAAAACTATCATTTAATCCATCATCTCTGGCCGTCTATTCCTTGGTATAAATATAAGCCAGCTTATCATGCTACGAAACCTTTATTAGATGCGAAAGGATGTGATCAATCTTTAGGTTTACTACAAGGAAAAAATCTCTGGAGTTTTCTGTATGATGTGTTTTTAGGAATTCGCTTTCATGGTCATAACGAAAAATCGACTTCTTGAGAGAAAACTATAAAAATTTTGGTTTTTCTAGAGGTCAATTATTGACCTCTATTTTTATTAAAATTCATATTTACCTAACATATAGCAATCAGTAATTATATTTCAGAAATGGAATAAAATAAATCAATAATCAAGAAAATTAAATAAATTTGCTAACAAAATCGCAAATATAAAAAGGGAAGTTGATAAACTGTTAAGACGAGCTAAAGGTAGCACGTTCTGATTAATGGATGCAGTACCATATATCTACGATAAACTCAAAATATCACACATACTAAATATCTCATGAGTGGAAAAAAAAGCTATTCCATTGAACCGTTACAAGAGCGGATTCGCCAACGATTAGAAGCATCAAAAAAAAGAGAAGAAGCAATTATAAAAAAAATTGCTGAAGTAAGAGCGAGAATACGAGCGAATTCTTCTCAAATTAAGCCATCTCCTATTTCATCTCCGAACAATCCAATAAAAGTCCTACAACAACAGCAAAATGATATCGATCAGAATTCGGAACGCAAAATAATGCAATTAAAGACTAGATTGCCTAAAATTCAGGCAGAATACCAGTCTTTAGTAGAGCAAAATGTTCTTGAACAGGAGACAGTTACAAAGCTTTTTCAAGATGTTCAAAAAGCAATTAATGAAAAACAACCTGAAAAAGCTGAGGATAATTTGAGAACCTTAGATAATTTTCGGATACAAGCAATTCAATATTTACAGAACGAATGGTTAGAGCAAATTCAATATTGTCAAGATAGACTGGACAATGTTATAGAGCGTCTTCCTGATACTTGCATTAGTCAATTACAGCATAATCTTGAACAAATGAAGAATAACTGGAAAGAATTGAATGAGAGTAATATTCTTGAGTTTCATCAACAGCTTAATGAGTTAGAAGAACAAGCTGAGCAAGTCCAAGAAATGGCTGATCATTTAGTACAATCTTGGCAAGAAGTAGGTTATGAACAACCTCAAATTTTGGGCATTGATGATGGAAATATTGTCTTAGAAGTAGAAACCCATGAAGGGGTTAATACCCAAATGCGAGTACAATTTAGTGGGGAACAATTAGATTTATTTGGTCCCCCTGAAGAAACCCCTTCTTGTGCTGCTAGAACCCAAGATGTTTTAGCTATTTTTCAAAAACAAGGTTATCAGTTAGAATGGACAACTTTGGATGGTCAACCTGTTCCTAAAGAATGGAGACAAATTCATACAGTCAATAGTGAATCCGAAACGATTCAAAACCCTTCTGAGTCCCAGACAAATAAGAATAAAAATGATGCTGGATTTTCTTCCAGAAAAAAATCTCAAAATCGTCGCCAAGGTCAAACTTATTAATCAATAAAAATCGCAAAAATATGTTGCTAAAAATAATACAATTACCGAGCAGTATATGGTTAAAAAAATACAAAAAATCAAATCTAGAGTGCCACAAATTCAAGCAGAATATCAAACTTTAGGTAACAAAAAAATAGAGGAAAACAACAACAAGGATATTAATAATGATAATAGATTCTCCTTTACTTAATATCGCCTCTTGGCTGCCTCGTTCGTATGCAAATGGACCAGGAATGCGCATGGTAATTTGGTTGCAAGGATGTCCTTTTCGTTGTGTAAATTGTCAAAATCCCGATTATTTAGACTTTAAAATGAATCAAATTGTCACAGTTGATAAAGTGTGGCAATTATTTCAAAAAATACCTAATTTATCTGGTATTTCTTTTTCGGGAGGAGAACCCTTTGCGCAAGCGGTGGCCTTAGCTGAATTAGCAAAACGGGTACAATCAGAGGGAAAAACCGTTGTCTGTTGGAGTGGTTATAGTTTAGCGCAACTACAAAATGGCAAAATTCAAGGTGCGATGGATTTATTAGAGTCTGTGGATTTATTAATAGATGGTTTATTTAGGGAAGAGTTAGCAGGAGATCATATTTTAAGGGGGTCAAGTAATCAGCAATTACATTTTTTGTCGGGACGTATTCAACCAGAGGAGTTGGAAGAAATTCCCCGTCAAGAGTGGATTATTAAGGAAAATCAGGTAACTTATACGGGTTTTCCTATTAAGTAATAGAGGATTTCAAAGGTTAATAAACTATAGCAATTAGTTATATATTATTTATGAAAAATATAGTTAATTTCAATAAAAATGAGACAAAACCGATCTCCTTTATTGTTAATACCATTTTCATTAACTTGGACTACATAAGTTTATGTTGTAGGGGTTAACGGCCGTTAACCCCTACTTTTTGAAATTGGTATAATATATTGAGCAGGATGCTTACACTACTTTGTCTAAAACTTATTTGAAACAACTATAAGATTGTTAAATCCTCCTTCTGATTTTCTCACAACTGCAACCTGATTGTTATACTCACATCTTTCACCAGTAGATAAAAATTCAAGAAGAAAACAAATAAAGTCAATTTTCAATCAGTGACAGTCAAAATAAATCTTGTTACCTGTTACCTGTGCCCTCTCTAATACCTAATTTTTCCAAGATGCAAGATATCAGTATATGTCTTAAAATTAATCTAATTAACAGTTTATAAAAAGAATGTTTTTTAAAAGAAAAATCACAGAATCCTTAGACTATGAAGGCGATATCATTTTGATTGGTCCTATTTGCTCAGGAAAAACCACATTTTTGGCAGCCCTATCTGCTTTAAATATGGCTAAAAATAAAAGTCCCATTTTGAAAGAAATTAATCCACAGGATGATTACTCAGAAAAATTATCAAGAAGGTGGACAGATATCGTAATGAAGGGAGGTAAGTTGGCTGGAACAAACATTTATGAAGATATTTCCGAGTTACCACATTATGATTTTAGTTTGCGATTTGAAGTGCCGATAATAACCTTATTTTCTATTTTATCTAAACAAATTAATCTTCAATTTGATTTCAAAGAATTTTCTGGAAGTTTACCTTTATTTCCCAGGGATTCTAATTTAGCAGAGATATTGTTAGACAGCTATTACCAAAAACTGTATTATCAATGCGTTTCAGATTTAACGGATTTTACTCAAATTTTTATTCTTTTCGATGCTTTATCCTCAAATCGGGATAAACAATACGCTGAACAAATTACTTTTTTAGAGAATAGCCTTAATAAAAAATTACAAGAGAATAATCAAAATAAAAATCAATCTAACTATCGAATTGCTATTGGCTTTTATAAATTTGAACAATCAAATGTTTACTTGTACCTTGATAACTTAAATAACTTTGTAGAACTTAAATTTTATCATCTTCAAACAGCAATGAATCAATGGAAAACTAAGTGGAATTGTTCCGTAGAATATTTTGCTTGTTCTGGTTTTGGGATAATTGAAGAAGGGGAATTAAGGAAACCTAATTGTAAGAATGATCCAAATCCAAGGGGGGGTGCAAAATGGGGAACGCTGAGAAATCCTGAAGAATGGCAACCATTTGGTTTAGTCGCTCCTATTTATTGGTTATTAACAGGTGAAAGAGATGAACGAATCGATGAGCTTTAATTTATAATAATTAATGATCTATTTTTCACGATTATGAGCGTTATTATTAGAGTATTTTAACCAACTTAGAATACAGATATTGATCGTGTAGGGGTCAACGGCCGTTGACCTCTACGGAGATGTATAACTGATATATTGCACCAATACACGAGAATTCAACAACAAAATAAACTTTCATCAATTCTCAAGCAGTTACAGTCAAAATAAATCCTGTTCCCCGTTGCCTGTTCCCTGTTCCCTCTCTAAACTAGCTAGTGTTATCGAAGGTGCAATATGTGAGTGTAACCAAACTTTAAGAAATTGCTATTATGGTTAAAATGATAAAGTAAATCTTAAAAATTAGTAGTTTTTTCCCTAACCTTAAATATTGTTCCCGAATTTCTTTTAGAGTTGCTATATTACAGGTAAATATTGTTTCGATTTTATGAGTGTTATTGTTATCGGCGATCGCCTAGTAGGAAAAACCAATATGGTTGTTGCCCTTGCGGAGGGAACGGAGAATTTGGTGATTACAGAACCAGATCCCCAGAGCATTATTATGAAAAAGTCTAATATTACCACAGGGATGATCGCAGGGACATCTAAAGTAGAAGAAGAAACTCTCTCAATTTCCGTCAATTTGAGTACAGGATGGCGAGAATTCCAAACTAATTGGATTGATACACCTGGTGAAGCATGGTCAAACCCTATTTGGCGACAGGACAACCCTGCACAATGGCAAGATATCAAAAATTCAGTCCGTGATAGTAAAGCTGTTTTTTTATTGATGCCACCCTCTCGCAATATGATCAACCCCGATCAACTCGATGGAGGACTAGGCAATGAACTGGATCAGCAGCCTACCTCTTTACAGTGGCAGAACCAACTAGGGGAAAAGCTAAGTTTCCTGCGCAAAAATGCACCCAATGTACAGCATATTTTGATATCTATTCATAAAGCAGATTTGTTTTGTAATATTACTCAAAAAGAACGAAAATGGCGATATAATCCTCTGCAAAATTTCCGTTGGGTTGATTACAATGAGCATATTCAACAAGCTCACTTTAAAATCGGAGAAAAGATTATTCGTCAACATAATCGGCAAGCTTTTGTTACACCTCGTTTTTTTATTATAGCAGTCGCCAAAGCTATTAGGACATTTTTCTGTTCCCTGTTCCCTGTTCCCTGTTCCCTTAAAATATAATTTATGTGTCCTAACTAGCCTGTCTATTGCTATACCTCCACTCAAAGCCCTATTTTACTGGAATTACCTTGGATTTATTTAGGAGCGTATCTTGCCAATGATTAAATCCCCTAAACAGCAAAAAGGCTCTGAAATACGCATGATCGGACCACGAGGCTCAGGAAAAACTACTTACCTCGCTACTTTAGCCTATTGTCCCAAGGGTTTGAGGGAAAAATACCCGGGCTTAAAATTCACTCCTTACAGTGAGGATGCAGAGAAACTGGTGCGATTAGCAGGGGATATCCTTAAAAACGGAGCGCAATTAGCAGGGACACGTCTTTATGACGACAATTTAACCGAACAAATTCAAAAGTTACCCTACTATGATTTTCAACTGACGATCCCCAAAACAGCATACGGACCTTCTCTTAACTTAGAGTTAAGTGCAAGGGACTTTCCAGGAGAGTTTTTTGAGAAGATAGCTCATCCTAGCCCACCTGCTGGCATCGAGTTATGGTTTGATGACCTATTCTCTGTAACAGGATGGATGGTGATGATGACTGACTGGCAACCCGGACGAGATCAACAACAATACTATCCTGCTTTTAAAAAACTTTGTGAGGAAATTACAAATGCACAAGAGATACAACCTGCTTTAAAAAATCTCAAAATCGCAGTGGTGATGGCTAAATGTGAACGGGGCGAACTTTGGACAGGGCGGAAAGACCCTGATTTAGACTTATTTCAGGTCAGATTGCCAAAAACTTATAATTATTTAACCGATAAATTCGGCCCGAAAAGATTACAATTCTTTGCCTGTTCTTCTTTTGGGGTATTAGGAGATTCCCGTTGGAGTTTTGATCCCCGTCCTAATCGTTATACTCCTGATGATGGCAGTCTACATGAATATAACGCTTTTTTGAGGAATGGCGATCAATGGTATCCCTACGGTTTAATTCCTCCCCTGTACTGGTTAGCAACAGGTAAGCGCATTGAGGAATAGGAATTTTAATCCTGATTTTTTGTCTATTATTTATGCAACAGAACAATGTTTAATCGTTTTGGACGAACAACCCAAGAAATACAAGGAAGTAACGAATTTAGGCTCATAGGCGCACGAACGTCAGGGAAAACAACCTATTTAGCAGCCCTCGTCCATTGGCCAAATGCACCCGAAAATAGTCCCATCGAAGCAGTTGATCCCCTTGATGATGAGACAGGAAGACTAATTCGCTATGCACAAGATATTCTCGAAACGGGAAACCAAATGGCCGGTAGTCTTTTACCCCTGGACCCTAACGAAATGCCACCATCTTATAGCCTCTCCATTCGCCTACAAAACCGTTTTGGCAGGGGAGATAAACGATTGAATATTACTTGTAAAGATTATCCGGGAGAACTGTTTGAGCAACTACGAGGAGGAAACCGACCAGAACTTTTAGAACCTTATTTAGATGATTGTGCAATAGCTCCTGGTTTATTATTAATGATAGATGGGACAAATCATAAAGAAGATCGTAATTATGCTCAAGCATTGACTATTTTACAAAATGAATTAAGTTTGCGATTAACCGCACAAGATAGACCATTAAATCGTTATCGAATTGCTATTGCTTTTTCTAAAGCAGAACAAGCAACAGTTTGGTTATATCGTAATGATATCAATCAATTTTTGGGGAAAAAATTTCCCCAAACTCAGAGAACTATCACCAGGTGGTCTAGACAATGGAGATGTCCTATTAAATACTTTTTTTGTTCTGCCTTTGGCATGAAAGGCAACCCCCCTAAACCCAATTTTCGTGAAACTCAAGGGGGAAATGGTGCAAAGGTTGGAGTCATTAATAGACCAAAATTTTGGCGACCTTTTGGCTTAGTTTCACCGATTTATTGGTTACATACAGGTAAAGAAGACCGCCGGTTACATTAAATAAACAGGTATGATTAACATTCAAGAGAATATATAGTTATATGTTTATGTTAACGAAGTCAGAAGTTAACGCACCGCTAACTCGACCCAACCCTAACTCTACCCACCCCTAACCCCGACCCACCCCTAACCCCTCCCAGGAGGGGAACAGGAGGAGAAATTTTGCACTATTATCATGCCCTATTGTACAAAAATTGATTAAACACCTTTTATGAGAGGAAAAACAACATGAGTGATTCAACTAAAATTATAATTAATGAATTTTCCCGTAAATTTGATGAACCTAAATTTTCAGAGAAACTAAAAAAATATGTGAGTGGGGGGTTTAACAAGGAAATTGGATTTAGCAAGGGAAAGGTTCCCCTAGAAATTGCAAAAGCAATTAGTGAAGAACAGCTACGAATTAATGATAATTATCCCCTTGAGTTTGGCAAAAAAGCTTTAATTGCTAGAGAGATTAGTCAATATTCTATTTTAGCAGTTGCCACTAATGGTTCTGATGATGGAGGTCGTCCACTTGCTTGTTATCGTTATTTTTGGCTAGAAAATGCTGATACTGATGATTTTGATGGAGTCGCAACATTACTAAAATGGTGGGAAGAGAAAGGTAAACCTTATTGTGAAATTAAACCTTGGGCAGAATATGAAGAAGAAATAGAAAAAAATGGAGAAGATTTTTATCTAGCAACTGCAATTTATAAAAAATATTCTGAACAGTTTAAACAACAAATTAAAAATCATCAAAAACAAACGAAGAACAATTTAGATGCTAATGAGATTGTTACCAAACCTTCTATTTTTTCAATTTACGAAAAAGGTGATAGTATCCTACCTAATTATTGGGGGCTTCATGCTTTAGCTTTACAACTTAATAATAAATATGAAAATGCAGATATCGCTTGGTCATGGAATACCTCAGTGATGGATCAAGCATCTAGTTTTACTTTAGTTTGTTGTGCAGATAAAAATAATCAAAATAAGTTAATTTATTATGATATACAAACAACAAAGACATTTTGTTCGTCTTATAAAAATTTAAAAAAGAGGAGTGAAAAAGAGAAAAAAGTAGCTAAGAAAGCGGTTAATGATACTTCTCAATACCTTCCTTATACCGTCTTGAAACAAGAATTTCTTAAAATTGCTAAAATCAATGAACAATTAGACAAGGATCATATTCCAAATCTTTATAAGAGTTTAGAAACAGGAGATAGTACAACATGGGATTATCAACAATTAATTGATGTGACTTCTTATTATAGGAAACTAGATAGAGATCAGCAACTTTATTTTGAAATTATTATTTTACTCCTCAATCCCAAGGGGGTTACTAAACAAAACGATTCTGGGATAATAGACATTAATATAAGGGATTTTATTAGTAGCATTATTCCTCGATCAAATCAACCACAGCCTAATTCGCGAGGCCGAATTTCATTTCAAAAATTCACAGATAAAAAATTAGAACCTGTAATTCCTCAAACAAGAATTGCTATCATAACAATGCGAAAGTTTTTATACTTTTGTCATCAATATCTTTCTTACGAATCTTATCAAAGACTCACCCGACATGTTTATGAAATTATTAATCAGCTATTGTTAGAGATTATATCATCTTCTGTATCAAAAGAACGTTTCCAAGCAATCGAAAAAATTCTAGTTGATGATTCCAAGGAGAAAGATAAACCGAGTGTATATCATTTTAAAATATATTTAAAAGGATATGAAAATAAATTAATTCGTTGGCTTACCGAATATTATAATAATGAAACTAATAGGAATCTTGAAAGCGTTCAGAACAATAAGAATATTGATGACTTCTGTAAACAAGTAATCAAAGATTTAATTTCTTATGAACAACAAAAACGAAATGAAAATCCATCTTATGCACCAGAAGTCACACCAAGTCTTTTTCCTACTGATGACCAATCAATAGAATCACCTAAGAAAGAACCCGAAGAGTCTGACTTACAGATGCACAATAAAACAGGTACAACCAAAACTCAACTATCCCAAAAATTTAGTGCATATCAAGAAATAGCTAAAATATTTTATTCTGCTCAATGCTATAATTTAGCAGCACTTTTTTATCAGCTAAAGTTAGGGTATGTTCCTCAAATAATTTATAGTGAATGTAGCGATTTTGTTGAAATTATAGAACTTACTCCAGAAGAAATTGAGCCAGAAAAAAAAAATCTAAAAACAGATGAAAAGATAGATAATAGGAACTCAGAAAATCCTATTAATGATAATAACTTTTCTGGTAAACCTGATACTCCTAATTCCCTCCCGAGAATGATAAGAAATTTTTTTGTATTCCTGCTTTTGTTAGGAATTGGTGCAGGAGGAATTTTTTTTATTAATCGCCTTTCTTTTAGTTCTAGTCCTAGTTTTACTGTGGACGAAGCTGACCCATTTTCGGAGAAATTTGAGTATTATAGAGAGCTATCTCAACAAGGTTATTATCCAAGAACCATGACACAAGTTAACGATTCATTGCTAAAGGATATTAGCAAAATTAATGATCAAAATACTGGAATTCCTAAGCTTCAAAAATTCCCAACAGATAAACAAGCACAGACAGCAAAAGACTTACAAAAAGCATTTATTGAACAACGAAAAGCTAGAATAAAAAACATAGGTGCTTATCCTGACATTGCCTCTTTAACTCCACAAATTGACGAAGAATTAAGCGAAGAAATTTTAGCAGAAATGACTGTTGCTAAAGCATCCGCAGATAATGCAACAGTTAATGAAAATGTTAAACAATTATCAGCTACGATTCAACCTGTTTTACAATCATTAGGATTTTATACAATTAAGCCACTAACTAATACATGGGATCAAGGAACCTCAGACGCTATTAAAAAATTTAAACAGCACTATAAACTTAAAGAAACAGGAGATTTAGATCAAGCAACTTGGGATATTTTGTATATAATGATCAAAGATAAACAAGTTCGAGAAACTGCAATTGTTCTGGAATATATCCTTAAGTTTAGTCAAACTTCATCCGAATTTGAAGAAAAAGTAACTAAACTAGAAAACTGCAAAAAAGACCCAGTTACCTATTTAAAATGTATCGATAAATTGAAAAATAAGCCAGCTAATTAATAACATAAAATGTTGATTAATTTTTATTGTTCAACCCAATAAATAGAGGTAAAAATAATGAGTAATCTAATCACAATTAATGAATTTTCCCGTAAATTTGATGAACCTAAATGGTCAGACAAACACAAAAAATATGTGGCTGGTGGTTTTCATAAAGAGATTGGATTTCGTACGGAAAAGGTTCCCCCAGAAATTGAAAAAGCAATTACTGAAAATAAGCTACGAATTAATGATAATTATCCCCTTGAATCTGGAGAAATATCTTTAATTGCTAGAGAAATTAGTCAATATTCTATTTTAGCAGTTGCTAGTAAAGGAGTTGATTATGCCAGTCGTCCCCTCATTTGTTATCGTTATTTTTGGCTAGAAAATGCTGATACCTATAATTTTGATGGAGTCGCAACATTACTAAAATGGTGGGAAGAGAAAGACAAACCATATTGTGAAATTAAACCTTGGGCAGAATATGAAAACGAACTAACAGAAAATGGAGAAGATTTTTATCAAGCAACCCCCATTGATAAAAAATATTCTGAACCGTTTCAACAACAAATTAAATCTTATCAGAAACAAACCAATAAAAATTTAGATACTAATCAAATTGAGGAAAAACCTTATATTTTCTCAATTCACAAAAATGATAGTGTTATCTTACCTAATTATTGGGGAATTCATGCTTTAGCTTTACAATTAAATAATAAATACGAAAATGCAGATATCGCTTGGTCATGGAATACCTCAGTGATGGATGAAACATCTAATTTTACTTTAATTTGTTGTGCAAATGAAAAGAATTTTGATCTACAACAAAAATGGGATTCATCTTCTCAAAAATTAGTTCCTCGTCCTTTTCCTGTTCCTCTTTCTCTTTATAAAAAATTATCCAAAGAACTGATTAAAATTGCCCAAAGAAATAAAAAATTACAATATGATGATAGTCCAAATCTTTATCATAGTTTAGAAACAGGAGATAGTACAACATGGGATTATGAACAATTAATTGATGGTACTTCCTATGTTAATAAACTAGATGAAAATCAGAAAATTTATTTTAAACTTATCATTTTACTTCTCAATCCCAATAACGTTTTTAAGCAAACCACTTCTGGAAGAATAAACGTTAATATAAGTGATTTGATTCCTAGAATGATTCCTCAATCAACTTCATCTCAACCAACGTTTAGAGGTCGAATTCCAACACAAGGATTCTCATTTTCAGCACACGATACTGCAAAAGTTGCTGTGACAACAATGCAAAGGTTTTTATACTTTTGTGATAAATATCTTTCTGACGAATCGTATCAAAGACTCACCCGAAATATTTATAATATCATTAATCAGCTATGTTTAGAAATCATATCATCCACTCCATCACAAGAATTTTCCAGAGCAGTAAAAACAATTCTAGTTGATGATTCCAATCAAAAAAATCAGTTGAATGCATATCATTTTCAAATATATTTAGGAGGATATGAAAATAATTTGATTTCTTGGCTTAACGAATACTATAAGTATAACGCTAATAAAAGTATTAAAACTGTTAATGATAATAACAAGATTGATGACTTCTGTAAACAAGTAATCAAAGATTTAATTGCTTATGAACAACAAAAACGAAATAAAAATGTAAATTATCCACCAAAACTAACAACAAGTCTTTTTGATGCTAATAACGAATTAATGGGTATAAATCAAACTCAATCATCCCAAAAATTTACTAAGTATCAAGACATAGCGGAAATATTTTACTCTGCTCGATGCTATAATTTAGCAGCACTTTTTAGTCAGTTAAGTTTAGGGTATGTTCCTCAAGTAATTTATAATAAATGTAGCAATTTTTATGAAATTATAGAACTTACGCTAGAAAAAAAAAGTCCCGAGGCAGAAGAAACTTTAAATAATAGTAACTTAGAAACTCCTATTGATGATAATAGCTTTTCTACTAATCCCTTCAGTATAATTACAAGAAATTTTTTTGTAGGGTTACTCTTTTTAGGAATTGGTGTAGGAGGAAGTTTTGTAGTTGATCGCTTTTTTCTAAGTTCTAGTCCTAGCTTTACTGTAGAAGAAACTCAACCCTTTTCGGATAAATTTGATTATTATAGACAGCTATCTCAAGCAAGAGTTTCTGAGAGAAACACCGCACAAATTAAAGATTCATTAATACAGGATATTCGCAAAATTAATGATACAAATACTGGAATTCCTAAGCTTCAATACTTCCCAAAAGATAAGAAAGCGCAGACAGCAAAAGAATTACAAAAAGCATTTATTGAACAGCGAAAAGATCAACTTGAAAAAATAAATGCTTATCCTTACATTTCTTCTTTAACTCCAAAAATTGAACAAAAATTAAGTCAAGAAATTTTAGCAGAAATGACTGTTACTAAAGCATCCGCAGAAAATCCAACAGTTAATGAAAATGTTAAACAATTATCAGCTATGATTCAACCTTTTTTACAATCATTAGGATTTTCTCAAATTAAACTATCAACTAATACATGGGATAAAAATACTTCAGACGCTATTAAAAAATTTAAACTGCACTATAAACTTCTAGCAACAGGAAATTTAGATCAAGAAACTTGGAATATTTTGTATATAATGATCAAGGATAAACAAGTTAAAGAAACTGCAATTGTTCTGGAATCTATCCTTCAGTTTCGTCAAAATTCACGCGAGTCTGAAGAAAAGCTCACTGAGTTAGAAAACTGTAAAAATGAACCAGTTACCTATTTACAATGTATCGATAAATTGAAAACTAAGCCAGCTAATTAATAACATAAAATATTGATGAATTTTTACCTTCATTTCTGTTTTATTAATAGTGATCTCTATTGGTTTAGATTTTGTAATTGTTTTGACTCCTGTAATTGTTGTTTAAATTGAATCATTTACTGATATATAGTAATCAGTGATCAGTTGTGAGAATTAAGTGTGAATATAAGGGAACAGTAAATAGAAAACAGTAAACAGATAAGAAAAAATATATCTCATAAATCATTCCTTATTCCTATAGCAATACGCATTTTGATTAGGAAATTAAAGAGATTTATCATCCCTCGGAATGACAGTTAAGGGGATAGAAAATGTCCTAACTAATGTTTGTATTGCTATAAAGTTTTTGTCCTAACTTAATATCTTTTTTAGCAGTTTGCAACAAAATTGTCTGTTGGCACGTCCTGCTTATCATGATAAACTGTCTTATTACCTTAAAAAAACAGTACGATTATTTACTTTTTTCCATTTATAACAATACTTAAGTATTAATAATATGGTTACTACCTCATCATCACAAATTCATCATTTTTCTCGGAACTTTACAGGGATTAGATGGTCTAATAAAAACCAACGTTATGTAACAGAAGGGTTTAATAAAGAAATTGCTAATTATGATATAGAGGTTCCGAAAACTATTCGAGACGCAGTAAATCAAGAAAAATTCCGTATAAATGATAATTATCCTCCTTTAAAAGATGATATTGTCTTGATTGGTAGAGAAATTGGTGATTATGCCGTTTTAGCTGCTGCAACCTTAGCGATTGATGATGGAAATAGACCATTAGTAGCTTATAAATATTACTGGAAAGAGAAAAAAAATGATAGTGAAGATGTTTTAAGTGAAGATGTTTTAAGTGAATTATTAAATAAATGGCGTAAAGACAAAAAACCTTGGGGTGAGTTATCACCAAATAAACAATATTCAACAACACAAAATAGTAAAATAAGTTCACAATGGATCAATAATTTTTATCAATATATTCAGGAAAGACCTTTTATTTTTGATGGAGAAAATTGTCAGCAAGGACAACTTCCTACTGTTCAAGAAATTCATGAATTAGCAAAAAAATTAAAACAAGACTATAATATTCCTATTAGTTGGGCATGGAATGTTACCTCTTTAGATTGTCCTGAAAGCTTCAATTTAATTTGTTGTGCGGATCAATTTTCTTATCAATGGATAATAACTAATAATAAAAGTTTTACCCCTATTCAGCGAGTTATACCTAACTCTGAAAGAGAAATGTATAAACCAAAATCGTCCCTAAAAAATGCTTTAAATAATATCGCTAAAAATAGTAACCTTGAGTCTAATTTGACTTTAATCGCTGAACAATTAGAAGTGGAAGATAACTATGACTGGCCATGGCCAGCAATTTTAGATAACATTGTCTTAGAAAATTATCAAGATACTGGTGGAATTCGCTATCGAGCTATGTTACTCTTATTAATGCCTGTAGAAAAACTTGACGATCACATTAAATGGTTAGCAAAAAAAGAGAATAAAAAAAATAGACAAGAGTTAATTATTATTCAAGAAGAATTTATCAGAACTATCCAAAAATATCAACTAAAACAAGCAGAAGATTACTTAAATTCAAATTGTACTAATCTTGTAGAACAGTTATTAATGCTTGCTATTGACCCTGAAGCAAATAATAGAAAAAAATCCACCCTTATCAAAGAATGGATTAAATGGTTGTTACTCAATCCTGGCAGTCTTTGGCAAGAAAAGTTCTCCAAATATGGAGAGAAATTATTACATAATATTATGTCATCAAATACATCATCAGAAAAAGGTGGTTTGTCTCAATGGGTGATTCAAGATATTAATGAAATCAGAAGTTATGAACAAAAAAATATATACAAAAAATATAAATTTTTAGCCGAACTTTTTGTATTAAATCAACAATATATCTTAGCTTCTTTATTCTATCAACTTAGTTTAGGAGAAGTTCCCCAAGATATTTATCAACGTTGTGAATTAAAAACCATTATTCCCCTTAATAAAAGCCAAAAGCGGTCTGGTTTAACCCAATTGTGGCTAAAAAATATAAAAGAAAGTATTAAAAATTGGCTTTTATCTCTGCTCCCAGTCCAATTCAAAAGACGTAATTCCAGAAAATCCAGGTAATTCTAAACTCTAATAGCAATCAGTTATCATTTCTGATTGCTATAACAGAAAATTATTAAATTCATATTTAATATTTGCTCCTTCATAGATTGATAGATATATCATGGGGAGGTTATGAAGATTCTTCGTTCCTCAGAATGACAGTTTAAAAGTACAAAAATGTGCTAACAAATTTTTGCACCACCATAGCTGACCCCATTCTGTTTTTTTACTATCTTCAGCGATAGGAGATAATCAAAAATCCTAGTGAGCGCAAGAATAGGAGTGTATTAATTACAGTGAGAATTACCCTATACCTAATCTCTGGTGTTTTTTCCTGTTTAATAGGTTGGTCTACCAGCTTGTTTTTTATTGACGGGGTTAAGTTTGTCATGCAAGAAGAAACCTTACCCTTTCGTCCCGACTTTATTTTATTACCTATTCTTGCCCCTTGTCTCACTGTTTCCATGATCGTAGCAACGATATTTCTCAGCAACCCCACCCACGGACGATCGAATAAGCGAACTTTACCCCGTTATGTCAAAATAGCCTTGGCAATTGGTTGGTTCGCCGGATTACTTGCTGCTACTATCTCATGGGTTCTGTATCAAACTACCATTTCTGATAGTTTTGTGCGCTTGGTTGGTTGGAGTATTCTGGGGACAGCAACAGGATTAGCCGAAGGATTAAGCTGGTATTACCTAGATAAAGAAGCTATTGGACAATCCAAGAAAAAAACTCTTAATCGTATCAAGAAAGCCACCTCACTTGGATTATTAGCCGGAATTATAGCAGCAGTATTAGTAGAATTGATTCGGATTATTGTTGACTTAGGGGGAGGTGAAGATCCACTGGGATTTATCATTTTAGGTATTGCTTTAGGAATATGTATCAATTTTGCTGCTAATCCTACCTATAAAATAGCATTGAGAGCAGGAGAAGGCTTTGAAACCATAGACCCGAAAAAAGAGTCATCGGAGTCATTACAGAGGCCGAAACCAAGAATTAACCATCCTGAGCTAAAATTTGCACCTGCTAAATTTGAACGCAAAAATGTAATTCAGGAAGGCTTATCCATTCCCTTGCCGAAAACCTTAGAAAAACCGATTATCATTGGTTCTGGAAAAAATGCCCATATTTATCTCCCCGGTGTTCCCGAAGAGACCGCAGAATTGATTATTGATGAAGATGGTGTGAAAATATGTCCTCAACAAGACAATATGGTTCAGATTCAAGGGGCAAGACTATCCGATGGTGCAGAAGAACCCTTAAGACATAATCAAATCTTAACCTTTTACCATGAGACAGATGAGGAGTCATCCGAAGATGAAAAATACTACCGTTTTGTCTTTTATAACCAATTCTATGAACCGAGAGCGTAAAATGAAAATCCTTAAGCAAATTATTCCCCTAAGTGCTATCTTACTAGGATTAACCCCCCTATCTGCCCTTGCGAATAAGGTAGAAATTACTCGTCAATATATTGTCGATAATGAAGTTGTTTTACGGTTTAAAGTTGTTAATGACGAAAGGGTTCCCCTTCAAGGTTTAAAAGCTGAAGATTTTGTCGTGGAAACCACCGATAAAAACGGCAAACCCATACAGGTTTCTCCTGATGATATGCAGCTTATTTCCTCCGAACAAACCAAACCTGATCCCAGTTATTTAATTGTCTTGTTAGATATGAGTGGCAGTATGAAACATCCCGATTTGGGGGGAACAGTTAAGCTAAAAGGTGCAACTAATGGACTACAAGATTTTTTAACTCAAATTCAAGAAGAAAAATTACCTGTGCAGATTGCTCTAGTTCCCTTTGGCATTGGCGAAAAATGTGCTAACACTTATCCTGTTACAGATAGAGTTATTGGAAACAAATTTGAATCCGCTCCCTATACCAAGACTAAGAACAAATTAACAGAATTAGCAAAGGTTGAAGTCTGTGCTGCTACTAATATTTATCAACCCCTTTCAGAAGCAATTCGCTATTTAAGTAACTCGGAAAATATAGAAAATTTAGCCAATCAAAATACTGACAGTCCTAATCCCCAAAAATCCCCAGATAAAGAAGCAATTCCCCCTCGCTTGGGGGTGATTCTCTTCTCTGATGGCTTTGATGTCTTTCGGAGTAACGAAAATCAACGATTTAATGATTTAAAGGCATTAATGGAGAAATATCCTGAAATTTCTGTTCATACAATGGGGTACGGAGAAAGACTTTATCAACTCCGCGATCGCACAAACTGTTCAGTAAGTGGCAATAATCCAACGGTTGATAGTGTTTTAAAGAACTGTAAATTATATGATCAAAGTAAAAATATTATCGATCAATTTATTGTCGATGAACCGCGTCTCAAAGAAATTGCCGATATAACCCTAGCCGGAATTCATCGTTTTCCAGGCGATCCCAGGGAAGTCATTAAGAGTCTAAGAACCTTTTTAACTACTCTAAGAGAATATGAAATCCGTTTTCAACAACCAGATGGAGATCGAGGAAGTCAACACACTACTTATGTCGTACTGGATTCTGATTCACGAGGTTTAGACAATATTGAATCCCAAAAAGTCACCTATCGAATGAACAACTATGTTTATGAATCTCTTCCCCTTGCTCAAAGACTTCGTATTTTAGCCGCAACAGTAATACTTGGTTCTGGGGGTTATTTAGGATTTCTTCAGTGGAGTAAATTCTTAGTGGCACAATCTCAATCTTATCTAACAGACCAGACTAACTTATAGCGTATCTCGCAACGAGTGAGGTACATTCCAATTCTGTTCCCCTCCTGGGAGGGGTTAGGGGTAGGTTTCCCTCTGCCTCCTGCCTCCAAACAATAACCTTTGTACCTTACAAGTATGGGAACTGCTATATAAAAAATCCAGCTAAAAAAACATAGTTTTATGACTCAGTATAAAATCACTATTGCCATCCCCAATGCGGGAAAAAAAAGAATTCCTATTACTCTTGATTTAGGAAATCAAGAAGATTATCCCGAAGATTATTTCAAACAAGAAAAAAATGTATCACCTATTAAAGAAGAAATTGAGAAACAAACCCTAAGAAACCTGACCGACCCCTTATTAAAAAAACTGATTGCAGACATTATCCAAAATATTAAACTTAATCGTCGTTCCATTACGGTAGAATTAGATTTGCCCAGTGCAATGCCGAACTCAGTCTCTGGGACTAATACATATTCCTCTCCTGTTACTTCTCCCCCCTCATCCTCAACTCCGGTTACTCCCAAACCCCGTCCGAGAATTCCTCAACCCGATTTTACAAAAACGCCAATAGTTGATTCTTTGGGTGACAACAATAATCAAGCTGAAAATTTTCAACAGGATGATTCTGAACCAACAATCATCTTTAAACCGAAGAAACCTACACCTCGCCCTCCAACTCCGCCATCTGATGAGATAGAACCCCGTTCTTCTGACCAACCTATTGATGATCAAGAAAATAATACCCAATCAGAAGAAACCCAAGAACCCACTGTTTCCTATGAAACCGCCACCAATGAACCTGATTTTTAGGACAAATTGACGAGAATGGAACTACCTTACAATAAATGTCAACGAGAATTACAAGAATTATTGGATGCTGAATATCCGTTGATTTTTCTGCGGTCTTCTGAAGAAAGTCGTGCCATCAAATGTGCGATCGATGCTCATCTCGGGTTGATTCAAGCTAACCCCAAACTTGACCAAGGGGTAATTGCTCGTTGGAGTAGTATAGAAGGTTTTCAAAAACGCACAGTTCAAGACAATAACCCAGATATCGCCGCATGGACCCAAATCGGTGGAACACCCAGGCCCGACCAAGACCCTATTTTACAAGCCTTGGCAACCTTGCGAGGACAGTTACAAGAAGCAAACAAGAATAGTGATAATAAATATACTTATATTTTGCCCGATTGGCCAGCATTTATCCAGCCTGATGCGGATTTAACCGCCCGACAACTCAAAGAATTAGTCATTGATATTGAGCAAAAACGACCTCGTCCAAAAATGACCTTGATTATCGTCGCTTCTGATTGGTCAATTCCCACCATTTTACGCAATAACGTTCATATTTTGGATTTAGAATTACCCATTGGCAAAGAACTCTATCAAAATGTCTTTAAATTTGCCGTGAATCGTTATGGGGTGATAGAAGAAGCTGCCGAAAGATTAGCCGAACAAGCCCAAGGAATTTCCCAACAAGCCGCTGCTCAAACCGCTAAATTGATTACTGCGCGGGATTTGTGGTCAAGTTCTCAAGAAGCAGGAAAATTACTCTTAGAAGTGAAAAAACAAGAAATTAGAAAAACAGGGGTTTTGGAATATTATGCACCCCAAGGAGAGGGATTGAGGGATGTGGGGGGCTTAGAAGAAATAAAAACTTGGGTACAAAGCCGTTATTCTTGGTTTGAACAGGATATTAGACCAGAAATGCGTCCCCGTGCCATTCTTTTAGAGGGATTTCCAGGTTGTGGAAAATCCTTTATTGCCAAAGCGATCGCTCAACAATGGCGTGTTCCTCAAATCAATTTTGAAATTTCTCGCTTACAATCCAAATGGATAGGGGAATCAGAAAGTAATACTTATCAAGCATTAAGAGCAATTGAAGCCTCTGCACCGAATATTCTTTTTATGGATGAAATTGAAAAGGCTTTTTCCGGGGTTGGGGGTGATAGTTCTGGGGTTTCCACTCGACAGTTTGGGACATTTTTGGCATGGTTAAATGATCACCAATATCCGATCTTTTTTATTGCTACATCCAATAATAGAGAACAACTTCCCCCAGAATTATTTAGAGCGGGTCGTTTTGATGAGGTTTTTATTGTTATGCCACCTAATGCAAATGAAAGACTAGAAATATTACAAAAACGTTCAGAATTTTATCGATTAGCGAATATTGAAGCAATTGATTTTGAGTTTTTAGTGGATAGAACCTCTGGATTTTCCGGCGCAGAATTGGATAAACTGGTCAAAGAAACAATTTATATTGCAGACTTAGACCAAGTTCCCACTGAAAAAGATTGGCTACAAGCCTTAGAACAAATTACCCCTCAATATAGAACACCTTCTATGCAAGCTTTATTGGCTAAATATCTCAAACTTCTCCAAGAAGGCGGTGGAAAACCAGCCACTAAACCAGACTGGGATTTCCTCAAAAGTTTGATTATGTCCGCTTAGCGTTAAAGTTGATCACTAAATCCAAACGGGATAAAGCACTTGTAGCTGATTCGCGTACATAGGAATCTACTGATTCATCATTGGCAAATGTTGTCAGGACTTCAGCACACCTCTGATCTCCAATTGAGGCGAGTGCATTAACAATGGCCACTTGTACCGCCACATTATCCGTTGTTTTCAGCGACTCCACTAAAATGTCGTATGCAGCCGAACCCATTTGACCCAAGGCCATGACTGATGCAATATGAACCACAGGGTTAGGATCATTGATAGCAGCCTTTAATCCCTGTAAACCAGCTTCAGGAAAGGGTAAATTGGGATAATTAACAGCAATCTGGGCCAATGCTTTAGCTGCACTTCCTCGTACAGTTACATTGTCACTATGCAGCAACGCTTCAACAACCGATGGGACAACATCGGCCCCAATTACCCCTAATGTTTTGACGGCTGCCCGACGATAAGTTGTGTCTTCTTCATCCAAAATACTCATCAGACGAGGAATAGTATTTTCATCCCGAGACTCGGCAATTTCCAACATTGCCTGTTCTCGCAAATGGGGGTTAGGGTGTTTTAATCTGTCAAATAAAGAATCTGTGGTCATAGTAAGTACCTCGACAAAAATAAACGTTACAGTTGAGAAGAGGCAGAAGGCAGGAGGCAGAAGTAGGGTTATAGCTATGCTTACAAATACTTACACAGTGAGCTTTATTTATCTGCGACTACTTATTTCCCTTAATTAATGACTGGGAGTTTTAGGTCAAGGCTTTTGCCCGAATCAACCAGTCAGAGTCATTGAGTGCGATTTCATGACCATCCCTGCAACCAAGTTTTTCCAGTGCCATTAATGCAGTGTATTTTAAAACCCAGTTTTTTTCAGAGAGGGTAGCTTTTAGAACTGGAATAGCTTTTGTTTCCCCCAGTTCCCCTAATGCGATCGCAGCAGCAGCCCGTGATTTTTGAAATTGAGGTTGAAGATTATGTAAAGCTTCCAGTAGTAAATCATAGGCCGGAGCATATTTCAACCACCCTAATAGTTTGACGACATGAAAGTGCGCTCCATAATCACCATAAGCCTCTTCTTTATAATTGGCCAAGAGAGCAGATGGGGCAGTGTCTGCATAATGGTCAAGAATCGTTTTACTCGCAAGATAACATTTTCCAAAATCGGTTTCGTATAAGGTTCGTACTAAAACCGTTAAATCTGGGGTTGTCTCATAGCTATGAACTAAACCCAAATCATCGGGATGATCTCGTAGGGTTTGCTCTAAAGGCGCTTGAATCATTTCAAATGTGATTTCTTTGCTAGGAATACCCGTTTCTGCTAACATCCGAATACCTCGTAAACGAAACACCAACGAAACAGGACATCGGGCTATATTGGGAATGGCATTATAGTAACGAGAATCGATCAAATCTTGAATAGATAGCCGCCTTGCTAAGACATTTTTGTGCTGCAACATGGCTATTACTTTCCCCATCTGAGAATAATCCTTGCTAAAACGGCAAACCGAAGTAATGGCAGCACTAGCAACAAGAGGGTCAAGATCATTTACAAATTGGCGAATTCGCTCCAAGGCCGGTTCATAATTTAACTTAGTTAGAGTGTGGATAATAACGCGATGAGTTTGCCCAGGTTTGTCAAGCAATTTAGCAATATCTTCAAGAATATTTACATCACTCGTACCAATTTCTCCCACTGCCCAAACAGCATTTTCTACTGTATAGCGGTCATCATCATTTAAACAGGTGTGAATAACATCTAAAGCTTGTTTTGCTTCGAGTCTTCCTAGAGTTTCCACCGACTTGCGACGGACAATGCGATTATCGAGAGTGGGATCGTTATTTTGTACGGCCCGTATTAAAGCATCGATCGCTTGTTCTGTGGGAAAGTTAATCAAATGAGATGCAGCGATGTAGCGAGAATCATTTTCTTTAATCTGGTCTTGAGGTGTATCCAAAAGGGCGATTGCTTGGTCTTCTGTCAGATTGAAGATGTTAAAAAATCGTTTATCCATAAATTTTATGGCAAAGTGTAGCTGACTTATAATTATACCTTGATCTTGAGAGCAAAAATTAATTAAGTTTGTCCAAAAGTTGCGAGATCAAATCTTAATATAAAAAGCCTTGATGGTGTTATACAATTCACTTTTTAGTTGAGGAATGACAAACGCAGCAAACTAATCTAAAATAAACACATCGCTTGATAGGTCTACAAGGTAATGACTTGGGTTTATGATTCGGGCGAGAGAGGAAAGAAGGACGTATCTTGCTGAACCCGACCCTCCACAGTGGACTTGCAGAAGCTGTGATCAAAAGCATAGTAATTAAAGAACTTTGAACCTTTGGGACAAGGGGGATAGCCTATGGCCTTGGCGTAAGACTCGCTATTGCTTGCAGTAGAAAGCGGCCGATTGGGTAGGAAGCCCACACTCTATCCGATATGATGAGTGTGTGGTAGTTCACTTGAGGAATATTTAACCGTCAAAGAAAAGGTGTTATTCAATGGTATTAACTCAGGAACAAACAGATAACTTACTTGAGAAGGTTCTTGAAGAAATCAGCCTCAAAACTTTCAACAGTAATGATGAGAATCTTTTGAAGTCTCTGGTCGAATGTTTAGGGGATACACGGGGTATGACTCGACTTAGGGCTGCACAAACCCTCGGAGAAATTGGTCAACCAGCAACTCCTTTTTTGTTAGATGCTTTAGCTAATCATTCAAACGTCGTTGTCAGAAGGGCTTCAGCTAAAACCTTAACTCTGATTGCTGATCCTGACACTATTCCCCAGTTAGTTCATTCTTTCCTCAATGATGAAGATACCGTGGTTCAAGGGTCATCTGTAGGAGCATTGGCGAGAATGGGAGAAGCAGGAGTTATTCCTTTACTAGATATTTTAGGTTCCCCAGATATTCCAGAAAGTGCGAAAGGTCATGCAGCTTGGGCATTATCATTTATTGGGGTAAAAGGTAAACAATATTTAGAACAGGCCATTGATAATGACTCTCCAGTGGTTCGTGGTGCTGTTGTCGGAGCGATCGCAAAAGTAGTTGCTGAAGAACCGGATCAAGATTTATTGGCTATCCTGGTTAATTCTCTCAATGATTCTGACTCGAATGTACGTTGTGAAACAGCAGCAGTGCTAGGAAACCTGACTTATCAACCCGCGATTCCTACCCTTGTTGAATTACTAGATCATGTTGATGATGAAACCAGAAAATCAGCAGCATTATCTCTAATGAAAATTGGCGATATCACGGCTTTAGAACCCTTACAAAAAGCCTTAAACTCTGAATCAACAACAACAATTCAACCAATCATAAAATTAGCCATTTCTCAACTTGAACGTATGCACAAGGAAACCGAATAATAACAATCAGCAATTTCTTTTTTAACTTGACCAAACATCTTTCATCTTTCATCTTTCATCTTTCATTTTGGTTTCAAGCCTCTCCCTAAAAGGAGAAAGAAGTTTGGGAGAGGTTTCAAGTCTACTTCCAAACGAATGATAAATGATAAATGAAATGACGCTGCCAATCTCTTGATTGTGCAGCTATTACTTATTATCAAAATAGTAGCAAGTCTAGAAATCCTTGGCTATTACCTAACCCCATTAGGAATGGCAAAAGAGCGAAGAATCTCTAGACTTGCGGTTGTATAATGTATCCCGTCACGAATGTGACGATATTATCTATCGATTAAGAGACTAGGACAAGGAGTTGATAGCGTAGTCAAGAAGTGCGTTGTACTCAACTAATGCTTGAGCAGACATATCACGAGGAGCGCAACCACGGTTACGAGCAAAGCTAAGAGCTTCAACGTAAGGAGCGGTAGGTAAGCTTAAAGCGCGATAAACTTCACGTTGACCAGCAATACCCCATTCGTCAAGAGGACCTGTACCACCAACAACTAAGCAATATTGGATAAGACGCATATAGTGCTTGATGTCACGAGCACACTTAGTTTTGAAGGTTTCGGTGGAGTTAGCTTCACCTGTGTTGTTCAAGTAAGGATACTTTGCAATACAAGCATCATAAGCTTCTTTAGCAACAGCATCAAGATTAGCGCCTAATTTTTCAGCAGCTTCTAAACGAGCAGCAGCACGTTGGATAGAACCTTGTACAGATTCTAAATCTGAGGTGCTAGGAAAACGACCTGCCGCATCAGCAGCAGCAACAACGGTGGTAACAACTGATTTCATTTCTTAATGATCTCCTATTAGTGGTTTTGACTATTTTTGAATTTCTTGGTTGATTAAATCTTTTCGGTTAATCAAACTAGCTCAGAACAGAAATTACGCGATCAAAATAGCTAGAAGCTTCAGCAACTAAGCTAGCGCAACGATCTTCTACTACAGGAGCGCCCATAATACGTAATTTAGCACCTGCACGGCCTTCACTAGGAGTATCTTGGATGTGAGCAGCAGCTTGAGCTTTCATGATTTGAACAGCACGCACGGTGGAGGTAGAAGGAACACCAAGAGCTGCATAGGTTTCTTTAAGACCATTTAAACAACGATCATCAAGAACAGAAGCATCACCAGCTAATAGGGCATAGGTTACATAGCGTAAGATGATT
This sequence comes from Crocosphaera sp., assembly GCF_030064895.1. Lineage (GTDB taxonomy): Bacteria > Cyanobacteriota > Cyanobacteriia > Cyanobacteriales > Microcystaceae > Crocosphaera. Next base: position 57,931 of record NZ_JASJEB010000009.1, on the reverse strand, counting down.
TCAGCATCGCGTAAGCAAGCAGCCATGCGACGGTTAGGATAGCAGTTACCACCGGCTTGGATTAAACCTTGGTTTTCGCAGATCATTCCAGCAACAGCATCGGAAACCATGCAGCTTGCATTACTAGCAATAGCGTTAACAGCATCTAAACGTCTGTTACCACTAGCAACGAAAGCTTTGAGGGCATCAATATCAGCTACGGGGGAAGTGCTGGCATCTGCTGAAACTACAGCTTTTGAAAAAGCATCAAGCATTGAGTTCTCCTTTAATCGATTAGACAAAAGTTAGTTTTTGAAATTGCTTAGTCAACCTTTTGGTTGTTTTTGACTAACCAACTCAAGAAAAAGAATAAAGGCTAAAGGTTTCTTCTGTCTCATTTGTGCAAAAGAAAGTCACATTTTGTAATATTCTGAAACTCAGACCTTGATTTTGGTCTTCAATTTCGGGAGTGTGGGAAGTGTGTCAAGTGTGCGAAGGGTGGGGAGTGTGGGGGTAATTTTGATTGAGATAATTAGGTCTATTGAAATGAAAACTGCTATGAGAAAATACATTTTGGCAACAATATATGGAGTTTGATTTTAATGGAAGAAAACTTGAGCCGTTATCAAACACAAACAGCCAAGGAGCAGTTGTTAGATGGACTGCACAAAAAGCTCAGAAATATGACAAGTGAAGCTCATCCCAACGGACGAGACATCAGGTTAATTCAGCAAAATATTAGGGAACTTCTCCCCAGTGTTGATACAGGGAAGGCACTACCCTATAAGAAGACCCCAAATGGCAGAATACAAGTTTTGCAGATGACTTATACCCGAAATCAGACAGATGAACTGATTGAAACAGAAATTGCTCACTTGAAGTTCTTTGCTAGGACAGTTGCAGAATTAGGATTACAACTAGAAATCTTGACTAACGAAAAAAGTCGGGGGGATATTGAAAAGGAATTAGTCAAAGATGAATATCAGTTACTCAATTACACCATAATAGAAAGCCAGAAACCTGTCTGGAAGTGGGCAGAAGACGGTGTGGAATACTTAGAAAATGGACGAACAGCTATACTTTACCCATTCGATGAGCAACTTCTGCAATGGGCAATGACAGAAAGCAGAAGACATCGATGGACAGGAAAAATTGACCCTGAGAACTTGGAAGAGGCACTACGAGATGATCTCTTATGGATTCCTCTCGGGATAAGTGTTAACACAGTCAAAGTAGGATTGGAGCGAGAGTGTGCGACACAAGTTAAGGGACAAAATATTTGTCACCTTAGAGCATATATAGAAGGAGGGAATATGATTACAGGAGAAGATAAAACAGGCCAACCAGTGATTATCGTTGGCAAAGATGCGATCGGAGCAACTGCTCATATATATCAACTGAATGACGACGATGTGAGGAGAATTATCTGTGAAGATTTTGGCTTAGAAGGTATTCAGCAGGTTATTTGTGTCGAACAACCAGGACAATTTCATCTGGACATGGGTATGCTGTTTATAGGAAATGGTGTGGTTATTGTCAACGATAGTAGGGAGAGTCTTAAAGATGCAATGGAAATGGCAGAAATAGCCCCTTGTTTAACAACGGAAAAAATGGCGGCCAAACTGAAGTTACAATGTCAACTAGAGAAAGAAGCTACAAAAGATTTAGAAACTGCTGGTTTAGAAGTCAGACGAGACAAACTAGAAAATAATCTGCTTTATAACTTCTTCAATGGTGAGTTTGTAGAGGGAAAGGATGGATTTAACTATTACATCACCAACGGAGGGCCACAAGAGCAGGAGGAAAAGTTTCAAACTTTGATGGTTGAAGAGTGGAAAGTAGTGAAAAAAGTAATTTTCAGTCCTAAAGATGCAGCACATAAGAGTCTCCAAGAAAGGGGAGGGGTGGGATGTCGAATCAAAGGACACAGAATCAACTAAAGTAGGGGTCAACGGCCGTTGACCCCTACTAATATGAATAATTTTGTTGAGAACCCTATGCTTTTAATCCGGGGAATCTCAACCTGAAGCTTGCTGTTGACGAAGACTTGAGAGTGTTGCGTCAATTTGGTCTAGTTGAGGTTTTATTTGAGCCATTGCTGCATTCTTAGGCATTTTAGCTCGTTTGGCCGTTGTTTCCATTTCGGAGACGAGTCGCTCCCGATATTTTTCAAATTCTTCAATGACTTCTGCTAAATCTTGTGCAGTCACTGGTTTCTTATTCTCTTGAGTTTCTTGTAAACTGATCGATGTAGAGTCTGGAGTAGAGTTCATATCTGTTATCCCCGATAAAATACCAATAATTATTTTATACTGAAGGCTTCTCTGTAATTAACCTATATTTTAAGATTTATTGAGTGTTTACATTTATTTAAATAAAGAAAACCCAAAAAGTTATATAAGTAGAGCTAAATAAACTATAAAAACACGAGGAGACTTACATCAATGGTTTTTGGACCTGCCTCTCAATTAGGAGTCAGTTTGTTTGAAGAGACCCCCCCAGTAGAACTAATACCAGGGAGTTCAGCAGAAGAAGTAGAAACCGTTATCCGCGCTATCTACCGTCAAATTTTAGGCAATGCCTATGTAATGGAAAGCGAACGGGCTAGTATTCCTGAATCCCAATTAAAACGGGGAGAATTGAGTGTCCGTGAGTTTGTGCGTGCTTTGGCTAAATCTGATCTTTACCGCAGTCGCTTTTTTGACTCTTGTCCTCGCTATCGGTTTATTGAACTCAATTTTAAACATTTTCTTGGTCGTACCCCCGACGGGTTAGAAGAGATGAGAGCGCATAGCACCATCTTAGATACCCAAGGATTTGAAGCAGAAATCGATTCTTACCTCGATAGCGACGAATACCAAAACGCCTATGGGGAATTCTTTGTTCCTTACTACCGAGGCTATAAAACCCAACCTGGACAGACAATGGTGGGCTTCACCCATATGTTTGCTATGTTACGGGGAGCTTCTAGCAGTGACCTTAAAGGAAGTCTATCAGGAAAAGAACCAGTTCTCAACAAATATGTGATCCAAGATACCCCTCTAGCTGTGATTCCTCCTTCTAGTGGTAGTGCTGGAGAAGGTTGGTCTTTCCAAGATACTCCTACAGGATCTCGTACTCGTCAAGGTGTGGGAGCTAGTGATCAAGGAAAAGTTTACCGTATCGAGGTAACTGGTTATAGCTCTCCTGGTAAGGTCAATCGTGTTTCCAAATTCCGTCGGAGCAACAAAGTTTATTTAGTACCTTTTGATAAACTCTCCCAAGAATACCAGCGCATCCACAAACAAGGGGGTGTCATTTCTAGTATTACTGCTGTTTAATCTGCTTAAACACTAAATAACTGTCAGTTTAGTCTAGATATAGCAATTCTCATACTTGTGAGGTACACAGTTTTCTAGTTTTAGGAGTTCGGAGTTCGGAGTTCGGAGTTCGGAGTTCGGAGTTCGGAGTTCGGAGTTAGATGTTAGGTGTACCTCATTAGTCCGAGAAACCCTATAAATCAAACATCGGAAGATTAAAGAATTGGGGTTAAAACTCTGATTTTTTGATCTTCCAATTTAAACCAATAATTGATGATTCAGTTATCAATTATGGAAAACTTTGGATTTTCAAACCAATAACAAACTAGGAGAACTCAAATGAGTGTAATTTTAGATAATCCCGTGGAACTCTTTCCTTCTCGAAACACTGATGAGGTAGCTATCGTTATTCGGGGAGTCTACAAGCAAGTATTAGGCAACCCCCACGTTATGGAGAGCGAACGCTTAATTAGTGCTGAATCTCGCCTAGCTAATGGGGAGTTAACCGTCCGAGAATTTGTTCGCGAGGTGGCAAAGTCTGACTTTTACCGTAGTCGCTATTTTGAATCCTGCGCCCCTTATCGCTTTGTTGAAGTGAACTTCAAACACTTATTAGGACGCGCCCCCCAAGACCAAGCAGAACTTTCCAGCCATATTCGTCTCTGTATTGAGTCTGGATATGAAGCAGAAATCGATTCTTATCTCGATAGCGACGAATATCAGGCGAAATTCGGCGAGAATATCATCCCTTACTATCAAGGGGCGCAAAGCCAAGTGGGTTCCAAGCAAGTGGGTTACAATCGCACTTTATCCCTCTATCAAGGCTATGCTGGTGTTGATAGTGCCTTTAAAGGCTCTCGTTTAGTCGATGAAGTGGCCAGCAATAGTGGAGGAAAAATTGTCCTACCCAGCAAGGGAGGACGTTTGGGAATCTCTCCAGATGCTACCACCAAGACCTTTAAAATCTTGGTTAAAGGAGCAAAGTTTGATTCTCCTCGTCGTGTTAGTACCACCGAGTATATTGTCCCTGGAGACCGTATGACTCCGCAAATTCAACGCATTCATCGCGCTGGTGGCAAGATTGTCAGCATTACTGAAGTTGCTTAATCATTTTCGGTCAAACTGTTGTGATGCTTTCAAAAAAATTTTAGGTGAGTCCCCATCTAAAAATCTCAATAACTAATACCAATTTCAAAAAATCTAGCTACACATTCGGTCTAGGGGTCAACGGCCGTTGACCCCTACAAAATAAATATCTGTAGTCTAAATTAATAAAAATGGTATAAAAATTCATGAGATACTGTTTATAGCATCTCTTAACTGTTTTTAGAGCGAATTAAACAATTCGCTCTCTTTGTTGAAAACTTGTCATGGATATTACTAAATTTGTTGAACTGTCCCTGGGCAGTTGGCGTTCTCAACGTAGCGCCCATCATCTCGCTTTCAGACACTTTGAAGAAGTAACATCAACCATTGATATTATTGGCCTAAAAGAGTCAGATAAGGAAGTTATTGATCTCTGTCAATCCTACAAGATTGACCCGACTTTAGCGGCTCATCCTTTTCGCATGAGTTGGCAAGGAGAAACAGACTGGGATGACCAAGAGGAAACTTTTGAGGGGACTACCATTTTAGTTCCTATACCAGACCCAGGCAATCCCAAAGCTGGAAAATTGCTGCGAGATATGGGTTATGCAGAAACTATTCCTTCTGTGGGTCAGTATCAAATTATGGAAGATGGTACATTTGTGTTAACAACACCCTATGACCGTGCTATGGCTGAAGAAAAAATTTGGTTTGTCAATCCTAATTTTCGTCTGCGAGTATCTTTGATTAAAACAAGCCAAGGGTCAGGGGTTGTTACGGCTTCTTTTTCCTCAGAAACTCGTGTTCTTGAACCTAAATCATAATTTATCCAACTTTGAAAAATGCTGAAACTTAAAGAACAATTGAGTGTAAAATTAGCTCACTGGCTTGCAGGGGATTTTAGTAACCAAAAACAAGCTGCTTCTAGTCCCAAAGATTACCCTCATATTCGGGTGTTTTTTCGTCCTTTATCTTGGGATTTTTTTGAGGGAATTGGTTTTTATTCTGAGCAAGCTTACGATTATGATCTTTGGAGTCCCTATCGTCAAGGAATTCATCGCTTTGTTGAACAAGAGGGACAAGTTTATATTGAAAATTATGGACTAAAAGAGCCTATACTTTATGCTGGTGCAGGAAGAGATCGAGACATTCTTAAAACCATTACCCCTGATTGTATAGAACGTCGTTATAACTGTTCGATGATTTTTCAACAGGAAGGAAATTTGTTTCGGGGAAAAGTTGAGGGAAACCAGTGTTTAATTACTAGAAATGGTTGCGACACTTATTTAGTTAGTCAAGTAGAACTAACTGAAAATACTTTCGCCAGTTTAGATCGAGGGTTAGATATTAATAGTCATGAACAGGTGTGGGGAACAGCAACCGATTCCTTGAAATTTGAAAAACGTGAAAGTTTTGCCCATGAACTTCCCGATATTTTAGCTTCCATATAAAAAATCACCGAATAATTATTAATTATTAATTATTGAATCTGTTCCTATTCGTTATGCTTCCCCCAGTTGCTCGGAAAAAAATGCAAGCTTGGATTCGCAGTCGTCACTTAATCTGTGAGGGTAATTTTTTCATTTTTGAAACCCTAGATTATTCCACCATTGAACGATTTGAAAAATGTGTTATTAGTTTAGGTGGAAGTTTAATTTGTGTTGACCCCAAAAAGCGAGTTTGGTTAGGAAATCACCGACAAATTTTTCTTTATCAAGCCAAAGCAAGCTTGCATACTCCCCATCATGAATTGAAACAATATTGGTTTAAAAACGGTAGTTTTCATACCAGATTTTCTGAAAATCCTTAATATTGGTTATAGGCTCTGTCTGCAAACCATTAGAATATTAAAAATAAATTAATTTCCCCCTCTGCTTCCTCTGCTTCCTCTGCCTCCCCCGTCTCCCCCGTCTCCCCCGTCTCCCCCGTCTCCCCGTCACCCCGTCACCCCGTCACCCCGTCACCCCGTCTCCCCCGTCTCCCCGTCACCCCGTCACCCCGTCACCCCGTCACCCCGTCACCCCGTCACCCCTGCCTCCCCCGTCTCCCCGTCACCCCGTCACCCCTGCCTCCCCCGTCTCCCCACACTCCCCACACCCCCCACACTCCATTAACTACAGCCAAGACTTTTCGCTGTATTAGAGCGAGTGAAAGAATTCCAAGTCCCTAATTCTTGGGAGGGACGACTGCATAAAAACACCCTGTCAGACTCACTCAATCCCTTAGTTCCTGTAAAGTCTGCTCCAGCAATACTCTGTAACTGTTCCCAACTCACTTCAGTTAAGTCGGCCCCTCGCAGGTCGACTCCCTGTAACTCCGCACTAATGAGTCGAGCTTGGGATAAATAAGCCCCTGTGAGAAATGCTCCTTGAAGGTTAGCTCCACTTAAGGCTGCTCCTTCCAAGTTTGCCCCCGTCAAATCAGCCCCACTCAAATAAGCTCCTCTCAAGTTAGCATAACGGAGGTCTGCGCCCCTCAAATTAGCTGTATTCAAGAAAACCCCTGCAAGGTTAGCATAAGGACCCACAGCCCCAGAATTCCGATAATTATAGCCTTCAGGCCAGACTGTGAGAGAGTCGTAGAGTGCCAGTTGCAGTTTAGCTGAGTCTAACTTGGTACCGCTTAAATTACACCCTTGTAACTGGGTCCGGTGTAAATAACTGTCTTGTAAGTCAGCATCGGTGAGGTTCGCTCCTTGTAAGTTGGCCCCTCGCAAGTCAGCCCCTTGTAAGTTAGCCCCCTGCAAGTTGGTTCCCTGAAGATTAGCCCCAATTAAGATAGCACCGCTTAAATTGGTTTGGGATAAATCCATCTGGCTGAGATTTATGCCTTGTAAATTACTATTGGTAAGGCTCCTGCTATTGCTTAAAGTGGATTTGACTTCATCAAGAGAGAGAGGAATAGAGCTAATGAAAGTAGCAAGGGTTTTCATGGGAAAATGAGTTAGTTGAGTGAATTTTTGTAATTAAGGATAAAACATAAATGTTACTGACACCTCCTATGACCATGATGGATTTTTTTCGTAAAAGTGAGGGAGTCTGGTTTTCCCAGCGTACAGTCCATCGTTTTGATTCCCTGGCTGATGAGTCAGGACTGTCTAACTTGATTATTAAAGTGTTGGACAAAAATGACCCAAGGGTTCTGAAGGTTTGTCAAGAACAAGGAGTAGATTCCAACCTGGTCACTGGTGGTGCTAGTTTCGCCTGGCAGGATAACTTAGAGGAGAAAGAACCTAACGAGAACTATGCTGCGATTTTAGTGGACGTTCCTTATGGACCTAATCCTCACCAGGGTAAATTTTTACGAAATCGTGGTTATGTAGAAGGGATTCCTGTGGTCAGTGTCTACAATTTTTCTGAGAATGGAGTATTGACAATTGAGACGGAATATGAGCGGAATCAAGGTCAAGAACGCTGTTGGTTTCTAACCGATGATTTTCGGGTCAGGGTTACTACGGTTAAGATGATGAACGGGGTTAATTTGATGGGTTACTGTTCTGAACGTCGTTGTGTTTCTGTTTCATGAAACCTACTATTTTATATAAAAAGTCTCCCGTTAAATGACAGATTGTCACGGGAGATTCTTGTCTTGACTAGGTTTATCTATGAAATTCCTGAAGATGAGCAATTAAATGGTCAAAATAAGAACTCAATTCCTGCTGTTGTTCAGGTGTAAATTGCTGTAAGCTATAGACTTTCAAGTTTTCTAAGCCGCAAATCATGGCATTAAGAGGAACTTGTAATTCTTGATATAGCAAGTCCATATTTTTAAGTCCTTCTAGGCTAGTAAATTGAGGACTGTTTCCGGCTATTCCATAGGTGATACAGCGTAGAAAATGCCAGAAGTCTCGCCAGCAAGCTTCTGCTCTTTGAGGGGGATACAGACCACCACCTAATTCTGTAATGTTAGGATAGGTTGCTAAAACTTGTTCTCTGGCATAGTTAACAATTGAATCGGCGTTATCTCGCAACAATCTTGCGTTTTCAACTGCTGATGATTGCTCGGGGTTGAGAGCTTTAATTTGCGCTAAGTCTTCATCAGTAAGATAGCGGCCTTGATCATCTGCTTGCTGAAAAATTTGCAATACTTGATCTGAATAGGAGCTTTGCCAACGCTTAAAACTGACGATTCTAGCTTTGGGAATTAATTGTTTAGCTCTTTCGCTTAATTGACTACTCATAGTTTTCTCCACTGTGTATTTTTTCTTGATTGACATTCATCCCCACCCAAAATATGAATATTTATGGGTAGGGAATTAGTCAATAATTCAGTTGATTAGAGACGAATGATACCCCAGGCGGCCAGGGCAGTTGCAATTACAAGAATGGTTAATAACGCAGCCCCGCCCAGAGTAATGACTTTACCTATCAAACGAACCCATGCTGGATAAGGAGGCTGCTGCCATTTCCAGTAATAAGCAGGTTGTAGAGGACGGAAATAGCCGATTTCCTCTAATTTAGCGCGGTAGTCGGCTCCGTATCGAGGCATACGGGCAAAGGGTAACTCCCCTTGAGACCGACTCGGCAAAATCCGCCGCCGTTGGTAGGGAACAGTATCGTCGCCAAAGTTATTGAGGTATTCTTCACTGTTTAGCAAGTCGTCAACAAACCCTCCTAAACCTTTAGTGGCGATGACAATAGACCAAGCCATTTTTTCTTGCTCGCTGTAAACATTCCGTCCTAAAACCCGTTGGACGCACATGTCTACAAACCGATAGTTACTATTAGGTTGATAATTGCGCATAACAAAGGGTTCAGAAAGCAATAGCCCCCGAATAAAATCCCTTACCGTGATTTGACCATATCTTAGTTGAGATTCTAAGGCTTTTTGGCGGTTATACTCTAGGAGTTGCTGCTCGTTAAAAATCTGTCGGTAGGCTGCTTGGATTAAATTATCCATATCAGCAGGTGAGAGAAGATTATCTGTGTTGTAGTTTCTGGGTTGTTCGTCACCAAAGACTTCAAAGCCGGAGACCCGTTGGTTTTGACTGGTGGGGGAATAGCTGAGTAGGGGTATTGTCATAATTTCAGAAAGTGTATTGGGTATAAAATGGGAGTTTCAAGAGAAGAAAAAGCAACTGTCTTAGATGGTTAGAATCAGGCTTAAACTATTGCTAGTATCAGGTTTCAAAATCCAACTAATTCTTGATCCTTTTTCCCTACTCGAATTCCGTTTTTGACTGTTAACTCAATTTTTATTAGTCTCGAGCTTATGGCATCAAGGGTGTTTAAAGTACAGTTTTGTCAAAAAACTTAATATGTTTTTCGTTTCCCTCAATTACTAAACCGCAACCAGTTGGCGTTCTAAGTCAAACAGAAATCCATGAATATACTCTTCTGTCCATGCTTCCCCATAGAGACGAGTAAACATCCCCCTAGCCGGATCTTTCTCCGCACGATAGCCAATATAACGCCTTTGTGCTTGCAGAATATCTTCGAGTCCTTGACTATCAGTAATTGGTTTTGCTTGCTCCACAAAATCCAAATAAGCTTGGAGATAGTCCTTAAAAGCTTGAAAAACTCTTGTTTCTACCACTTGTGTTTCTTGGGGACGAGTCCATAGGAATGCTGGAGAAAAGAAGGGTTTTGCGTCTTCTGGAAAATCTCCCCCCCAGGGTAAATGTTGTTGATGGCTTTGGAAAAGGGGTAAGATTGGCTCTGTATATTGCTTTTGATAGGCTTGATCGTGGAATAATGGCTGCATATCCAAGGCAATGAGATGACCCCCGGGCAATGTAACTAAATCTGCGCCAAAAAAGGGTAAATTATAATTTAACTGTGGGAAGATGACAAAATTGAGAACTTGTAGGGAACCACCCCCTTCGATGTGAGCAGCTCGAATTTGTCTTAGTTTGGGAGATTTAAAAGCATAGCTGGTAGTGACAACCCTTTGCTGCTTTTTTCCTTTCCCTGTCATCTCTTCTTTTTTCTCAAACCCTTGAGGAATGGGATAAGGTTGCAAGGAAAGTTTGTCTTGCATTAGAGAGATAGCATAGTCTAAAAAAGGTTTGTAGAGGGTCATAGGATTAGAAATTTAATAATATTGGCACAATTAATAATTGACAATTAACAAAAGTTCGCTCAATTTTGTAGCTAGAAAAGTAATGCAACTATCTAAAAAATTAAGCGTTAACTTTTTTTGACAGCAACGGCAACAGAATCTTCAAACAAAAAGTTATGGAGAAATTCTTCAGACCATTCATGACCAAAATAGCTATTAAATAGTCCCGAGGCAGGATCTCTTTCTGCACTATATTGATCATAATCTTTTTGTGCTTGGATGATCCGTTCAATTTCGTTTGAATCTGTCTTTGGTTCAGCTTGTTCTACCAGTTGCCAATATAATTGGAGATATTCTTGATAAGCAGGAAAAAGTCTTTCCACAACGGTCTGCGCATCAGTTTTTGCGAATAATAAATAGGGTGAAAAATATTGATTAGAATCATAAAACTTCATTTCTAAATCTTGCGCTAATTCATTATATTTTGCCCGTATAGGTGCTATTGGTTCAATATATTTTTCTAAATAATCTGGGTCACGAAATAAGGGTTGAAAATCTAAAACAACTAAGATTTTTTTCTGCCCAAAAGATAAAAAATCAATACCCAGTAAAGGTAAATCATACTGATGGCTTGGATAAATAACACTATTAAAAATTTGGGCAGTTTCTCCAGCATTAATGTAAGTGTAGCGTATTTTTCGCAACTGGGGACATTGATAACACCAACTTTCAATCATGGCTGGATTTTTACCCCGTTCGCTGATTTTGAACTCTAATTCTGGGGTAATTGGTCTGCTTGTTAGTTCAAAGCGACTAAACAGTTCTTTTTCTAGGTGTTGAAGAAAAGGCTGAAACATAAACTGAAGAAGAGATAGTAAAACCTTTCCTGAAGATAAATAAAAACCGTCCCCTCTGTCTCATTTTTCACCCAGAAAGTCACAATTCGTAATATAAGAAAATAATAATGCAATAATTCGCACTTATAGCAGTTTTCTTATGTATAGATTACAGATTAAAATGTCAAGACTCCCGACACTCCCGACACTCCGCACATTACTCAAAGGAAATATGAATACAATAAATTGAAAACTGCTATTAGAATTATTGAGATTTACCTAAAGCTAATCCAGCTAAATATCCAGTAGTCCAAGCACTTTGAAAATTAAACCCTCCGGTCACTCCATCAATGTCTAAAACTTCTCCAGCTAAGTATAAATTGGGACAAATTTTACTTTCCATTGTTGAAAAATTAACTTCTTTTAATTTTACTCCTCCACAGGTTACAAACTCATCTTTAAAAACACCCTTGCCTAGAATTTTATACTCTCCTTGCGCTAATTCTTTAGCGAGTTTAATTATTTCATTTTTGGAAAGTTCAGACCATTTTTTTTGAGTATCAATAGATAGATACTCTAGAATTCTTTGCCAAAGTCTTTTTGGTAAAGGAAGAGGACAGAAAGAAGAGATTTGTTGTCTAGATTGGTTATTTCTTGCTTTAATTTTGAGTAACTTTTCTTCGACTTGTTGAGGGTTATTTGGGAAAAGCCAATTGATTAATAGGGACATTTTATAGTTATTTTCCGCCAATATTTTTGCACCAAATGCTGACAATTTTAGAACTCCAAAACCGCTAATACCCCAATGAGTAATTAATAGAGAGCCTGACTGTTGAATAGTTTGTTTTTTTCCTTTGCCAGACAATTTTAATTTTAATCCCACGGAATTAACTGCAATACCTTCTAAGCCTTTAAAACGTGAATCTTTAATTTTAAATGTAAATAAAGATGGAATGGGAGTAATAATTTCATGACCTAGAGATTGAGCTAATTTATAACCCACAGTACTACTGCCTGTTGCTAGTAATATCCGCGCACATTTTAAGCTTTCTCCTTGTTTTAATCTGACGTTAAATAGTTTATTTTCTGACTGTATAGCTACTACTTGTGACTTGATTTTTATATTTATTTTCGCATTCTCTGCTGCTTTCATTAAACAATTAACAATAGTTTGAGAATCATCGCTTATAGGAAAAACACGGTTATCTGCTTCTGTTTTTAAACTGACCCCTTTTTTCGCGAACCAATTGATTATATCTCGGGGCTGAAAACGAGTAAATGCACCTCTTAGTTCACGACCACCACGGGGATAATAAGTTACTAATTGTGCCGGTTCAAAACAATGATTAGTAACATTACAGCGTCCTCCCCCAGAAATACGAACTTTCCCCAAAACTTTGGCACTTGCTTCAATAATAGTCACACGACTATGAGGATAAGTTTCAGCGCAAATAATCCCTGCAAAAAATCCTGCTGCACCTCCTCCAATAATAATAATATCCAATGAATTGCTCAAAGTTAAATCACCTTTTACTAGAAGATAAAATTGCCTATTAAAGATAACATAATTTAATTAACTCAAGCAATTCATAACTGGTAACCTGAGTTCGGTGTTAGGAGTTAGGAGTTCGGAGTTATAATTTTAGCAACGAAATCATTAGGGTTTGAGACTTGTCAATTTTGCCAATTCTCTATCAATTTCCTTATGTCGAACTAAGGTTGGTAAGTATTTATAGCAATTTTCATTTGCATAGATTACAAACTCAAAGAAAAATACTACCCACACTTCCCAACCCTCCCACACTCCCCACACTCACTCAACCGAAAACTGCTATCAGCTAGACCTTTTTTTGAGGGAAAAAGCAACACCAGATAAACCTAATGCAATTAAACTAATTACAGAAGAAGGTTCAGGCACAGAAGTATTAAAAGTATCAGAAGTATCGACAAGTGTATAGGTAACTAGACCATCACCTGCGTCCCCAGTTCGAGGAATATAGTCAAAAAGTGCGTCTAATGGATCAAATCCTGTAGACAAAGTGAAACTAGCTAACTCAAAGGCCGCATCGACTACGGTAACTGTATATTCTAAGCCTAAGAAAATATCTCCATCAAACACAACTGCTGGTGTTATGTCTGCATCAGTTTCATCAAAAGTTGATCCTAAAATATTGAACGTCACTGATGTTACCTCTTCTGTCAGATCATCAAAAGTAACTTGTCCTGTATAATTTGTACCAATTAAAGAAGGTTCTCCAGTCTCAATTGAACCACTAATATCATAAGTTATAGTTGCTGCATGGACGTTGGAAACATTGATAGTAGATAAACCCAAGGCGAAAATAGAAGCAGTGGTAAATTTAGCAAAATTATTCATGGATGATTCCTTTTTTTGTGCTTGAAATAGTACGAAATGAGAAAATTAGACGTTTCCAGAAACTAATAGCCCTTCGGGAGAGGCAAAAGGCAGGGGACAACCCACCCCTAACCCCTTCCAGGAGGGGAACAGGAGGGAAAATTTTTAGTTAAACTAAAGCCTGTCTTGGTGGTCTTCGGTTAGATGTGGGTTAATACCCAATCCGCTTTAGATAGCCCTTTGACAAACTTGATAGGTTAAGACTGGAAAACCCTCCTGCCTCCTGCCTTTCAACTCCTGCCTCCTTTTAGAAAACAAAGTTACTGGAGTTATTTATGTCAACAACACTGACACCTTGTACAAGGATGTAGGAGGATGCACGACCAGGACCGCCAGATCCATCGCTATCAAAAGTGATAATGCTGTTACTGCTGCCTCGACTGCGGAAACCGAGATATCCATCCGCAATTGCGTCTGTTCCTGTATAACCCACACTGTCTAACAGTTGAGACAAATCGATGACATCGCTTCCCACCTCAAAATCCGTAATAGTGTCTGAGCGATCGCCAATTTGGGTGTAAACAATGCGATCGTTTCCTGCAAGGGTAGTAATGGTGTCTCGACCTTGCAAACCTGTGATGACATCATCAAATGCAGTTCCCGTTAAGCTATCTCGTCCTGCAGTACCTGTAATGTTAGATAACAGGGCCGTATCGCTACGGAAGTTGAGATTTTGAATACGAGTATCGAACTCACGGGTGACATCTTTCTCGGTGTAGGGTGTATCAAAGAAATTATCCTTGAGATATTCCGCCAACGCATCTTGTTCTGTCCCATCCGGGGCAAATGTCGCCTCTCCGGTAAAGATTTCATTAGCAGAATCGGATAAATCCACGCGATCAGTTTGAGGAATGTTGTAACCATCCCCACCATTGGCTAAAAAGCCCAATGTTACCATGCGGAAAGTCCGATTAGGATCTCCTACTAATGCTCCATTTTCCACAACCACATCCGTTGTCACACCATTTTCATCCTTAATTGCTAAAGATTGAATTCGGCTGTCATTTGGTTGGGTTAAATCAAAACTAAAAGAAAGTCCACCCACTTGAGGAAAACGACCTTGAGAACTGGTGGGGTTATTGGTGCTATCAGACACCCCGTGTTCGAGAATATCTAATAATTCTTGTGCCGTAACCGTTACCAGGGTTAAGCCATTGTTGAATGCTAAGGTATTGGCAATATCAGCCTGTGAAATTCCCCCTTCTGGTTTATTGGCATCCGGTACTGCCTCGGTAACCGTTCGCACCACATCACCTGTAGAACCAGTTGGAACAACAGTACGACCAATTGAAGCCCTAATTCCCCCCCCATTCCTGAAACTAATGACCGTACTAGCATCGCTTTGTTGCGCAATAGCTAAATTAGCATCGGCGGTTAAATTACCTAAATTAGTTTCTTGGTTTCTTACACCGTCTGTTTCCCCCCCAGAACGGTTTCCATTGAGAAATTGACGACTAACACCGAAAACGTTGCTTTCTTGGGCAACAATTACCTCTCGTAACTGATTGGTGATTTCTACAATTTCCGGGTCTTCCAGACCTGTTCCCCCAACATCTTCAACCCCTTGTTCATCGGTAGCATAAGCCCCACTAACATTGGGATCATAGCTATTTTCGATGATATGACCGTTACTATCAAAGTCAATGACCAAACGTCCCACATATCTGTAATTACCATCTGTGTTGACAACCGCTACTGGATTACCATCCACATCGGTACTAAAGATGGGATAATCCCCTTGCTGCTCATCTCCAGCCCTTGGTCGGTCATTGCTATCGAATAAGCGAGTATTGG
Source organism: Crocosphaera sp. (assembly GCF_030064895.1). Taxonomy (GTDB): domain Bacteria; phylum Cyanobacteriota; class Cyanobacteriia; order Cyanobacteriales; family Microcystaceae; genus Crocosphaera. The sequence continues at coordinate 42,521 of NZ_JASJEB010000009.1, read as the reverse complement.
AACCACCAGCAACAATAATATCCACATCACTGAGACGTTCAGCTAAGGCTAATTCCACCTCAATTTGCTGCATATGTGCCAGTAAAATAACCTTATCGATGTCCGAATTATCTGCCAGTAAAGCGTCAACTGAGGTTTGAATTTCGGCTGCTAAAGCGTTTAAATCAGCATCATTGTTTGGATCCCAAGGAAGACTCGGGGAAACCGTTGAGTTTCCTGAAGTAGTGATTATTGGTAGGGTGGGAGTTACTGCACCAACTACACCAATTCTTTCCCCACTATCAAGGGTAATGATGGTGTTTTCAGCGATGGAATTGGGAATACTGCTGGCCTCTTGTCCGTTGGCCACCACTAAATCATCTAGATTATCCTCTCCACTAAAGTCTATATTGGCACTTAGATAGGGAAATTGTGTGCCTTCGTAGCCTTCTGTGTCGGGGAGAATTAAATTTCGTAGAGTCCCTGTACCATCGTCAAATTCATGGTTACCAATTGCGATCGCTTGAAAGCCCAATTCGTTTTGAATGAGGATATCTCCACGACCTTGACCACCGAAAACTTCCTGACTAGCATCGAAAAATAATCCGGAAATAAAAGCATCCCCTGAGGAGAGGGTTAAGGTATTTTCAAATCCTGCCTCTCCGTCATTATCGATGTCTTGGTTTCGTAAAGCGTTTAAAACTGCACTAAACCGAGGTGCATCATCTAGGGCTGTAATTCCTGCTTCTTGGTCAGCCGCATGGAATAATTGTAGGGTAAATGGCTCATTGGTGGTGTTAGAGTCTAAATCTAAACCAACAATAATGGGATCGTGGTCAGAACTGCGATAAGGGTCAACAGTCCCTTGAATATCATGAATGAGGGTGGGGGTAGTATCGTTGTCCATAATGTCAACGGTTTGGTCGGCAATGGGAGTTAAGCTCTGGGAATAATTGGGATCTCCACTACTAACAATGGAATGGGTAATGTTTCCTGCGTGTAGTAACGTTTCCGCAACATTATCATCCACTGCTTGAACAGTGACAGTAGTTGCATTGGTATCGGTTAAACTAAGAGTTAATAAATTAGAAAAGTTAATGCCATCGATGCTAAGGCGCGTTTGTCCATCGGCTGCGGCGACTTGAACTTGAACGGTTCCTGTGGGTGTGGTATCTAAGGCAATGGTGTAAGTATCGGTGGTTTCTCCTTGTTCCAACACTTGAGGTGTTCCCGTGATGGTAATACCAGCATTCCTTGTCCCAGGGTCAAAGGTATGAGATACTATCGGGTAACTTCTTCCATTGGAGTAAAGTTCTAGGGTGTAATTACTTGCTAATAGATCAATTACACCCCCTGTACTATTAAACAATTCTAAAGCTTTATTGAAGGAAGTTCCTTCAATATATTCGGAAATAAATATGTCGGTTGCTACCATTGAATTTGAGGAGTAAGTGTAAATTTTAGTTCATTTCAATAAGACAATTTCTTAGATAAAATCAATGGTGTTTCCCATTAAAAAAATCTAAATATTTGTCCTTGAAACTCACTTCAATTCATAACAAATCAATGCTATAAGTTGTAGATAAAAAAAAGAATAAGCGTTATTTAAGTTTTGGTAAAGCAGCTTATTAAAAATTAATTATCACCAATGATATAATCCTAAGAATGAATATTAAGAGATTATATTATTTTTTTCTGTTCCCTGTTCGTTAAAACAAAAATATATGTGTCTTAATTATTTTTTGTAATATTATATAACTCAAATAAATGCTATAATTATTTATTAAATAATTCAGGTTTAATAGATTATGAATTATCTGGCTCATTTATTGTTAGCGGAAAATAATCCAGAATCTCGGATCGGAAATTTATTGGGTGATTTTATGAAAGGAAATATAGGTGGAAAAAAATCACCCTATTCTCCAGCTATTCTTAAAGGAATTAGAACCCATTTCAAAGTAGATAAGTTTACCGATACCCATGAAATTTTTAAAAGAAGCAAGAAAAGAATCTACTCATCTCAAGGACGTTTTTCTGTTGTTTTGATCGATGTATTTTACGATCACTTTTTAGCTAATCATTGGCAGTTATTTTCCTCAGAAAAACTAGAAAAATTTGCCGAAAACAATTATATTATCCTCCAAAAAAATAATCATTTACTTCCCAAAAAATTGCAATTAATCTTACCCAGAATTATTCTAGAAAACTGGTTAGTTTCTTACAAGAAAATAGAAGGAATTGAACGAACTTGTCAACGACTTAGTAAACGGATAAAACGTCCCAATAATTTTGCGATCGCTCACCATGATCTAGAACAAAATTATCAGGAATTAGAAGCAGATTTTCTGTTATTTTTTCCGCAACTTGTCAAATATGTAAATACAAATCGTCATACTTTTTAATTTAAGCTAACATCAATTAACCTGAGTTAACTGCTAAACAGCTTACTGAACATCCCACCAACCAAAAGTTGGGCCAATAAAGCGAACTGTTAGCCAGATAACCACCATAATACCAATACCAACCCAAGCACCTCGGGTTGTCCATTGATAGAAATCACCAGCTTGACGCTTTGAAATAGGAACCCAAGATAAAATACGCTCCTCTTTACCGTATTGTTCTCCTAAAGCGTTTTGACGGCGTTTGGCTTCACCCATTTTTCATCCTAAAATTCATCATAATCTAATCATAACAGTTGATAGCATTCCATATAGTGAACTACCCCAACTTGCTTACGCTGAAGTTGGGGCTTCTGAACTCACAGGGGAATGCCTCAAGATAGACTTACGGCCACCTTTTGGTCTTACTTCCCCTCCTTCAGCAGCAGTCCTGGTTCCCAAGACCGATAATTGTCTGATGCCTTCTGCTCTAATGTTTTTAGCAGCGTTTTCATCTCTGTCATGGTGTGTTCCACAACTCGGACAAGTCCACTCCCGAATATCTAATGACATTTCTGACATTTGATATAGGCAATTAGAGCAAGTTTTAGAGCTAGGGAAAAATCGGTCAATCTCAACTAATAAACCACCTTTTTGTTCTAGTTTATAAGCGAGGAAATTGACAAACATTCCCCACCCTACATCAGAAATAGCTTTAGCTAAGTTGTGATTACGAACCATACCCTTGACGTTCAAATTTTCAACGACTACTACTTGATTATCATCAACAATTTTTCTTGATAATTTATGTAGAAAGTCTTGACGGGCATTACTAATACGTTCGTGAACTCTAGCTACTAGCTTTCGTGCTTTTTCTCTTGAAAAACTTCCCTTCTTTTTACGGGCTAATTTGGCTTGTTTTCTAGCTAAGTTTTTTTCATGTTTTTTTAGGTGTCTAGGGTTAGCATACTTAGATGTTTTTTCACCATTGTATGTAATACAGAAGTCCTTTAGCCCAAGGTCAATTCCTGTGACTTTGACCCTTTGAACTACTTCAGGAGTCTCTTGTTCAGTGTCAAACAACAAGGAAGCATAGTATTTACCTGTGGGTGTTTTAGTAATAGTTACAGTCTTTAATTGACCTTCAAATAACCTATGGATAGAGGCTTTAATCACCCCCACTTGAGGAACTTTGACCCCCTTATCTACCACCTCGCAGTTTTGGGGGTATTGGCAAGATTGTTTACCATGATAAGACTTAAATCTAGGGTATTTAGCTCTCTTATCAAAAAAGTTTTTGAAAGCTTTAGTTAAGTTAAGAGTAGTTGACTGCAAGACCTGGGAATAACATTCCTTTAACCAAGCAGTTTCCTCTTCTTTTTTGAGCTTTGGTAAGACTTTGTTTAGTGCTACTCGACTCAACCCTTTACCTGTTTCCTTGTAAGTTTCATTGCACAGATTCAAAGCATAATTCCACCACCAACGAGCAGACCCCATAACCTGACTAAGTTTTAGGGATTGCTCAGATGTTGGGTAAATTCGTACCTTTACTGCTCTGTACAATGGTTTCACACAAAATAAGTTTATGATAAAAGTATAACACAAGATAATAGAAAGTGGAGCCAGTGCGGTCTTGGGGTCTCCCCAAGTGGAGCAACTGGCGTGGATACTTCGTAGTTTATTTGTTGGTCGGGCATTCATCCCTAACCTGTAGAGGATAAGGGAATTCTGCCCGACATTAGGTTAAACATTAAAATTGCTTAACTTCTCACACTCCCCACCATTTCTATATTCCCCACACTTACTCAACCCAAATATTGATAAGCTGTTAAGAAGTTGAACCTCCCGTCGCTTTCAGCGCGAGGGATTCCCATATAGACTCTTAACCAAAATTTTCAATGTTCAATGTTGGGTCAAGGATACTTGTTTAATCTTCTCCTCACTACTCAAGAAGCTGAAAGTTTATTAAGACAGGGTTTATAGAATAAATTAATATCATAATGTTGTTAATTCAGGAAGATATTTAATTATTTTCTCTGCCCTTTTTTCCCAAGAAAATCCTTTTGCATATTCAATATTTTCTGTATATCCTGTTGTTTTTCGAGGATACAATTCTAAGGCTTTCTCGATTGATTCAGCAAAACTAGATGGCTGATCAGGAGGACACCAAACAGCCATAGGAATGGTCTTTTTAAAGGACATTAAAGGAGGAATTTCTGTAGTAACGAGAGGAGTTCCTGATGCTAAATACTGGAAAAATTTAACAGGATTAGTAAAATTGGCTGACTTACCTGAAAGATGAGGATGGGCTAAAATATCAGCAGCTTGAAATAGACTAATTAAACGGGATCGTGGTACTATCCAACCCAAAAAATCTATATTTTCAACCCCTTTACTTTGAGCCAATTCTTGATAATGTTTAACTTGTTCTTCTGTTCCGCCTGTAACAGAAAATTGGATATTAGGTAATAATTTAGCCACATCAATTAATAAGTCAACTCCCTTAAAAGGATAGAGCGCGCCAGAATAAACAACTAACTTTTTACGGTTCTTTTTTAATAGTTGCTCACGCCAATTTAGAGCATCTTTTGGCTGTCTTTCCAAGAAATTTTGATTAAAACCATTATCTAACCAAATGACTTTTTCTGAGGGAATACCAGCTTCAATCATACTCTGTCTCGTTAATTCAGATTGAGTAATACAAACCCGAAAATAAGGATCATTAACAATCTCAGCCTCAAATTTATTGTCAGCAAAATAATGACGTTCAAAAATAGTTAGTATTTTATTTTTTACCGCAGCTTTAGCAAAATTCCAATTTCTAGTATGTACCACATTAACTTTATTTTTGAGATGAAATGGTAAATAATATTTGCACACCAAACTACTTAAATTAAAACGATTGATTCCTTTACGGATCAGATTAGGAATAAATAAGGGTAGAATATTAAGTTGATCTTGAACATCATAAAACTCAACAAAAAAAGGTTGAGGTTTTTGTAGGTTAAAAGGGGAAAATAACGAACCTAAATCTAAATCAGATGATGGGTTATCAGGGTAAGTTAAAATAGTCTCATAGCCTAAATTAGCCATAGCATTAGCACACATAACATCATGAATTTCGTGAGCAGAATCAGCCTGTTGTGAAAGTTGACTATAAACTAAATAATATTTCATCAAAATTAAAATAGTAGAATTGACAAGGTGCTTTGCACGATATTTAAGATAAACTAAATTTTACCACTGATAACTGATATAGTCAGAGATGGATAGACTGATATTGCCATCATAGGAGAGTCAAAAGTGTTTGGGTTAAATCAGCGATCGCCATTGATCACGTTTCTGTCAAGTTTAGTATTAATTTTCCTTCTCAGTTGGGGTTTGATCGGGTGCAGCGATCGCCTAGAAACATCTTCCCAAGTGCAAGAAACCTCTAAAGTTGCGGTCAACACCAGTAAATTAACAGAAGTTGCCCCCCCAACGGTGATCCAAGAACTAAAAGAGATTTTAGCCCAATATAATCCTCAAGTCGCTATTATTAGTCCTAAACCACAGGAAATATTCTCAGAAACCTCAGTACCGGTACAACTAGAGGTTAAAGATTATCCCCTCTTCAAAGACGAAAAGTTAGGACTAGGACCAAATTTACATTTGTTTGTGGATAATAAACCCTACCAGGCCGTTTATAACCTTGATGAACCGATTATTTTAGAAGACTTAAGCCCAGGAACCCATACTATCAGAGTGTTTGCCTCTCGTCCGTGGCACGAAAGTTTCAAAAACGAAGGGGCCTACGCAGAAACAACCTTTAGTATTTTTACCGAAACAGAAGATAACTCACCTTCATACTCTCTTCCTCTGTTAACCTATAGTCAGCCTCAAGGCAGTTACGGAGCCGAACCGATCATGTTAGATTTTTATCTAACCAATGCCCCCTTGCATTTTGTAGCCCAAAACGATCCCGATGATGATATTATCGATTGGCGAATTAAAGCTACGATTAACGGGGAAAACTTCTTAATTGATACCTGGCAACCCATATATTTACAAGGGTTGGAACCTGGGGAAAATTGGGTTCAGTTAGAGTTCATAGATGAACAAGGACAAGAAGTTAATAACGCCTTTAATGATACGGTTAGAGTCATTACCTATCAACCCAATGGAGAAGACACCCTCTCGAAACTTGTACGAGGAGAACTATCATTAGAGATAGCCCGTTCCATTGTTGATCCCAATTATGTCTATACTTCAGAACCAATACCAAGTGAGGAAAACATTCCCTCTGAAACTATTGAAGAAATAATAGAACCAGAAACAGAAACTCTTGAGTCAACTGAAACCATTGAAGAAATAATAGAACCAGAAACAGAAACTCTTGAGTCAACTGAAACCATCGAACAAATAATAGAACCAGAAACAGAACCTCTTGAATCGACTGAAACTATTTATGTTGAAGAAAACAGTCAAGAAGTGATTGAAACCGAAGGAAAAACCCAAGAATATCTAATTGAAACCTTAAAACAAACGATAACAGGAGAAAACAATGAACCAGGAGACCTTGACTTAGATAGTTGAGACCTTTCTGACCATAAAAAAATAAAAGTATAGTTAAAATTCCTAGCTTTTTTCTGGGAACTAAATTATCCTGAAAGGTGTCAATAGACAATTTATTCAATATAGTTTACCCAATTAAGTTGGAGTGAGGTCATCGTGTTCATGAAACACTCACATATGTTAGCAGGGTTAGCTCTTGGCTTATCCCTATTAGGAATTTCTCCTGCTCAAGCAGAACCCGCACAAAAAGAAGTTCTCATCAGTCAATTGGCTGGTCACGAATTAGAAGATCCCATCGACGTTTATCGTCAAGACTGGTTAGACTTTAAATTTGATGATTATATCGTCGGTCGTATTCGTGGCGTTACCGGAGATGTAGCTCAAATTCAGATCATTTCTGCTGGTATCACCCAGGATGCCCACGTTCGAGTAACTCATGATGTAGGTTTTACCACCGGAGAACGTGATGTTTGGAAAGTGACCGCTCAAATGCCTCATTTATGGCCTAATTTAGTAGCTGGTTCCGATGTAATCATGAAAGTTGTTGATGGTGAATTTGTTATCGTCGGAGACAAGCGTTCTTACTACCGTTCGCAGCAAGCTTATGCTCGTCCTTACTGGGTATCTCGTTTAGATTTACGGGAAGTGCCTGAAGTAGTACGGACAAATATCAGTTGGGAACGTCCTGACGTAAGTTTACCTCCCATGCCCGAAAATACAGTTGAAATTGCCCCTGCTCCTGAACCTATCCCTGGTATGTGGTAAGGTTGGTGTAATCAGGGAGTTAGAGAATTTAGTGACAAGAGCAAAACTTAATTATTGGTAAAATAAAGGCGGTACTCAGAGAAAACTTGTCAGTATCGCCTTTAATTCTTGTTTTGTATTACCCTCAAAACCCCCTTGAACTACAATGTCCACCGTTTCTGACTTCTTTCTCGAAATAGATTGAGGCAGGATCGGCGATCGCGACTAAAATAGAAAATATAGACAGAAATTAAGTGAGGCGGTTTGCCCTGTGGTTTCTTCAATAGAAAAAATAACTTCATCCTTAGCAGAAACACCCCAACGCTGTACAGGGGCCTACGCCCTCATTGATAGCTTAGTACGTCACGGCGTTAAACACATTTTTGGCTACCCTGGTGGAGCCATTCTCCCCATATATGACGAATTATACCGAGCCGAAGCCAGGGGAGAACTTCAACATTTCTTAGTGCGTCACGAACAAGGCGCGTCCCATGCAGCCGATGGTTACGCTCGGGCTACCGGTAAAGTGGGAGTCTGTTTCGGTACCTCCGGCCCTGGGGCAACCAATCTCGTCACAGGGATCGCTACAGCACATCTGGATTCTATCCCGATGGTGGTGGTAACCGGACAAGTGGGACGAGCCGCCATTGGTAGCGATGCTTTCCAAGAAACGGATATTTTTGGTATTACTCTCCCCATCGTAAAACATTCCTACGTGGTACGCCATGCCGAGGATATGGCTAATATCGTGGCCGAAGCTTTCCATATCGCTAGTAGCGGACGGCCTGGCCCTGTATTAATCGATGTGCCGAAAGATGTAGGACTGGAAGAATGCGACTATATCCCGGTTGAACCCGGTCAGGTTAAATTACCTGGATATCATCCGACGGTCAAAGGAAACCCCCGTCAAATAAATGCGGCCTTATCTTTAATCGAAACTTCAGAACGTCCTTTACTGTACGTCGGTGGTGGAGCGATCGCCGCTAATGCTCACGTGCAAATAGAAGAATTTGCTGAACGTTTCCAAATTCCCGTAACAACGACGTTAATGGGACTTGGTTCCTTTGATGAACATCATCCCCTATCGGTAGGAATGTTGGGAATGCACGGAACCGCTTACGCTAACTTTGCGGTCAGTGAGTGCGATCTGTTGATCGCTGTGGGGGCGAGATTTGATGATCGCGTAACCGGAAAATTAGATGAGTTTGCTTCCCGTGCAAAGGTGATCCATATGGATATCGATCCCGCGGAAGTTGGGAAAAACCGAATGCCGAATGTTCCCATTGTGGGGGATGTGCGTCAGGTACTCGAACAATTATTACAGCGATCGCGAGAAATAGATGTTCCTCTGGATACCGAGAAAACTCGAGCTTGGTTACATCGGATTCAGTGTTGGCGCGAACAATATCCCCTGGTTGCACCCCATTATGACGATACTATCTCCCCCCAAGAAGTGATTGTGGAAATTGGTCGTCAGGCCCCAAACGCTTACTACACAACGGATGTAGGACAGCATCAAATGTGGGCTGCTCAATTCTTAAATAATGGACCCCGGCGTTGGATTTCTAGCGCAGGTTTAGGAACAATGGGTTACGGGATGCCGGCAGCAATGGGTGCTAAGGTTGCTTTACCAGAGGAAGAGGTAATCTGTATTAGTGGTGATGCTAGTTTCCAGATGAATCTGCAAGAGTTGGCTACTTTATCTCAGTATGGTATTGCTGCGAAAACCGTGATTATTAACAACGGTTGGCAGGGAATGGTACGTCAATGGCAAGAAACGTTTTTCGGTGAGCGTTACGCCTCGTCTAATATGCAGTCAGGAATGCCTGATTTTGAACTGTTGGCTAAGGCTTTCGGGATCAAAGGTATAACGGTTACAGAGCATTCTCAGTTGGCTGGTGCGATCGCCGAAATGTTAGCTCATGATGGTCCTGTGTTGATGGATGTTCATGTGAAACGGGATGAAAATTGTTATCCTATGGTTGCTCCTGGAAAAAGTAATGCCCAAATGTTGGGACTTCCTGAGTTAAAATCGACAAATGTGAAGACGGAATTAATCCGTTGTAGTTACTGTGGTACTGATAGCCCTGTAACTAACAAGTTTTGCCCAGAATGTGGCACCAAACTTTAATTGATGGGGAAACAGATGACAGAGTTAAGCTTCTCTGTTTCTCCTTATTTTATTTTTTAACATACCTAAATTTAGTCAGCGATCGCATTTACTCAAAAAATTGCTCATCGAGAATGGAGATTAATGGGTAAGGACATTGTTGCGGAAAAGTGTCTAGAGGTAATTGAGTTTCTGCTTTAGCTTGTTTGATAGCTTCGCTGTAACTTTCATCAATAATAGTGCTAAGGTAGGGCTTTAAACTAGGGGATTCTTTTAAGGCTTTTTTGATACGTCGTCGATGTTCAAGAATACTTCTCTCCCAACTTCCTGTACGTTTTTCAGGTTGATATTGCCATTTTAGTAGGTGAAGCAAAAGGACAATTAAATTGCTTTCTAAGGCTCTCCTTTCACGTTTACCCATGTCTTCAATTTCCTCTAATAAATTCTCCCAATCTACTTCTTGATAGTTTTTCTGTCGTAATTTTTCTAAGTTGCTTTCTATCCATTGCAAGTAATCAGTTTCGTATAAGTTTGACGTGATTTTTTTTATTGTTTCCATATCGCCTTATCTCGATTCTATTCAAATTATATAATTATTAATTATAATAGAATTCTTATTCTAACGTAAGGTGGGCAGTGCATTAGCCTAAGAGTTTGTTGAACTCATAAATACTTGATAATTTACATTAAAACGTTCTGCTAACTGTTGAATTTGAGCAAAAGTTAAGGTTTTATTTTTACTTAAAATCCTTTCTATTATTTCAGGTGTACCAATTTCGGGTAAATCTAATACAGTTAACCCATTTTCCTGCATTAAATAAGCTAATATTTCACTACCACTACAATCAGGTATAGGGTAATTTTCTGATTCATATACTTCAATTAATGTTCCCAGAGTCTCTAATAAATTATAAAGGGGATGTTCTTCATTCGTGCCAATTTCATCAATTAAAGCATTTAATCTTTCAACAGCTTGATTATATTCTTCTTCATTACGAATTATTAGAATAGGGGCAATAGCCTGCCAATGGGTGTTAATATCTGGGGAGAGGATTGTTATGTTTTCCATTTGTCTTTGTCGTATTCTGAATGAGTCAATATGTAACGAATATAAACTTTCTGACGATTAAAGTGAATTGAAGTAATTAAACGATATTTATTACCCCCAATGTTAAACACAACTCAGTCATTAACTAAATCAGCACTGGGAAAAATATAACGCAATTCTTCAAAGTTTTTAAAATTTGCAGATTTAATGAGTTTAAACCAACGAGTCAAGCTATTTTTACTATCAGGATATTTCTCCCAGAATTGATGTAATGCTTTACGAGAAATAATGTGCATAAAGAAAGAATAACTAATCTCATCGGTTACATTGATAAAAGATAATCAATATCATATTCATATCTTATACCATATTGTTGAAAAATACCTATTAATAGCATCTCATGGTCGAGTTTATCAGTAAGGGTTATGTTGGGTTTCCTTTTATTAACCCAACCTACAAAATTAGCGCGCCGCAAAGCGGATCTCTTCGAGATCGCATTTAAAAATGTATGATATAATCTTATCAAAATCCATTATGCTTTATTTATGAGTGATTTAGGAATTCGTGAGCAAGTTGAATCCTATATTAATCAACTATCAGAAGAAAAACTGTTAGTTGCTGCTGATTCTTTGTCTTATTTAGTAGAAAGAGAAGATAATGAAGCAACGGAAGAATTATTAAATATTGTTGGTTTTGAAAATGATTTAAAAGAAGCAGAAGAACAAGCAGCAACAGAAGATTTAGTCTCATTTAAGGCTATTCGTCGCAATGTATGATTTAATCTTAACTCGTAAAGCACAGCGATTTTATCAACAAGCTGATCAGTCTTTAGCGTCTCGATTAAATCGTTGTTTTGATCAACTGTCTAAAAATCCTTATCAACATCCTAATATTAAACCACTTAAGTATTACACATTAATTCTACATAAATTTAAAGCAATTTGTATTAGTTGAGCAGATGCAATTTCATATTGGGTTTGTTGTCCCCTTGGTTTGCTTCTTAAATATCCTGCTGGACTTTTTTGTGAAGGTAATAAGGGGAGGTTTTGAATGATTTTATTAAAATCTGCTTGCGATTTAGGACTTTTATGAGCGATCGCATTTCTAATTTTATGATAACGTCCTAAATAAGTTTTTTGATCGTCGTCAAGATTATCAAAAGGAATACCATTATGGAAAAAAATTTTTGCTCGTTTTATTGTGTTGTCATAAGGCAACCAGTCAAGATATCTTTGTCCTCCCAAAATATAGCAGTCGCCAAAGCTATTAGGACATTTTTCTGTTCCCTGTTCCCTGTTCCCTGTTCCCTTAAAATATAATTTATGTGTCCTAACTAGCCTGTCTATTGCTATAACTGCATTAATTTCTGATTGTGGAGAAATTGTAACTTTACGAATTTTGTTAATTTGGTATCCATTAATCGTAATTTTTCCTTCAAGTAATCCCCAGAATAATTCTTCCAGTAATTGTTCAAAATCAGTGAATAAACCTAAAAATAGACCATCATAAACAGTTAGAACATCACTTTCATCTAGACTATTATCAACAAATAAGTTTTCTATTTTTGTTCTTGTTAATTCTTTCTTTTCTACCCTGGCTCTAAATTCATTCAATAGTATTTCCGCGTTTTCTTGCATAACTTTAATCAGAGTCTTTAACAAAATGAATCAAATAATCAAACATTATTTTTCTCTCCTTAATATTTTGTCGTCGAGCATCAAATACTTCTTGAACTTTAGAATTAGAATAAATTAGCTGTTTATTTTTTACCTTGTCATTAGCTATTTTTATTCTTTGTACAACTGCTTCAGAAATTTTTTGCTTGTCATCAGATTCGGAGTTTTTTATACTATTTAGTCCAAAAACTAAATCATAAATTACAGCAAAGAAAATATAGATTTTGGTTTGTTCACGAAACTTTGAAAATGGCAAAAAATCCCTAAAATTCTTATCAATAACTTCCATAGTCTTATGAAATTTATTATATATTCTATTTTTATGAGGTATGGAATCATCATATTTTTTATAATAATTGTCTATCGTCTTATCATTGCTACCCATTAATTCACCATCTAACATCATCATAATAAGTTCTGATGTTAGTTTTACTTCTTTCATTCGTGCAATATCATCATCTGTAAAAACTTTCCAGTTTTTCCAATACCAGAAACATTCTAATGCAAGTTTATAAGCAAGGGTTTTAAATTCTCCAAAATATTGAGAGTTTCTTATTTCCTGTTTATTTAACTGATAATAGGTTGAATTCATTCTACGAAATATGTCAATAACTTCTCTATCATCCATTCTTGGAGAGAGAATATGAACACTGAACTCATACTCTAAAATCTCTCGCTTAATTTCATCATCGAGTTCTTGAAAGGTTTTTTTTGCTATTTCTTTGTTATGATTTTTTTGTATAGTAAAATAATCTTGTTGAGAATTATAGTCTGGTAAAGATTGAGGTGCAACAAAACTCAAAACAGTTCTTAATCTTTGTTGTCCATCAACTACTTCACGTTTTGGCCGTAAAGTTTCAAGATCAATAGGAAGATCCCTTAAAAAAATAATAGGAATTGGTAAACCTCTAACAATTGTATCAATTAGATAAGATTTAGTTCCAGGTTTCCATACTGATCTACGTTGAAATTTAGGGGATAAAATTAATGCTTCATCTTTTTGCCAAGAGACAAAATCAGCTACTTTGAAAAAGGTTTTTTTGTATTCAATTGTTCCCATAATTTTAGTTCTCGTTATAAACAAGTAAGGTGGGCAATACCCACCTTACGAGTTAATTATTTAACAGGGGTTAAGGTCTTTTCTTCAATCATAACGGGGTTAGGGTTCGTTTCAGGACTGTTTGCCTCAGATGGGGGAACTACTTGCCAGAATTTGCTCACATATTCTCCCCAGTTATTGAGGATATGTTCGGCTTTTTTACTGCCAGTGCGTTCAAAATGAGACTCAATTAATCCTTTTAATTGTGCTTCCCCTGCTTCCGTACAAATATGTTGAATATCAACAATTTCGGGGTTAACTTTTTCGGGGAAACTGTAATCTTCATCCAAGAAATAACCGATCCCTCCGGTCATTCCTGCGCCAACATTACGGCCAACGGAACCAAGGACAACGATAACACCACCGGTCATGTATTCACAACAGTGATCCCCTGCACCTTCAATAACCGCTTTACCCATAGAGTTACGCACCCCAAACCGTTCACCGGCGCGGCCATTGGCGTATAATACACCGCCAGTTGACCCGTAAAGGCAGGTATTACCGACGATAACGTTATTTGCGGCTTCGTAGGTGGCAGGTTTGGGGGGAACGATGACAACCTCTCCTCCGTGCATTCCTTTGCATACATAGTCGTTTGCTTCTCCTTCTAGGTGCATAATCATACCAGGAAGGTTGAAAGCGGCAAAGCTTTGACCAGCAGCACCGGTAAAGTTAAAGGTTAATTCCCCAGAAAAGCCTGTATTGCCGTATTTTTTGGCTAATGTTCCAGAAATACGCGCCCCAACTGTGCGATCTGTGTTGACAATTTTCACATTTTTTGCTACCCTTCCATGAGTGTTGATGGCCGAAGCAATGGCAGGATCAGCTAACAACTCATCGTCTAACACCGGCCCGTTGCTGTGGACTTCTTCGTGGTTTAACCAACTGCGATCGCTTTTCACATCGGGTAGGTTCAACAAACAGTCTAGGTTAAGGGAGTTAGTTTTAGTTAAATTGGGTTGTGAGCGCATTTTAAGCAGATCAGAGCGTCCGATGACCTCATCTAAGGAACGATAGCCTAATTTTGCTAAAATTGAACGGACTTCCTCAGCAATAAAATAGAAGAAGTTGACTACATTTTCAGGAACTCCGGTGAACCTTTTACGCAACTTCTCTTGTTGCGTTGCAACACCAACGGGACAGTTATTAGTATGACAGATACGCGCCATAATACATCCTTCGGCGATCATAGCAATGGAACCGAAACCATATTGTTCTGCACCCATCAAGGCGGCCATCATTACGTCCCAACCAGTTTTTAAGCCACCATCAGCCCGTAAAATAACGCGATCGCGGAGTTTATTCTCCATCAACATCCGATGCACTTCTGTAACACCTAGTTCCCAAGGACAACCAGCGTGTTTGATAGAACTTAATGGTGATGCACCTGTACCACCATCGTGACCAGATATTTGAATGATGTCTGCGTTAGCTTTGGCCACACCAGCAGCGATGGTTCCGATGCCGATCTCTGCGACTAATTTAACGGATACCTTAGCACTAGGGTTAATTTGATGCAAGTCAAAGATTAACTGGGCCAAGTCTTCGATGGAGTAGATATCGTGGTGAGGAGGGGGAGAAATGAGGGTAACACCAGCTTTAGAACGGCGTAACATGGCAATATAGGAACTAACTTTTTTGCCTGGTAACTGGCCGCCTTCTCCTGGTTTTGCACCTTGGGCCATTTTGATCTCTAACTGTTTACCGTTCATCAGGTATTCGGGGGTGACTCCAAAGCGTCCTGAAGCGATCTGTTTAATGGCAGAACTAGCAGTGTCACCGTTGCGTAAACCTTTAAGATGGGGGAATGTGGGGGAATGTCCTTCTGCATCTACATCGGAGAGACGAATAAAACGGGTGGGATCTTCTCCTCCTTCTCCTGAGTTGGACTTGGCCCCTAAGCGGTTCATGGCGATCGCTAAGGTTTCGTGGGCCTCTCTTGATAATGCACCCAAGGACATTCCGCCGGTACAGAAGCGTTTAACTATGTCTTCCACTGGTTCAACTTCTTGGACGGGGATAGAGGGTTGATCACTTTTGAAGGTTAAGAGGTCTCGTAAGGCAGTAATAGGACGCTGTTCGAGGTATTTTTGATACATCTCGTAGTGATCGTAAGCCTCTTTATTTGCCCCATTTTGTCCAATTTTATAGGCTTTAACAGCTTTATGGAGAGATTTGGACATTTCTGGGGAGTTCATGTGGTATTCTCCCCCGGGACGGTAGTTAATGAAGCCGAAGTTTTTCAGTTTTTTATCGGTTAAACTGGGGAAGGCGCGACTATGAACGGCGATTATCTCTTGAGAGAGTTCTGCCATGTTTAAACCACCAACACGACTGGTTGTCCCTTTGAAGGCCATGTTGACTAACTCCATACCGAGGCCGATGGCTTCAAATATTTGGGCCCCATGATAGGATGCTAAGAGGGATATTCCCATTTTGGAGAGAATTTTTAATAACCCTGCTTCTACTGCGTGACGATAGTTTCCTAATGCTTCATCTAAGGTAATGGTTGCTAGTTTCCCGTTGGCCATTAACTTCTGAGTTTTGCTGTCATTCCACCATTGACGGATGGTTTCTAGGGTTAAATAAGGACAAACAGCAGAGGCCCCATAACCGACTAAACAGGCAAAATGATGGGTACTCCAACATTGGGCCGTATCTACCACTAAGGAGGTTTCTAAGCGTAACCCTTGTTTAATTAAATGATGGTGGACGGTTCCTACTGCGAGTAAGGGAGGAATATAACTGGTTGTCTCATTAATACTTGTGACTCCCACAAGGCGATCGCTTAAAATGAGAATTTTTGAACCGTTTTCTACTGCTGCGGTTGCTTCATTACAGAGTCTCTCTAAAGCAGTGTTTAACCCTTCTGGCCCTGTTGTAATATCGAACAGGGTGGATAACTCGGTAACGTTAAAATCTGAGTTTTTGATCTGTTCTAGTTCGGTTTCGTTGAGAACGGGACTTTCTATTTGTAGTAGTTTAGCGTCTTCTGCTTTAGGAGCGAGTAAGTTTCCTTTTTCCCCTAACAACATCTTCAACGACATGACTAAACTTTCCCGTAAAGGATCAATGGGAGGGTTAGTTACTTGAGCAAACCGTTGTTTAAAATAGTCGTAGAGTAGATGGGGTTTGTCTGATAACACAGCTAAGGGAATATCATCTCCCATACAGAAAGTGGGTTCTTTTCCTTGGGTGGCCATGGGAACCACGATCATATCTACGTCTTCTGCGGTGTAACCAAAAGCGGTTTGTTGTTGTAAGAGTTGTTGCTTGTCGCTTAAGAGAAGGGTATCTGAGAAGGTTTGAGGGGTTAGTTGTTGACGATGGGTTTGCAACCATTCCCCGTAAGGATGGGTTTTAGCAATACGTTGTTTAATCTGCCAATTTTTTAACACTTCTTGGCTAGTTAAATCAACTGCAATGGTTTGTCCGGGGCCAAGTCTTCCTTTTTCGATAATATCTGCTTCAGGAATATCTACAACTCCTGCTTCTGAACCAACTACTACATAATCATCTTTGGTTATACAATATCTTGCAGGCCGTAAACCGTTGCGGTCTAAACAAGCACCTACCATTTTACCATCGCTAAATGCTAGTAATGCTGGACCGTCCCAAGGTTCTTGGAAACCGCTATAATAGTCATAAAAATCGGTAATTTCGGGATAATTTTTGAGATCGGGCTGATTCTTGTAAGCTTCGGGAACTAAGATCATGGCCGCTTCTAAGGGACTGCGACCGGTTCTTACTAATAATTCTAAGGCACTATCTAAGTTATAGGAATCACTGTTTGCTGTGTTAACAACGGGGGTTAATGCTTCTAGTTCCTCTGTTTTCCACCCTGGTGCATTTAATTTAACTTCTCTGGTGGTCATGGAGTTAATATTACCGATAAGAGTGTTAATTTCTCCATTATGACCCAATAAGCGCATTGGTTGAGCTAAAGGCCACTTCGGCATAGTATTGGTACTAAACCGACGATGATAGACAGCAAAGCGACTAATATAGTTAGGATCGGTTAAATCTTGATAAAATTGTCCTAATACCTCACTGCGTACCATCCCTTTATAAACAATGGTACGACAACTAAAGGAACAGATATAAAAATCATCCGCTAACCGTTTCCCGATCTGCGATCGCACGATATACAAAACCCGATCTAACTTATCCCCGGATAACCCTTCAGGAGACGTGATCATTATTTGTTCAATATGGGGTTGGTTTTCCTTTGCTTGAACTCCCAAAAATTCAGGTTTAACAGGAACTTCACGCCATCCTAAAACGGTTAAGTTTGCACCCTTAACAACGCTTTCAACGTAGGATCTTTGTTCTTCTTTTTTACTGCTATCTTGAGGCAAGAATACCATCCCCACCCCTAACTGTTCCACAGGAGGCATAGTTAAGCCTTTTTCGGCAAACCAGGAGGCTAATAACTCACGGGGAATAGCGGTCATGATCCCCGATCCATCTCCTGAGTCATTATCTGCGCTACAACCGCCTCTATGTTCCATACAGTCTAACGCAGTTAAGGTTTGTTGGATCAGTTTATGGCTGCCTTTACCTTTCACATCTGCTATAAATCCTACCCCACAAGCGTCTCTTTCTTCAACTAGGGAGGGTATTCCCATATAGGTTGCGTTGGGTTGGTTATGGGTATTTTGGGTCATATTCATTATGTTGCGCTCATCCATACGAGTCAAAATTTAAGGGTAACTAGGTTGCTTAAGTGGGTTTAGTCTGCAACTCAACCGTAGCTTAAGGAATGGTTAAGGTATCGATTCGGTTAGAAGGTGTTAGTTGAACCTGTGTCTATGGGGGGACAAGTATTTAACGGTTGGGTGAATCAACGGGCCTCTATTTCCCATGCTATCGAAACTAAGAGTTTTTGATCTATGGTGTTTCTTAAGACAAGTTATACTACAGGATTTTGATTTTAACGGTTTTTTCGGGATGTTCTTATATTTGCTCTGATTTTTTTAAGATTCGTTTAAGGTTTTGAGATGAAAGAGAGAACAAGATTAATATAATTCTAGATAAGATAGTGTTTAGATTAGTTCTCAATTATTAATTATGAATGATTTATATTTACAACCTATTCATCCTAGAGAATTTTCATATAGTCTTCAACTTATGGGACAACATTTATTTTTGTTAAAAGTATTCCAGAATTATCATTTTTATCCCTATCATTCATTGTTAATAATAAAATCCCATCTATAGGTGATGTGAATCTAGTTTCTTTACCAACTTCAAAAAATTCGTCAAGTTTAGGATTTTTCTCATTAGAAATTTTCGCAATTAAACTTCCTAACTTTGCCTTGATTTGAGCAGCAGGACATTCTAAAGTTACACAGTTTAAAGACTCATATCCTTCTCCGGTATTTTCAGAAAATTGATGCCATAATTCATCAAGATTAGGAGTAGATATATATGCTTGATCAATATCTGGATATTTTTTAATATCTATTAATCTTCTCCCTAGAGTCCAACTTCCACCTTTAACACTAATTATTACTGTATTTCCTTTCTTTACATTAATACCTGTTGATTGCCAACCTTTCGTCGAATCTACTGGAATTAAAGGAGCTTCAGAAGCAGAAACAAGGGGTTGATTTTCCCATCCAGTTCCTAACCCTAAACCAAGAATAAATACTGCAACTATTATGGATAAATACAGCCATAATTTATTTCTTGCTGTATAATAAAATCCAATAAATCCAAATATCAAGCTAAAAATAACTCCTATTGCTGTCCAAGCTGGATCTCGTAAAAAATCAAGTAAACTATTAAGCATAGTAATATTCAGATAATGATACTCTATCCTAACGTATTATAACTGAGAAGCAAGACATCTTCAAGATTATTTATTATCTACTATATAAATTACTGACATGGTTTTAACAATGTTAAACCTCTACGATATTTATGTATATTGGTGGGTTACGACGGATAGTTAAATACTGGTTATAATTGATATTATCCCCATCTAACCCACCCTATGGTAACTGATATCAATTTTAAATATTTAATTGAATTATAAACCTTGTAGGGGCATAATAATATTATGCCCAATCCTTTATGATTAAGCTAGATTGTTATTCTTAGAGAATGGGTAAAACACAGTGTTAAACCCGTGCGATATTTATGTATATTGGTGGGTTACGACGGATAGTTAAATACTGGTTATAATTGATATTATCCCCGTCTAACCCACCCTACGGTAGATATGACAATGAATCAACAACAAGAATTATTAAATAGAATTACTTATAACCCTCAACAATGTGGAGGAAAACCTTGTATTCGTGGTATGAGAATTAGGGTAACAGATATCTTAGAAATGTTAGCTTTGAATGTAGAAGTATCAGAAATATTAGCTGATTTTCCTGACTTAGAATCTGAAGATATTCAAGCTTGTTTATTGTTAGCAGCATAATATATCAAGATGGGTTTAACAGTGTTAAACCCCTAAGTAATTATTAATGATGTCAATATTTTGTTGTAAAAATTAATACTTTTTCTACCAAATTAATTCTAAATCTAAAACAAAATCAGGTAATATATCTTCCCCGGATAATGTTTTGGGATTATCTAATATTTCCACTTCTTTTCCTTGTCTATAAATTTCAACTTGTTTAGTTTTTGGACTAATTAACCAGCCTAATTTTGTGCCATTTTCTAGATACTCTTTCATCTTATTTTGTAACGTTTTTAAACTATCACTGGGAGAACGTAATTCAATGACAAAATCAGGACATAAAGGTAAGAACTTTTGACGCTGTTGAGGGGTTAAATTATTCCACTTTTCTAGAGGTATCCAAGACGCATCAGGTGATCTATCTGCCTTATTTGGTAACTTAAAACCTGTAGATGAATCAAAGGTAATACCTAATTTATTTTGAAGATTCCAGGCGTAAAGTTGATAGTTTATTGAACTATTTTTGTTACTTGTTTCTCCTCCAGTTGGTGGCATAATTAATATATCTCCATTGCTATTTCTTTCAAACCTTAAATCTCGATTATCTTGACACAGTTGAAAAAATTGTTCGTCTGTCATTTGCAAAGAATTACAGTTTATTTCTAGAGGATTAATCATATTTTTTGACCTCAATAATTAAGCTCTAATTTCATTCTACCAAATTAATTCTAAATCTAAAACAAAATCAGGTAATATATCTTCCCCTGATAAAGTTTTAGGATTATCTAATATTTCTACATCTTTACCTTGTCTATAAACCTCCACTTGTTTAGTTTTTGGATTAATTAACCATCCTAATTTTGTGCCATTTTCTAAATACTCTTTCATCTTGTTTTGTAACGTCTTTAAACTATCACTAGGAGAACGTAATTCAACAACAAAATCAGGACATAAAGGTAAGAATTTTTGACGCTGTTCTGATGTTAAATCATTCCACTTTTCTAGAGGTATCCAAGACGCATCAGGAGACCTATCTGCCTTATTTGGTAGTGTAAACCCTCCAGAAGAATCAAACGCTATTCCTAATTTATTTTGACGACTCCATGCTTGAACTTGATAAGAAATTTCAATATTACGGTTGCTTGTTTCTCCTCCAGTTGGTGGCATAATTAATATATCTCCATTGCTATTTCTTTCAAACCTTAAATTACGATTGTCTTGACACAGTTGAAAAAATTGTTCATCTGTCATTTGTAAAGAATCACAGTTTATTTCTAGAGGATTAATCATATTTTTTGACCTCAATAATAAAACCCTAATTTAATTATACCAAATTTATTTTAAATATAACACTATTAGATACTAGGATTTTTTAGAGATTTAAGATAGTTAACTAACTAAATTAATTTTTGATCCTTGATTAGTTTTATATACTTCAATACGATGTTGAAAAGCTTCTTGAAAACGGGGCATATGGGTGACAGCTAAAATACAAGAAAAGTCAGAAGAAATAGCATTAATAGCTGCAATTAAACGTTCACATCCTTCTGCATCTTGCGTTCCAAAACCTTCATCAATAATTAACATTTGTAATGTAGTTCCTGCCCTTTGTGCTAATAATTTAGCTAAGGCTAAACGCACAGAAAAATTAATCCTAAATGCTTCACCTCCTGAGTAAGTTTCATAGGCACGACTGCCTTTTGTATCGGAAATAATAATATCTAAGGTATCGATCATTTTAGCTGATTTTTTTCGAGAACTGCCACTTTTTCCGGCACGTTGTGTTACAAATCTAATATGAAATTGATTACCTGTTAATCGTGATAATATTTGATTTGTTTCTGCTTCTAATTGTGGTAAAACATTTTCAATCATTAATAATTGAATACCATTTTTACTGAAAGCTTGAGTTAATTCTGTGTAAACTCGATATTTTTTACGAATATTTTTATATTGTTTTTCTTGTTCTTCTTGGTCTTTTTTAAAGCTTTCTAATTGAGATAAAGATTGTTCTATTCTTCCTTTTTTACCCAGTAAATTATCTAATTTTTTCCTTTCTAATTTAAGTTGTGTTTCTAATCTTTCAATTTCTTCTGTATAATCTTCAATAGTTTCTAATTGAGTTGATAATTGTTGTATAAATTTTTCTGTATCTTTTTTTTCTTCTTGATTATTATTGATTTTATTTGTAACAGTTTCTAACTGTTCTTTCAATTGAGGATATTGTTGTTTAATATCTTGCAATTTTTGATAATCAACCACACAAGATTGAGATTTACGAATATAACTAGAAATTCTTTGATGATAAGCTCTATCATAGTTCAAGTTATTTAATTCCCCTTCTATTTTGTCTATTTTTTGTCTTAATTCTGAATCGGTTTCTAATTTTTTTATTTCTGTTTCTAATTTTTCAATTTTATTTATAATTTCTGGCTTTTTTTGAGCTATTTTCTTTTGGTTACGGATAGCATCTTCTATTCTAGCTTGTTTAATTTCTGCCCATCTTAATCGATCAACTTCTCCCCTAGCTAAACCATGACTTTGTTCATCATAATTCAGTTCTTCTAATCTTTTACTAATAGTTTTAATATCATTTTGTATATCCATTCCGTAGGTTTCTGTTTGGATTAAGTTTTCAATAGATTCTTTTTCTTTTTGTAATTTCTTTGACTTAATTTTTACCTCTCCTGCTTGATCAAGTTGTGCCTCTATTCTAGAAAAATCTTGTTGAATACTTTCTGAATTTTTTAGCTTATTTTCTAACTGCTTATCTTCAATAGTTAATGATTTAATATCTCGCTTAATAACAGATAGTTCCTCTTGTAAAAACCAAATCTGTTCTTGAAGTCTCTGCTGTTGCTGATGAGTTTTATCAACAACATTATGACGACGACTTTCATCTAATTCTTGTTCACATAAAGGACAAGCAGAGTCTGGATTATTTAATAAGTTTATTTTTTGCTGTAATTCGTCTATTTTTTCTGTATAGTTACGTTGATTAACTATTAATTTTTCTTGTTTCAATTTTCTTTCTTGCGATTTTTCTTTAACCCGTATCTGATAAACTTTCTGATTATCAATTTCTTGAATTTGACTATCTAACTCTAAAAGAAGTTGTCGTCTTTCTGGTATTTTTTTCAATTCTTGATTGTACTGAGCTTCTAAATTTTCAAATTGTTCTAACTTTGCTTCTAGATTAGCTTTTATTTTTGCTAATTCTGTTTCTAAATTTTGCTTCTGTTTCAACAAAGGGGTAACTTTATGTTGTAATTTATCTAATTCTTGTAATCTTTGACGATGATTGTTTAACTTTTCTACTGCTGCTTTAATTTCTTTGGATTGACTAATTATTTTTTGTAATTCTCTTTCATTTTCTTCTAACTGTTCTAAACGAGTTTTTTCTTGACGAATTTGTAATTGTAATTGATTATTTTTTTTGAAAATTTCTTGTTCTATTTTTTGTCTTTCCTGTTGAAGTTCCTGTGAAATTTGGAATTGATGGGACAAAGTTTCTTCTTGTTTTTGTAATATTAATAGCTCTTCGTATTTTTCAGTAATTTCTTGTTCTTGACTAATCATAGTTTCTGAATTATTAATTTTATTAGCTAACTCACCAGATTCCTTATTTAATTTATGTGCTTCTTTTACTAAATTTTGTTGTTTATTTTGATGCCATGTAAATTGTTCTAACCAAGCTTGACGATGATTATTTTTTTGTTTAATTATTTGTAATTTGTGTTGATCAGCTTGTTGTAAATTTTGTAATTTTTCAATCTCTTCATTAATCACTTTTTGCTGAGTATTAATATTTTTTCTCTCTTCTATCTGTTGGTTAATTCTGTCTAAGTTCAACTTGATTTGTTCAACTTGTCCTTTATATTGTTTAGATAAATCTTTGGCTTTTTCTGCTAATTTTTGATACTCCTCTAACTTTAATAACTCTGCCAAAACTTTTTTTCTATCTGTTGCCCCCCGTAACATAAATTCATCAGCCCTTCCTTGACGTAAATAGGCCGAATTAATAAAAGTCTCGTAATCTAATTTCAAGGTAGCAATAATAATATCTTGAGTCGCCCTAACACCTTTACCACTCAAAGAAATAAACTCATCACCACTATTAATTTGAAAGTCTAAAGTGTTACTTTTTCCCCGTTGACGACTACGAATAATCCGATAACTTTGTTCATAACAAATAAACTCGAAATCAACCCTAACATAGGCTGCGGTAGTATGAATAATATCCTCATCTGTTGCCGTTCTACTTTTTCCCCAAATAACCCAGGTTATTGCTTCTAATAAAGATGATTTTCCTGCACCATTTGCCCCACAAATACAGGCAGTATGTAACCCCCGAAAATCAAGGATTATATCTCGATAACTCAAAAAGTTTTTTAGGGTAAGTTGCAAAGGAATCATAGCAAAAAATTAGTCAAAAAAAGGAGGGTGCGCAGATATAGTTATTCAGTGTAACGAGAAAAGTTTGAGAACTCCTAGAGGATGTCTGCAAACTGTTACAATTATTGATAAACTAAAAAAGATTGAAGATCATCTCCAAAGTTGGCGCAGGTATCATTTCGCCTCGAAAGTCCAATAATTGAACAATCACTAAATAAGCAACTGCTAGAAAGATAGAAATAGCGCCGGTAATAACAGCAACAATTTTACCTTGATTCATGTTTCATTCCTCTTCTCTAAAAAGATTTAATTATCTATTATAGTCCCTGACTTGATCCAGATACAGAATGAGTAAGCCCCTAAATGATAAAATAAGAAATTGTCACTGATTAAATGAGACAATGACTGATACAATCTTTAGTAAGATTATCCGGCGAGAAATACCAGCCAATATCGTCTATGAAGATGATTTATGCTTAGCTTTTACTGATGTTAACCCTCAAGCACCCACTCATATTTTAGTCATTCCGAAAAAACCTATTCCTAAACTAGAAGAAGCGCAAGAAGAGGATCATCGTATTTTAGGACATCTTTTAATGAAAGTGAAACAAGTTGCCCAACAAGCAGGGTTAAATAATGGTTATCGTGTGGTTATTAATAATGGAGATGATGGAGGCCAAACCGTTGATCATCTTCATTTACATATTTTAGGAGGGCGATCTTTATCTTGGCCACCTGGTTAACTTACATTAGTTTTTAATTGGGTGTATCAATATTTCAGTTGAATGAGGGTGGGAAGGGTGGAGATATATTCAACAATTCAAAATTTAAAAAGTAGGGGCTTAATATTATTAAGCCCCCAAATGTATTCTAGAAAGTAAGCTGATAGCTTATCGCTGAATCCTTACAATTTCTTTAATAAAAAGCGTCTAAATCAATTGCTTTTGATCCACCTTCTTTTAACTGTTTTAATACGCTTGCCAGTTGTATCCATACTAAAGCAGCAATAAAAATGGTCATGGGTAAAGAAAGGGCATAAGATAGCCAACGGTCAAAAATAAAAATCTCTAAACCCGAAGAAAGAAAGACGCAAATACCAACACAAATACCAAAAAAAGGTAACTGTAAACCAGAACCTTTTAGCATTTGATCGACAGGCTTATTTAACATCACTTTAACTTGAGACTTTAGGGTAGCTTCAAAGGCTAAACCACAGGTGAGGCCGATGAATAAACCGGCAAAGATTAGGAAATAAGGAGGCTGAGGTAAATAGTACATGAAAAACCCGAATGAATAATAGGTTAATTGAAATCGGCTGTTTTGGGAAGAATGGCAGCAACTCCTACACTCGAGAATTGTTGAAATGCCTTCATAGCAACACCAAATAATTGTTGGGGTTGAAGATCGTCACTAATTAACGCCCAAATACGTTGAACTTCTTCGGTGTGTAAGCGATCGTCTTCTGTTAAGGCTAACAACAATTGATGACGTAAATATCTTCCTTCATCAGATAACAAATATTGTAATCCTAATTGTGCAGTTGGGAGAAGATCAAATTGTTCGTCGGAACGGGCAATATTGATCATGTTTTCTAATCGTTGCCACTGGAATTTCCCATCTTTAAATAATACTTCTAAGAGTCGTTTTCTAAGTTGGGGAGATTCTCCTGTTAATAACCTTCTGGCTACATAAGGATAGGCTACTTCCACAATTTTGAAGTCAGAATCAAGGCTGAGGGCTAATCCTTCTTGAGTAATAAGTGAGCGAATAATTAGGGCAAATTTAGCCGGAACTCGGAAGGGATATTCATACATTAATTCCGAAAAATCATCGGTGATAGTTTTGAAATTAAAGTCCCCTACACTTTGACCGATCGCATTCCCTAAAACCCTTTCTAATGCGGGAATAATTGGTTCAATATTGGTGTCAGAGGTCAAAAAACCTAACTGCACAAAATCCCTTGCTAAAGCATCATAATCTTGATTAATTAACTGCACAACAGAACTGGCAATGGTTTCTTTGGTGTTTTCTTCTAACTGATCCATCATGCCAAAATCAATAAAGGCCATGCGTCCATCGAGGGTGGCAAATAAGTTACCAGGATGGGGATCAGCATGGAAAAATCCGTGTTCTAACAGTTGCCTTAAACCGGAGGTTACGCCGATTCTTACAATAGCATAAGGGTCTAATCCGGCTGCAATAATTTTGTCAGTATCAGTTAATTTATAACCCTGTATCCACTCTAAAGTTAAAACGCAATCGCTACTATAAGACCAGTAAATAGCGGGAACTTTAACGTCATCATCTTCTCGGAAGTTAGCTGCAAATTTTTCGGCGTTTCTTCCTTCGTTAATGTAGTCGATCTCCTCAAATAATTTCACCCCAAATTCATCGATAATTAGGGTTAAATCGTGTCCTAAATTAAGGGGTAAAAAGCGACCAAACTGACAAGCTGCCCAACGCATTAAGAAGAGATCACGGGTTAAAATGGGTCTGAGTTTAGGCCGTTGTACTTTAACTGCTACTTCTTCCCCTGTATGCAACACAGCGCGGTAAACTTGTCCGAGACTAGCTGCTGCTACGGGATGGGGAGAAATTTCTCGATAGGCTTCGTCTATGCTAATTCCTAGAGATTTCTCTATAATAGAGAAAGCCATTTCGTTATCGAAGGGTGGTAGTTGATCCTGGAGTTTGATCAACTCTTGCAGAAAATCGGGCCGGATCAGATCGGGACGGGTTGATAAGGCTTGACCCACTTTTATAAAGGTCGGTCCCAAACGGGTGAGAATTCGCCTTAATTGGGTTGCACACTGCTGTTTATTGTCTTTATCGGAGTTAAACCACTGATCCCATTGCAAATGGAGCAAAAACCAGCCAAAAGACCAGATAACTGTTATGGCCCGTTTAATTACTCCCCAAGGACGTAGGCGGTAATAACGGGCGATGGCCTCAGCATCATAGCGTTTTTGCTGTTGAATTTTGGGACTGGGGTAATGAGATTGGGTTGTTTGCAAAGTCACAAGCGTCTACTAATGCCTCTGAATTCAAAAGAAAATAGGAAAAAAAGGTTTTATTAAATTTGGTATACAAAAATATAAATATCTTAACTCACTATTATGGTTGGTCTTCCTTTTTTTCGCAACATTTGTTAATTTAATACCGGGTCTAATCAATAACCGAGTGTAATTCTTGAGGGTTAAGATTGCTATGAATCACTTGACCATCCCGAAACCAAATAACTCGGCGAGAATGGCGAGCAACTTCTGACTCGTGGGTGACGACGACTACCGTAATACCAGCTTGATAAAGGCTTTCAAAGATGCCTAACACTTCCTCGGTGGTTTTGGAGTCTAAAGCTCCGGTCGGTTCATCGGCGAGGAGAAGCACCGGCTCATTAACGATGGCCCTAGCAATGGCCACCCGTTGTTGCTGCCCCCCTGAGAGTTGATTGGGTTTGTTATTAACCCTATTCCCCAAACCCACCTTTTCCAAGGCTTCTAGGGCGCGTTCTCGCCGTTCAGAGGGAGATATCTCAGCATAGACCATTGGTAAAATAACGTTTTCCAAGGCGGTCATTTGTGGCAAAAGGTGGAATTGTTGAAAAACAAAACCAATTTTTCGGTTACGGATAGCAGCTAGTTGAGAATCGGGCAATCCCGACACATCGATCCCATCTAAATAATACTTTCCAGAAGAAGGACGGTCAAGACAACCGATAATGTTCATCATGGTTGATTTTCCTGAACCTGATGCTCCCATAATGGTACAGTATTCACCTTTTTCGATGGTTAGGTTAATTTTATCTAAGGCTTTGACTTTAGTATTGTAACTTCCATATATTTTGGTAATTTCTTCTAAATTAATAATAATGGGATGATAAGCATCAGATTGATTGGTTGGATGCAAATTTTCACTTAAAGATGGACTTTCACTGATCATAATCAATCTAAACTACTTTTGCTCTTTAATTATACTTCTTTTATTCCACGATATCATAAAAAATGGCTATTAATCGTATCAGAATAAGTAAAGATAAATCAGAATTAGTTAAATCTTTGGTAGATTTCAATGGAGGGGTTGGACCCTTTCAAACCTACGCAGATGTGATAACTTTTGCGGCCACATTAGGCTCAAAATATAACAAGCGAATTCCTCTTAATGTTATTTCTAAAGAACCAGCACCTATTAGTTTAGAAATTTTTGTTTCTCGGGGTTATGATACTGTCATAAAGTTGTTAGCGATCGCAGAGACAAATGACCCTAATATTCTTTCTGTTAATGACCCAGAAGCAGAAGAAAAAAGAGTTAAAATTTTTGAAGAATATGCCAACGGTGGGCTAGAACAATTACAACAAGAATTAAAAGGCATTGTTGACTACTCGGAACACTTATTATTATTATTGAATCTAGAAAGATTCCCCAATAATAATTCAGAACAAGAATTTGATTTAACCCGATTTCTCTAACAAAAAAAATATTATGAATACAAAAGAAATAAAAAAACAACTGAGAGCAGAAATTATAAGCAAGAGAGAAAGCTTATCAGAAACAGACTGGAAAGAAAAAAGCCAAAAAATATGTAATATTTTACAAAATTATTCATTATTTAAACAAGCAAAAACTATTCTAGCTTACTTTCCCATACGTCAAGAACCAGATTTAACTTCTCTATTTTCAACTAACCATAATTGGGGGTTTCCTCGCTGCGAAAAAAAATCCTTAATTTGGCATTTTTGGCAACCCCAAGAGCCACTAAGAACAGGCAAATATGGGATTTTAGAACCCTTACCCAACGCTCCGATTTTAACCCCTGAAAAAGTTGATTTAATATTCATTCCTGCCGTTGCTTGTGATTATAATGGATACCGGTTAGGCTATGGTGGAGGTTTCTACGATCGCCTCTTAAATTCTCCTCAATGGCAATCTATTCCCACAGTCGGTATTATCTTTGAATTTGCCCTTTTATCTCAACTTCCTTGTGAACCTTGGGACCAAAAATTAAAGACAATTTGTACAGAAAAGCAAATTCTAAGCATATATGCTTAAAAAGTATTAATTAAGATTTATTAAGTTACCTAGCAACCCAAAATGGTTTTGCTAATATGAATGATAACTATTGCTAAACTATAGATTAATTAGGACGAGAACCAGTAGTAAATTGAGGAAATCTAAAAGAATTATGAAACACTTTAGAGACGAATGGATACAAGAATGGTGTGACGACAATGGATGGACAGATTTATTTAGAGAACGCTACAATCACTATTGGGCTTTTCCTCCAGGTGCAGTTATGCCAGAACCAATTCCCTCTGAAGTATTGTACTTAATCAAAGCAACAAAGGGATTTTGTGCTGAAGAAAAAACTTGGTTAACCACTGCAATTTTAATCTCAATTGTATCGGTTGTTTTAAGCTATATATTAAGAAATCCCATGCCTATTGTTTTTGCTTTTGCATTCGCTGCTGTGACCTCTGCTAAGTTGGAAATGGAAGAAATTTAAGCAATTTGCGTAAGTATTTAGCCGTAAGCCGTAACGATAATTATTGTGCAAAGATCCCGAAAATTGTGGAAAGAAGGAAAATTACATCCACCTCAAGATGATTCTTTTCTTTAAGCAAAAAAAAGACGCGAGCGATCGCGCCTTTTTTTTATAGTTTTTAATCTAGTTTATAGCTGGGGGACAAACTGTTCTTTTTCAGGAACTTCGGTGTATTCAGCTACAATTTGACGGAACTCTTCTCCATCAATAGTTTCTCTTTCGATCAACAATTCAACCAAGCGATCAACCACTTCACGATTGTCGCGGACAATTTGACGGGCTAATTTATGGCCGTCTTCAGCTAAAATTCGCATTTCAGCGTCAATTTTCATAGCCACTTCTTCCGAATATTCCGAGCGGTTCATTAAACCGCCCCCTAAAAAGACCTCACCGGAGGAACTTTCTAGAGAAAGAGGACCAAGTTCACTCATCCCGAAACGAGTCACCATCTGACGAGCCATTTCTGAGACCTGCTGTAAATCGCCACCAGCACCGGTTGTTACCTCATCGTAACCAAAAACCTCTTCTTCGGCAGCACGACCGCCTAAAGCTCCAGCAATGCGGGCCATAAGCTGTGCTTTGGTGGTCAAACCTTGTTCCTCATTGGGGGTAAACCAGGTTAACCCTTGAGCTTGTCCACGGGGGATTAAAGTAACTTTTTGTACAGGATCGTGATCCTTAACTAAAGTACCAACGATCGCATGGCCAACTTCGTGATAAGCAATGAGACGCTTACTCTTACTATCAACCAAGGGAGTTCCTTCCATACCAGCAACAACCCTATCAACAGCGTCGTCAATTTCTAATAAAGTAATGGCTTCCTTACGACGACGGGCGGTTAAAATAGCTGCTTCGTTAAGTAAGTTAGCTAAGTCAGCACCACTAAAACCAGGAGTACGACGGGCGATAGTCTCAATAGAGACATCGGGGGCTAATTTTTTGTTGCGAGCGTGAACTTCTAAGATTTCGATCCGTCCTTTGAAGTCAGGAGCGTCTACAATTACCTGACGGTCAAAACGACCCGGACGCATTAAAGCAGAGTCCAGTACATCGGGACGGTTGGTAGCAGCAATAATAATGATTCCTGTATTGCCTTCAAACCCGTCCATTTCCGTTAATAACTGGTTGAGAGTTTGTTCCCGTTCATCGTTACCACCACCTATACCAGCACCCCGTTGACGACCTACTGCGTCAATTTCATCGATAAAAATGAGACAAGGGGCGTTTTCTTTGGCTTTCTTAAATAAATCACGAACACGGGACGCACCAACACCCACGAACATCTCTACGAACTCAGAACCAGAAATACTGAAGAAAGGTACGCCAGCTTCTCCGGCGATCGCTTTAGCTAAGAGGGTTTTACCGGTTCCAGGAGGTCCAACTAATAACACTCCTTTAGGAATACGGGCCCCAACTGCGGTGAAACGTTCGGGTTGTTTTAAGAAAGTGACAACCTCTTGTAATTCTTCTTTCGCTTCGTCGATACCGGCCACATCATCAAACATAATGTCGGTTTTGGCTTCCATTTGGAAACGAGCCTTAGACTTACCAAAACTCATGGCCTGACCTGGACCACCGGGTAAGTTACTAGAGCGACGGAACAAGAAGAATAAAGCCCCAATCAGGAGAATTGGGAATAATAGATTGCCCAAAAAGCCCCATAATGCCCCTTCGTTACGGATGGGGTGGGATTCTAGGTTTACATCAGACTGACGTATTTTACTGATTAAATCAGGGGCGTTCATGGGAAGATCAACCCGTGAACGTTGTACGCGGTCTTGAATTTCCGGGTCAACTGCTTCAACAATGGCGGTGCGTCCTCCTTCATAAAGGTCAACACTGAGGATACGACCGGCATCTAAATATTCTAAGAAACGCCCGTAGGTCATACGGGTGTTAGCTGTGTTGTTCCCCATGGGAGTTGATGTTGCGGGGAAAGCTCCCTGCCAGAGGAAAAATCCCACCACCAATAGTGGTAATGTCCAGAGTAATAGGGTTCTCCAAGATATTTTCATAGGTTAAGTTTTCTCTTAGGTGAGTGAATTTGATTTTCTTAACACAAAATATTTTTTTTGTCAAGAGTTTAGTTATAAAGACGAGAATTTTGCTGAAATTGCAGATCCAACTTAACTAAATTTAACGTAATTCTCAGATTAGTTGCAAGTTTTATTATTTGTAGACAAAAAAAATAGAGAGTAGTGACTTACTAACTCTCTAGAGAAAAGGGAAAGAATACAAAGATGTTGAACGTCTTTCCCTGTTGGTATAATCTACTCTTGAATGGGAGGAAGCTTGGTAGGATCTTCTTCTAAACCACCAATAGCGGGGGAAAGAGAATTGTTGAACTGAGCCAAGGTTCTTTGAGATTCTGCGAATGTAGCGCCATTTTCAGGTCTTAAGGTTAAGACTACATTTTCGGTAGAAACGTTTTCTGGATCGTAGGAGATAAAGATAACTCTTTCTCCGTTAACAACACCAGTAGCCATTCTTTCAGTGAATGCTTGAGCAACACCTACAGGAGTAGTTTCACCAAAGGCATAGGCTAGATTGGTTAGGCGCGCACTAACGGTTTGACAACGACTTTCGGGAGTGTATAACCCTTCAGGATTACTGGAAGCAACTTCTTCATTCCAGAGAATCATGGGTTGTCCACTTAATTCACCCAATGCGATGTACTGATTGGACACATCCTCACGTGAATAAACACCACCACTATAGGGGTTATGAGGATCGAAAGTGCTACCAACGGGAGCAGCCTTTGCAGGATTAAAAGTAATTTCTACTACCCGTTCTTCAGTGACATAACTGCCATCTGCTTGAGGAACACATTCAAACACAACTTTTTGGATCTGGCGTTCAAAAGCACGGGGGCCAGGATTGCTGTCCCAGTCAACATAAGCGATTTCTTCCTCTTTTTCTAATTCTTGAGGATAGACGAAATGTTGAGCTTGCGCTTCGGAAACTAAACCAAGTACACCAACGGTTGCTACTGTACCTAAAGCAATAAACTTAGCTGAATTGTTAACCATTTTGACCTCCAAAGAGTGTAAGGAGCAGTGTTTTAATAACAAACTGCTGTAAGAGCTAATTTGCCCTAAACTAGATTAGTTCGCGGGACTTTCACTACATCACACCACACTTTATCGGTCGCTAAATTGTTTCTCTCTGCCTAGCACCTTATTCATTACAATAATCATTGTAGCTCTTTAATTCTGTTCAAAGGTGACAATCATAGGATTATTTTACAATTGGTTATTTATTGCTAATTTGCTCTGGCTTTTTATCCTTTTTTAAACCATAATACTAGCTCAAGAAATTCAGTATACCGTTTAAATTTAAGATGAATTTTATGATTAGAAAAAAAGTGCTTTTTTTTCGTAAAAAAACGATACAATTTAAACGTTAACTAACGGAGAATATAATCATGAAGACAGCATCGGAAACCTTAGAGGTTTATCAAGGTCAATTTGGACAATATACTATTACTTCAGAAGACCTCCAAGGGGTTAAAATCTATCGTCTTGGGTTGCTACTATCGGCTTTCAGTTTTGCTTTAGGAAGTGGCTTGATTTTAGGGCAAGGGGCGACCTCTTTAACCCTAACTTTACTCACTCCTTTGTTTACCTCATTTTCTCTTGGTTTGGGCATTAGCTTAATAACTATTCATATTTACTTGATCCCTCTCCATCGTTTCTTACAGGTATGTTGGGGCATTGGAACCCTAACCGCTATAATTCTGTCTACATTTTCTCAAGACCCTTTAGCTTTATATGTTTATCAAAATCCCCTTACTTTATTGGGAATTGGTTTTATCTTTGTTGCCTTAACAGGGATTTATTTTAAGGAAGCGTTTTGTTTTAATCGTCTGGAAACAAAATTATTAACGCCTCTAGTACCCCTACTTTTATTAGGTCATTTATTTGGTGTTTTATCTGTAGGTATAGAACAAGCATTATTGGGTACCTGGGCAGGTTTATTTATCATTTTTGCCCTACGGAAATCTATTCAACCCTTAATCCCTGATATTGGAGATAAATCCGTATTTACCTATCTAAAACAACAACGATCTGCCTCTGTTTCTTAGTCAATTAATTATGGTTTTCTGCCAACTCCCACCCCAAAAATTTTGGGGTTTACTCGAATATAAACCCCAGTGGACTTTGAGCCTTAAGGGGTGGTTATTTTTGGTTTTTGTCCTAGTTTTACTATTAATCAGTTTTGCCTTATCCATTCATCCATTTTTAAGGATGTCTCGCCCCCTAGATGCAGACGTTATGATCGTAGAAGGATGGGTGAGTGATAAGACAATAGAAGCAGCGATGGCAGAATTTAAAGACAAAGATTATCGTTTGATGATCACCACTGGTAACGAAATAGGCCGAGGAAAATATCTAAGTGACTATAAAACCTTAGCTGACCTAGCTGCTGCCACAGTCATTGCCTTGGGGTTAAACCCTAATCAGGTTGTTGCAGTTCCTAATACTACTGTACAAGTTAACCGAACTGCCGCCAGTGCCAAGGCTGTGAAACAATGGTTACTGGAATCAAATTTAGCTGTTAAAGCTATCAATATCTATTCCTTTGACGTTCACACTCGCCGTAGTTGGTTAGTGTTTAAAGGGATTTTAGAACCAGAGATCAAAGTGGGGGCGATCGCATTTACTCCTCCTTCCTCCGTACCTTGGTGGAAAACCAGCGCGGGGATAAAATCAGTGATTGTGGAAACCATCGCTTATCTGTATACTAAGCTTATTTGGCCAATCGAGAAGTAAAAATGCGGGCAGTTATTAGTGGTTATTATGGCAAAGGAAACGGGGGCGATGAAGCCTTATTGATGACTTTGCTACAGATGTTACCCTCTCAAGTTGAACCCATTGTCCTCTCAGCAAACCCTCGTAAAACTTACGAACAATATGGGGTGCAAACTTATCATAATCGTTCTGGGTTAGCTATTTTAGAAGCTCTAAAAACCTCTGATATTTTTATTTGGGGTGGGGGGAGTTTGATGCAGGATGTTACCAGTTTAGCTAGTCCTATTTATTATGCAGGATTGATGGCATTAGCCCAACAAAAAGGCTTAAAAACTGTTGCTTGGGCGCAAGGAATTGGCCCTTTAAATAATCCTTTGACCCGTTGGTTAACCCATCAAGTTTTATTAGGTTGTACTGCTGTTAGTGTTAGGGATTATAAGTCCGCACAATTATTATCAAAATGGCATATAAATCCTTTGATTGCCCCTGATCCAGTTTGGGCGTTAACGGCTAAATCTGTGGTAGGTTTAGCGGATTTACCGGCACCGAGAGTAGCAGTTAATTTACGGAGTCATCGTCTATTAACCCCTCAAAGGTTAAAGATATTAACCCAAGCTTTAATTGATTTTCAAAAGGCCACCAATACCTGTCTTTTATTGGTTCCTTTCCAAGCAACCCAAGATTTAGAAATTGCTCGTTCTATTGCTAAACAATTACCAGGGACTAACCAGATTATTCAATTAGAAAATCCCAGAGAATTAAAGGGTTTCTTTCAAGGGGTAGAGATGATAATTGGGATGCGTTTACACAGTTTAATTATGGCCGCTTCACAAGAGTGTAAATGTTTTGCTCTCAGTTATGATCCTAAAGTGGACTATTTAATGGAAGAAATCGAAATTCCTGGATGGGATTTAGCTCAACTTCCCACTGATCCCAATGTTATTAGTACCGCTTGGTTAGAATATTTTGTTAATGGGGACCCGTTAATTAAAGATAGGATTCAATCTTTAAAAGATCGCGCTTTTATGCACCAAGATGTGCTTAAAAAATTAGTTATTAACTAACCAAAAAATCTAGTAGTTATATGTGAATTATTATTTTTTATAATAAGATAATTTTTGGATAGGGATACAACAGTAACTAGAGGTTTTATTCCGTCAGTTAAGATAAGTTTATCTCTATTTGCTCAACTTTGTTTTTCAACCATTCGAAGATCATTAAGTAACCGAAATTGATCGGCGGCTTTTTGTAGTTCTTCAGTTTCTATTGTGATGTCTGCTTTTTCTGCTTCTTCAGTAATAATTGTCTGCTTAACTATCCCTTCGAGAATTTCTGGGACTTTTCCTGATAATTTAAGTTGTTTGAGAATATCTTGCTCGGTAATGTTGATCTGTGATGACATAATGAAATTTTTTCCTTGAAATATTCATTCTTAATAGTAATATAAATTCTGCCTTTAAGTTAAGTTATTATCAAGATTTTCCTTAATCCAATTTTTAAAGTTTCTCATAGCTTCACTTCTCCCAATATGTTGACTTTGTTCAACAGCTTGATTAATTAATTCAATAATCGGAATATTGGTAAAATTGGGACTATTTAAAGACTCAATATATTCTCCTTCTCGTAACACATTAATCTCTAAACTATTTTGAGTATAACGCCAAAGTTCGGGGACACCTAAAAGTCGATAATTATCTAAACGGGTACGGGAAGTGATATCAATTTCTATGGCTAAGTCTGGAGGTGGATCACTTTCTAGGTTTAGCCTTTTTTTACCAATAACAGCTTGATAGTTTTCAATATAAAAGCAAGCATCAGGTTCGACGGCCTGATTCATAAGTTTATTTTTAAATGTGGTTGATCCCAGCGTTTCAAAATCAATGTTGAGTGCATCTAAGAGAATTTTAATAATATCTCCAATGATTTCTTTATCCTTTTCATGTTCAGGTAAAGGAACCATGATTTCTAATACTCCGTTACTGTAGGATAATCGAGAAGCACGACTTTCTCCTAATTCTGATAATATTGCCTCAAATTTTGCCCAGTTAAGCTCTTTTAAAAGTAATTGTTGACCAGGATTTAAGATAATTTGTTCTAAGGCTAATTCCATGGCTTTAGCTGGAAATATTTATTTCTTAATTTAATTATATCAAAAATTTATGATCTCCATATTGCTGCTACCTTGTTGATGGAAACTTAAGAATTGATCACTATTGAAAAAGCTGATAAGTCTATTAATCGAACCAACACCGTCAAAATTGTCTTTATTCATCTTAGTTCTTCTTCGGGATAAAAAAATTCAAAATTAGCTAAGAGGCAGTTTGAGAAGCCCCTAAGCTCCTCTAAACCTCCTTTCAAAGAAGGACTAAGAGGATCTAAATTAAAATTCACACTTTTCAAACATCCTATAGATAGGAAGTTAAAATAGACCATAACTAGAGGTGAGATAATTTAAAAAAGAAATAATTGTTTTAATTTATTCTTGGATATTGCACAAAATCACTGAAAATTATTGATCGAGATCACAACTCAATATACGTTTAGATCACATTTAACCATCTACATAGTCACAAAGGTAGTTTTCTGAAACAATATCAGGAAATAATTAGTTTAATTGTTATTAATTTAAGCTTTTTTTGCTATTGACGCTACTAATTAATACTTGATATCTTATAAATAAGACAAGCAAATTCAAGCTTTTCAAAAACACAACTAATTATGGAGTAATGTAACAATGGCAAACATAGTTATTTCTGATCTTAAACCTGTTGAATTAGACTATACAGAATTATCTGACTTAGAATTAGAGAGTATTGTCGGTGGAAAATGGAATTGGAAAAAAATCTTGGAGGTTGCACTCTTAGTTGTTGTTGTTGGGTTGGTTATTGATGATAATCTTTAAATAACTTCATCAATAGATTTGAAATATTTTGATTAGGTTTAAAGTTAAACAGATATCCTTTAACTTGTAATTATTTGTTACAACAAAAAATTTTGTAGGGACTTAATGTTATTAAGTCCCTACCTACTTCTTACTACTAACTTCTTTAACTATGGTTTCTAAAGTTTAAATTCTCCATTTTGTAACTTTTTAAAGGGATCAATTACAAAATAAATAATACGAAGTTGACGAATAATAATCTCTTCTTTAGCTGTATCTCCTGGACATACTTTAATACAGTCTCTAAAGAATCTTTAATTAAAATTAAATAACAGCGTAATCTGTATATTGACGCATTTCTGGAGCTTGAAATCCTAAGACAATATCTTCTTTAGGAACCCCTTTTTTAATAAGTTCTTTAGCAATTCTCATTTCTGTCATATTTTGCTCAATCCAAATCTTTCCTTTTTTAATATCTAAATGGAGAACAGAACCATAAACCCGTCGATGGCCATCCCATCCCACATTCATAACCTGGTAATGGTCTTGTTTCGTGTCAAAAACTGTATAACAATCTATCGCTCCATTGGAAATAGGAACAGCAGCATAAGCTGTTAATAATGATTGGATTACACTACGATAAAACTCTAGTTTGTCCATTGTATAATTGCCTCTTGGATTAGGTAATAAATAATTTGTTTTATCTGATATTTCTCCAAGGATATTTAAAGTTTAAATCCTCCATTGTGTAACTTTTTAAAGGGATCAAGTACAAAATCAATAATCCGACGTTGACGAATAACAACCTCTGCTGTCGCTGTATCTCCTGGACGTAATTTAATACACTCATCGGGGGTTGGCATACAGGTCTTATCAAGTTCAATTATCAGGTCATAAACCAAGGTTTTACCATCAGGGGTTTCTATTTCTGATGTTGTTGGAGAAACTTCAATTAATGTCCCTTCAATGATACCAAAATCCTGAAAAGGATAAGCATCAAACTTCATTTTTACTGGCATTTCTTGGCTTACAGAACCACTTTCTGTTGTAGCCATTTGCGCTCTTAAAATCAAATTTGTTCCTTGAGGTGCAATTTCTAAAATGCGCTTTCCGGGTTGAACAACTGCCCCTTCTGCATCAATGGGTAAATCAAAAACTATTCCCTCAATAGGTGATTTTACTACTCGTTGACTTAACTGATACTCTAAACTTTCTATTTTACTTTTTGTCTGTTTTATGTCTGATTGAAGAGTGGTTATATCTCTTTGTATATTATTGATTTGCTCTTTATTTTTTAGTAAAGAAAGTTCACCAGATTGCTTGATGCTTTGATAACTATTGTCCTGTTCTCTTACTTTTAATTCTGCTTCTTGAATTGCTCCTTTTGCTTCTTTCATCGTTCGTTTATAACTACTTTTTTGTTCAGCTAAACGATGTTTTGCCTTTTCAATATCTGACTTTAATTTTTTATAAGTTTTTTGTCTTTCTTGTAAAGCGTCTTCTTTTTCTAATACTTGAATCGCAGAAACAATTCCTTCATTAATAGCCGCATCATAGCGATCTTTGACTTCTTGAGCATTTTGTAAATGAATTTCTGCTAATTTAATAGCTTCTTGATTATATTCTAAATCCTGTTGAGCTTGATTAACTTGAGCTTGTTTTTCTGACTGCTGTAAATGGTAGGCATTTTTCAGGATTGATAGATTAGATTTAGCTTGATTAACTTGAGCTAATTTTTCTAATTCTTGAGCCTGATTTTGTTGCTTTTGTGTCTGAAAAACAACCTCTAATTGCTTCTCTAAAATTTGTAATTGTTGCAGTCTTTGTTTTTGTCCTTCTAGTTTATTTCTTTGCTGTTTTAAATCTGCTTGAATTATGTCAGATTCGATTTCTATTAATCTATCTCCAGCTTTTACTATGTCTCCTTCTTTGACATTAATTAAAGATACCTTTCCCTCCACCGGTGCATCTAACTTTAAGGTCTTTCCTTCGGGTTCTAGTTTGCCGGTTGCTGTTCCCGTTTCATCTACTTTTCCTAACATCGCCCAGGGTAAAGCGATACCCACAAAAATAAATAAAAAATAGAGAAGTCCTCTTGTCCAAACACGGGGCAAACTATCAAGAATTTCTTTGGTTGAATTTGACCAATTATCTTGATAATTAATACTTGTTTTAACGACAGAAGACAAATTTTCTTCTTCTTGTAAATTGTGATCAATGTGTTCATTTTTAGCTGCATCAGTCATGAGTTTACTCCAAAAATTGATAGATAGATTGTAGACAATAAGATTAAGGTGTTACCTCTAATTGTTGTTGGTTGAGATAATAATAATGTCCTTGTTTTTTCATTAATTCATCGTGAGTTCTTTTCTCAATTAATACTCCTTTATCTAATACTAAAATTAAGTCTGCTTTCCTCACAGTAGAAAGGCGATGGGCAATAACTAAAGTGGTTTGATGACGTAAAATAGAGTTTAAATTTGTTTGAATAATACGCTCTGATTCTGCATCTAAATGGGAGGTTGCTTCGTCTAAAATTAATAAGCGAGGATTGCCTAATAAACCACGGGCGATCGCTAATCTTTGCCGTTGTCCTCCTGATAGCATTCCTCCCCCTTCTCCTATTTGCGTTTCGTATCCCATCGGTAATTTTTGAATAAACTCATGGGCTCCTGCTAATTTAGCAGTTTCTATAACTTCTTCTAGGGTAGAATCAGGATGAGCAAGACTAATATTGTCTCGAATAGTTGTGCCAAATAGAAAGGTATCTTGATCCACTACACCGATTTGTTGTCTTAAAGAACTGAGAGATAAACTATTGATATCTTGCCCATCAATTAAGATTTTTCCATCCGTGGCAGGATACAGTCCTAAAACCATTTTAGAAATGGTTGTTTTTCCTGAACCACTACGGCCTACTAAAGCAACAGTTTGACCTGATTTAATCTCAAAACTGAGGTTTTCTAGCACGTTTAAATCACTTTCTGGATGATAACGAAAGGTAACATTATCAAAGCGAATATTTCCCTTAAGATGGGGCAAAATTTGTCGTGATTGTTGTTGTAAATCTTCTTCTGGTTCGTAGTCAAGTACATCATTTAGTCGTTCCACGGCAATGACTACTTCTTGTAATTGTTCCCACAATACCGTCAGTCTTTGGAAAGGACGAATCACATTCCCAAATAGCATATTAAAGGCAACTAATTGACCAATAGTTAATTGATTTTGAATTACTAACCATGCACCATACCATAGCAAACCTGTGGTTGCTAAAGTTTCGATAGTATTACTAAAAATCTGTAGGCGGTTACCAATCACTTGACCCGAAAATTGTTTAGTAATTTCTTTATGTAAGAGTTCTTCCCAATGCCAACGAACGCTTCTTTCTACGGCACTAGATTTAATGGTTTTCACCCCATTTAAAGCTTCAATAAGATAACTTTGTTCCTTGGCCATTTCTCCAAAAATTTCTCTGGAAATCCGCTTTTAAAATGGAGTTGCAACTAAAGCTAATAAGAAAAAAGGTGGGACAATAGCTAAGGATAAGAGTGCCATTTTCCAGCTATACCAAAACATCAAACCAACATAGATAAATACGGTAATTAAATCTAGTATAATTGATAAAGATTCTCCTGTTAAAAATCGTTGAATTTTACGATTTTCCTGTACACGAGAGATAATATCCCCCACATAACGAGACTCAAAAAATCCTAAAGGTAAGCGCAATGTATGGTTAATAAATGCGACAATTAAGGTAATATCAATTTTATTAGCAGTATGATCTAATAAATATTGACGTAACCCCATCATAGCCACTCGAAATAGACCAAAAATGATTAATCCTAACCCTACTGCAAATAAAGTGACACCGGATCGCTGAACCACCACTCTATCTAAAATTAACTGGGTAAAAATGGGTGTAATTAATCCAAAAATTTGGATAAACAAAGAGGCAATAAATATTTCAAATATAACTAAGCCATGAGGTTTAACTAATTCAAAAAATTGCCAAAAAGGAGTTTTGACTTCTTGTGTATTTTTTAAAGAAACTGTAGGTTTTAATAGCAGGCTATAACCTGTCCAATGTTCTTTAAATTCTTCATAACTTAGGGTTTTTTGACCAATTGCAGGATCACAAATAATAACTTGTTTCTTGGTGATTTCATAAACAACAATATAATGTTTTCCTTCCCAATGAACAATGGCTGGAAGTTCCTGTTGAGCTAGTTTATCTAAACTCGCTTTAACCGGTCTTGGAGAAAAACCAATGCTTTCTGCTGCATGACAAAGTCCTTTTAGTGATGCACCATTTCTATCAACATTGGCGATATCTCTCAAACGATTAATACTTAGTTTTTTACCCCAATAACGGGCGATCATAGCTAAACAAGCTGCCCCACAATCAGAACCACTTTGTTGAGCATAAAAAGGGTAGCGTCGCCATACTTTTTGGAATAGATGAGTTACTCTTTGGGTAGGGGAAGGAAAATAAGCCTTATTAATAATTTTTTGAGGTTTATTTTCTATAGTTTTCTTAGATAAATCAATGGGTTTATCATTTATAAATTCCTCAACATTTGTCGGATTTAATTTATGATTAATTTGTTGTGCTTTTTGATAAAAATGCTCTCGTATTTGAGGATATTGAGTAATTAAAGGAAACAGGGTTTCTGGGTTGAGATAAATCAGTTTTGTTTTTAGTCCTGCTCTAATACTATAATGTTCAAATCCATCATTAATAAAAAACTGACATTCTCCAAAGGTATCTCCTTTATCTAAGGTTCCAATTTTTTCATCTAATTGATTAACTAATCTTACTTTACCCTCAATAATAATATATAGCAGTCGCCAAAGCTATTAGGACATTTTTCTGTTCCCTGTTCCCTGTTCCCTGTTCCCTTAAAATATAATTTATGTGTCCTAACTAGCCTGTCTATTGCTATAGATCC